>CAYTXE010000082.1:0-10432 GCA_964441045.1 uncultured Candidatus Brevefilum sp.
AGAAGATGATGACGGAGCACTTTTTGCACTTTCTCCATACCTACTAAATAAATCACAGAATCTTTCAGATAAATTATTAGTAGCAGAGAACCCTCCAGCAAAAAATATTATAGATAGAGCCTTTGGGAATTCCTCAAAGGAAATCAAGAAAATTGTTGCTATACGTCCAGCCGAAGTTGATGATCGTCCACAAGCCCAATTATCAGGATTCACGCTGTTTGGATTTGATAAACCTCTTGATCAGAACTCAGAGAATGACAATTTCATTATTAAATTTAGAATATCAAAAATTGAGAAGTGTAAAATTAGAGAAGCGTTAAAACAAAGAGGAGTTCGGCTATCAGATATTTACCCAGATCTTGATCACTTAGCGATTGAAATTAGTGAATTAAATTTTAATGTGGAAAATTCTCAACCACCATATGATGATAATAACGATTATTCAAATTTAAATTTGGACGATTACTCAGATCCTGGTCTTGGTGGTGAATGTTCTACATCTGTGAAATAATCCCATATCATAAGACTTGCAGAAAATTGTTATACTTAATTACCTAATTGGAATAGCCTTTTTATCCGCTCGTTTTCAGTACCACTCATTTTTATAATAATATTTGCAGCTTGAGATAAGAGTCCTTGTCATAAACTACAGAGGATAACTACTTATTCTTTTATTCTCCATTTGAAGCATAATTAACGTTAGGTTTTGCAAGCTTGCAAGATCTATTCTGGTATACTATTCTGAAAATCACCGGATCAAAGTAATATAGGAGTAATATTTATGAAAGCGATTGTATGCACAAAATACGGATCACCGGATGTGCTTCAGCTCAAGGAGGTAGAAAAACCTGTTCCAAAAGATAATGAAGTGCTAATAAAAATTCACGCAGCAACAGCACATATTGGAGACACTCGAATACGAAAGTCTGACCCATTTGCTGTAAGATTTTTATTTGGCCTCATGAAACCAAAAAAAGCACCTATATTAGGTATGGAGTTAGCAGGAGAAATTGAAGCAGTCGGCAAAGATGTCACACAATTCAAGAAAGATGACAAGGTTTTTGCATTTGCTGGTTTTGGTTTTGGTGCTTATGCTGAGTACATATGTCTACCTGAAAAACCTGAAGAAGGAACGATTGAAAAAAAGGGATTAGTGGCAATAAAACCTGCCAATATCACCTATGATGAAGCTGCCGCCGTTCCTGCTGCAGGACTTACAATAATAAAGGTTTTTCAAAAAGTAAATATCCAGAAAGGACAAAAAGTCCTTATCTATGGAGCTTCTGGAAGTTTAGGTACTTATGCGATACAGTTTGCCAAGTACTTGGGGGCAGAAGTTAGCGGGGTATGCAGCACCACTAATTTAGAATTGGTGAAATCTCTGGGAGCTGAAAAAGTAATAGATTACACTAAAGAGGATTTTACCAAAAGCAGTGAGACCTATGATGTTATTTTTGATGCGGTAGGTAAGACTTCGCGTTCACGTTGTAAAGGCTTGCTAAAGAAAAATGGAATTTTTCTTTCCACTAACAGGTTAGAAAAAATTAAGGCAGAAGATTTAATTTTCCTCAAGGAGCTTATTGAGGAGGGAAAGCTAAAACCGGTTATAGATAGAAGCTATCCCTTGGAACAAATCGTAGAAGCTCATAGATATGTTGATAAAGGGCACAAAAAGGGAAACGTAGTCATAACTGTGGTGCACAACGATAATACCTAACAAAACGCTGCACTCGGACGGCAATTCCGCTGCGCTCCTTTACCGCCGGTGAGCTTGGTCGTTAAATCAACAGATTGATTTTATAGCCGAGATGGAATAAAGCCTTTATCTGCTAGGTCGTAGGTTCAAACTGCCCGTGGGGCGTACCAGGTTGGGCTTGCACAGGCTGCGCTTCGACAAGCTGGTGCTTCAATTTTCCAACATCCATCATATCCAGCAGCACACTGGGGTACTGTGTGCGCGCCAGACGCGTATGCAGCGGACGAGCTGAACTGGGTCGGGAAGAGGTCGTTTAGGGGGCGGTTCTATTTCAGCGCCCTGGCCTGCTGATTGAGCAGGATATCTTCCGCTGAGATTAGTTCAAGTTCCAAACCATGCGGTTCTGCTTTGCCCCCTTCATTGATGTTGACGAAGGTGATAAAGCCGGTGAGGATGGGTTCATCATGGTTCTGGATTTTCAGCTGAATGGACACAACCAGCGAGCTTCGCCCGGTATGGACGATCTTACTTTTGAAACGGGCAATCTCGCCAGCTTGAATGGGTTGGGTGAAGGTTAACCCATGGATCTTCAAACAAACGATATTTTGAGAGGGCAGGACGCTCGCTGCGGCGATAAAACCAGCCTCAACGAACCATTCCGCCGATCTGCCGGCAAAGAGTGTACCGTGGTGGTTCAAATCTTCGCTTTTTACCAGGCGGTCATAATGGAATATTTGGGGCTGCATCACAATCCTTTCTATAAATTCAGCAGTTTGGGAACCTTCAGGATCATACTGGATTGTACCAGAACTGAATCAATGGGATTGCGCTGGTTTTCATTATTTCCATCTCTCTCCACCACGGTTCTTAGCGTTTCGGCAAGCTCTTGCCCATGCCATTAACCATACAAGAGTCCAAGTTGCGGATTTGTTGAGAAAGGATTCACATGGTCGTAGGTCGAACTGCCCTCAGGGCGTGCCGGGCCCACTTCTGACCCTTGAGGAGGCAAGAGTATTGATCGAAAAATGGAGAAAGTAGTACAATCAGATTCGACCACATAGTGCTTCAGGTTACAGGCCACCAGCACCCGCAGCTGCATACACCGTCTTGTTGGCTAACTCATTGATTGTGGGACTGGCTTAGAATGTGGTAGGGCCATTGGGGCTGGTCACCAGCGTCATTTACATCCTACAAGTTGAGACGTAATAAGCTTTGTATTACCTAAATTATGGATAATAGTAAGAAATGATTGATTCCCCTCAAAAGCCACGAAAGCAAAGAACTCTCAGACCCCTGTTGGACTTCCTCGGTTTGAGGAGCAGTGTTGTAGCCGTGCTGGTCATGGTCATATTAGTGGGCATGGGAGAAAAAATGGCTGAGCGTTTCCTGCCATTATATATCTTGGCCTTGGGCGGCGGCAATATTGCGGTTGGTCTGCTGAATGGGATGGATAATTTGTTAAGCGCGTTGTACTCTTTCCCGGGTGGGTATCTGAGTGATAAACTGGGCTACAAGCGTGCCCTGTTGGTATTCAATCTGATCTCTCTGCTTGGGTATAGTATTGTTATACTCTTCACAACTTGGCAAGCAGTTATTGTAGGAGCGATTTTCTTCATTTCCTGGACTGCTATTTCTTTGCCAGCAACTATGGATTTAGTAGCAGCTGCCCTACCTTCCAACAAGCGCACGATGGGTGTCTCTATGCATTCACTGGTGCGCAGGATCCCAATGGCTCTAGGTCCTTTGGCGGGTGGTATGCTGATCACTATGTACGGGGATAAGAACGGTGTCCGTTATGCCTTTGTGGCAGCTTTTATTTTGGGCATAATCGCGTTGTTTTTTCAGCAGATCATGATCAAGGATGACCATAAAGAGAAGAAAGCCGAATCCAACCCGGTAAAACTCTTCAGGTTTATCACTCCCGACCTACGCAACCTGCTGATATCAGATATCCTTATCCGTTTCTGTGAACAGATTCCGTATGCTTTCGCGGTGGTATGGGCAGTCAATCTAAACGGGATCTCCCCAATTCAATTCGGTATTTTGACCACAATTGAAATGGTGACGGCCATGCTGGTTTATATCCCGGTCGCTTACCTGGCTGATAAGAACACAAAAAAACCTTATATATTCATCACCTTTATTTTCTTCACCATTTTCCCTTTGGTGCTTTTACTGGCACGCAGTTTTGAATTAATGATCATAGCCTTCATCATCCGTGGTTTGAAGGAATTCGGCGAACCAACCCGCAAAGCGCTGATTATGGATCTGGCACCAGGAGATAAAAAAGCCAGTGTGTTCGGATTGTATTACATGATCCGAGATGTTATTGTTTCACTGGCAGCATTCGGCGGAGCTTTCCTGTGGAACATCTCACCCACAGTTAATTTTCTCGTTGCCTTTGGTTTTGGTATAATTGGTTCGGTCTATTTCCTTTTGTTTGGTCGTGACCTAAGGCATAAAAATGCATATTAATTTTTTCCCAAAAATACTTTCTATTAAGGAGAAATAAAATGAAATGGGTAACTCGCTCGCATGTACATGTTGATCGTGTGGCTTCTCCGTGGTTGATCACTCGCTTTATCGATAATGAAGCTGAGTTTTTGTTTGTCCCTAAAAGTGAAATCGAGCGAATCGCCCAAGAGACTGGTGCGATTCCCTTCGATGCTCCAGGTGTTGAATTAGGCCACAAAGAAGATCGATGCTCTTTTGAGTCGATTATTTTGAAATATAAATTAAGAGAACCCGGTCTATTGCGCATGGCAAAAATCGTCCATTCTGCTGATGTTGAAAAAGATATCGATAGTGATCCCATCGCTCGTGGGTTGGAAGCTGTTGCAGTGGGCTACAGTCTGCGTTATCCCGATGACATTGAAAATCTTGAGCATCAATTTGATTTGTATGATGCGTTGTACGCCTGGTGCCGATTAGACGTGGCAAAGGGATAATAGGCGTTTTGTTAGGTGTAGAGCGATAATACAGGCTACGATTATTTCTCCCTGTGATACAAGTACACTTTATCAAACAGCGACTGGTATTGTGATTCACCCACCAGTTGGTGAAGAATAGCCGCACGGGTGATTTAAAACCCTCTTTACTCAAATCAATAAGAAAAATTCCTGGTAATAGACCAGGAATTTATTGTTATAAGATTGTTGGATCTTACGTAAATTAATTCTATATATGTTGTTCGATTGGAACTGGCTCTGATCTATTCAGGCGCAGGTTTGAATTGTGCATACGGCATACCGGCCCCCCGTAAATTCCCAAATTAGAAGTTCATCAGAATATGTATCAAAACCTCAAGGGGTCCAATCTTACACGCTGATATCGCAGTCTGAACCTTGAGTGCGTGGGGTCCCGCAGTTGTCCTGAGCTGGGCAAACTTACATCAGTCCGGCGTCGATCGCTGGGCTGCCCCAGGAAGAGGTTGATGCGAATGAGAATTGGCCCCGGTCTTGTGCTCCGTTAAGTTTCTTGGGCGTATGGGATTGATTGCACGCTATCGCGTCCAGGTAACGTTCCGCTGGATTGGAGCATCCTGCTGGTTATAATAGACAAGAAGTGATTAATTTACTGAATAGTTTACAAAAAGTCGAATGCAATCCATAATATGTGGAAATATTGTTTTACACTTTTCTATAGTGGTGAAATAACGGCTAATTATTTATGATATAAAAATATGTTCATGTCTGGTTTTATTTTATTGGTGTGCAGCACAACTGAGTACCTCATTCCATTTTACACACTATTTTCAATCATTTCTCACCCTCGCTGGATTATGCCAGCCATGGTTGTTACATGAAAATTCAAAAAAAGCAAATTTCAGTGGTCATTATCCAGATTATGGTCTGTTTATTTTTTGGTATAAATAGCGCAGCAGGATCATCACTGGATGGTGAAAGGAATAACATTATTCACTATGCTAAACCAGGTGCATCGGGGGACTGTTTAAGCTGGGAGACAGCCTGCGATTTACAATCTGCTATCGCGGCATCAACAAATGGTGATCAGATTCATGCATCTGCAGGCACTTATTTCCCGACAACTTTTTCCGACCGCATGATATCCTTTGTTATGAAAACAGGTGTTGCTATCTACGGCGGCTTTCCAGCCAGCGGCGGAGATTGGGACTCGCGGGATTGGGAAACCAACCCAACCATCCTGAGCGGTGATATTGGTGCGACGGGTGATCCCAGTGACAACAGCTATCGTGTTGTTCGGGGTAATAGTGTTGACAGTACAGCCATCCTGGATGGCTTCACCATCACAGCAGGGTATGCGGATGGCGCATCTCCTGCTGACAGCGGCGCTGGATTTTATACTTATCTTGGCAGCCCAACACTGACAAATATCACTTTTGTTGGGAATACGGCTCAGGCTAAAGGCGGGGGTATCTACAGTTATGAGAGCAACCCTGTGCTGACAAACGTTGCCTTTAAGGACAATTCAGCGGAGTACGGTGGTGGCTTATTTAATTCAAAGAGCTATTCCACTTTGACAGACGTCTCTTTTTCTAATAATTCAGCAACGATGCATGGCGGCGGGATGTATGCCCTGGCAAGTGATCCCACATTAACAGGTGTTGAGTTTGTCGGCAATTCTGCAGGTGAGCATGGCGGTGGACTGCTTCATTCAGATTGCGACTCAATAATCTCTGATGTCACCTTTTCCAATAATACTGCCGGACGGTTTGGCGGGGGCATGAGCAACTTCAGCAGCAGTCCTACGATCACCAACGGCAGCTTTGACAATAACACAGCTACCACTGGTGGCGCTATGTATAATCAATATGGTGCACCGACCATTACGGATATCACATTTTCCAATAATGTTGCTACTGATTATGGTGGTGGGATCTATGGCGAATATGCCAGCCCAACATTCGATAATTGTACTTTTGATAATAATTCTTCCCCCCATGGCGGCGGCATTTTTTCTTATTTGGGCACGCAAACCCTCACAAATGTCACATTTTCAGGAAATACGGTAACAGGCAAAGGCGGCGGCATGTACAGCTATGAGAGCAGCCTGGTGATGAATGATGTTACTTTCAACGATAATACTGCAGGGATACTGGGTGGGGGCATGGCAAATTATAAATTATTAGACAGCGAGATCACATATAGTTGTTTTTCCGGTAATACGGCTGTGGATTACGGTGGTGCCATGTACAATGTCGACAGCAGTCCTGTATTATCCTATTTATCCTTTTCAAGTAACTCGGCCAGGCATGGCGGCGGAATGTATAACTACCACAGCGAACCGATCATTAAAAACACGCTTTTCAGGGAAAACACAGCATCGGAGCGCGGTGGTGGATTGTATAATTTTTCAAGTGATCCCGTTGCGGAGAACCTGACATTTTATGGCAACTTATCAAATAACGCTGGCGGCGGGTTGGCAAACTATACGAATAGCATTATGACCCTGGACAATGCCACATTTTTCAATAACACTGCCGACGGGATTGGTGGGGGGATTTACAATGCTTCGGCTGTACTCAATCTCACCAATTCGATCGTTTGGGGTAATTCTCCATCCGAGATTGCGGGCACTCAGGTTTCCGCAGCCTACAGCAATATTCAAGGCGGATACCCTGGCACAGACATTATCAATAAGAACCCACTCCTTGGCCCGCTCCAGGATAACGGCGGCTTTACCCTTACGCATGCGCTCCTGCCTGGAAGCCCCGCCATAGATGCTGGCAGCCCAAACTTATGCCCACCAACTGACCAGCGGGGTATCTTTCGTCCGATTGATGGCGATGGTAATGGTGTCTACATCTGTGATATGGGTG
Source organism: uncultured Candidatus Brevefilum sp. (assembly GCA_964441045.1). GTDB lineage: Bacteria > Chloroflexota > Anaerolineae > Anaerolineales > Anaerolineaceae > Brevifilum. Next base: position 7,497 of record CAYTXE010000082.1, read on the forward strand.
CCTATGAATATGGCACTCCCCCAACCTTTTCTTTTTCTCTTTTCCTGCCTGTGATAGTTAAGTAGATTTCGCGAACTAAGAAATAGGCAGGATATCCGGTTTTGTTTGGATATCCTGCATTTTCAACTGAGCCCAATATTAAACAGACGGATTGTTTTGTACACATACCTCTCAGGGGGTCCATTCATGTGCGCCGATGTCGCAGCCCTTACCCTGTGGGCGCGGGTTTCCCCAGTAGTCCTGGGTGGGGCAAACATCCCATAAACCCGCATCAATGGCCGGGCTGGCTCCAGTCAGCCGGGGGTCAAAATCATCCAGTTCAATGGAGGTCAACCCCAAATCGTCAAGGCAGATATCGTTCGGTCCAGGGCAGGCATCGTCCTTAACCCTGGCAATGAGTGAGTAATCCATATCGAAGGGGTCCGTCTGGAAACTCTCTTCATAAACCAGGCAGACCAATTCCCCTTGCTGGATGGCATCAGGCTGTCCTTGAAAGAGGTTGTTGCGCAAAATGATCGTGCCTGGTTGTGTGCAGCGCTGCCCCTGTTCACATTCCGGCACGATCAAGCAGTCCCCCTCGCCCGTGAAGGTGTTGTTGGTCAGGAGAGCACGCTGCTGGTCATTGATCACCAGGGAGAGCGCGACGCCCGTGGCGCGGCAGTGGTCCACTGCTCCAGTAGTTACAAAATCCTTTCCGGCGAAGAAATTGCAGTTCCCGATCAGCACGCTGTTCTCCAGGATCAGGGAGCCGCTGGTTTTAAGCTGGTTGCCGGCGTTGCCCTCAAACCAGGAGCGGTAGATTTCAATTTCAATATCCTCATTGCCGTAGAGGAGGTCCAACCCGTCCTGGGTGTTGTACAGGAAGGCGGAGTCCTTGATCAGCCAGTTTCCGCCGGTTTCCCCGGTTCCCACACCATCTCCGTAACCGCCAGCCGGTTGTGCCCAGCAGCCCATCATCTCGCCAGGGGGGTAGGATTCCACGCAGCCATTCCACGCCACCGTCCAGTGTGAGAATGCTAGCGTTCCTGAATTGCGATCATCCCCGTCAATGTCCCCTTCCCAGCCCACCCAGCCGTTCCCGACCAGCGACAGGTTTTCAATTTGCCAGTCAGAAATCCGTCCCGCCATGATCCCGTGAACGCCCATCCCATGGATGGTGATATCCTGCAAGGTGATGTGGCTGGCGTCCTGGGCATACAGACCGCTAACCGCCCAATCGCCGTAGGGGAAGTCATCCCTTTCACAGCGGTATGCTGGGTCCGGGTGGTCTTCAGCGCAGGCGTCATGGTCCGTAATATCCAAACAGCCCAGCAGGACGTGCTGGCTGCCGCTCAGGTCCAGGATATAGCTTGCCCGTTCCAGTCCCCACAATTCAGGCGGCTGTGTACAGCCCTGGTCCCAGCCTTCACCAAGAATGCGGGTGGGATGTTCCGCATCTGGTCCGGCGGGAATCGGCGGCATGACGCAATCCCAGGGGTAATCGGGGCTGCAAATGTCGGGGTTCAGCCCGTCAACAGCGTCCAGACCCATGGCGTAGCTGCCGGTATGGATGATCAGAGTATCGCCACCCTGGATACGAGCAGGACCGCCCGGCGGCAGGGCACGGAATGGATGATCCCAGGCGCAGTCCAGCCCGGTGCCCTCACCAGAGTAGGGTTTGTTAGCCTGGCCTGTGCACTGCGCTGTGTCGCCCCCATCAGGTCGGATATGGAAGGTTTTTACTTCGCCGCCCGCCCGCAGTGTAACTGTGGCAGGAGGGATATACGCTTCTTCAGATTCGGACATTCCTACACAGCCGACAAGGAAGCACAGCATAAGAAAGTAAGCATGGTTACGGAAATTTTTCATAGCGCCTTTTTGGTGTTTGAGGATAAATAAATTATAACTGTTTTCTTATTCTGGATCCTAATTTGGGTCTTGAGCATTTGATCAATGGAATGCGACCATGAGAATTGCTTTTCGCAAATAGATGGGTTTATAATGATGATCAAGAAGAGGAGTAAGAATATGACATTATCAAAAGAATTAAAACACGAACTGCTGAAAGCACAAAAAGCGGAGATCACGGAATATCACGTCTATAAGAATATTGCCAAAACACTTCCCAAGGAAGAAAATCGTAAGATTGTGGAAGAAATTGGGGAGGATGAGAAACGGCATTATGAAATTTGGAAGGGTTACACTGGTGTGGAAGTTAAACCCAATCGTATCCAGATTTGGCTGTACACAACCATCAGCCGCCTGTTCGGATTCACCTTTGGTTTTAAATTAATGGAAATGGGGGAAGAAAGAGCTCAGGTCAATTACCAGAAGATTGAGGATGTGTTACCTGAAACAAGCGCTGTGATCGCGGATGAAAATAAACATGAAGACATCTTACTTGATTTATTGGATGAGGAAGCCCTGGTTTACGCAGGGTCGGTTGTTTTGGGCTTGAACGATGCATTGGTGGAGCTGACCGGAGCGCTGGCGGGGCTTACACTGGCTTTCCGGAACGTGAACATCATTGCCCTGTCGGGATTGGTCACGGGCATTGCTGCCTCGCTTTCAATGGCAGCTTCGGAATATCTTTCCACCAGCTCCGAGGAGTCGGAAAAGAACCCCATCAAGGCCGCTATTTACACTGGTATCGCCTACATCATCACCGTAGCATTGTTGATCCTGCCCTACCTGCTGCTCGATAACGCCTATTTAGCCCTGGCGATCACCCTCACGACATCTGTAGTCATCATTGCTATCTTTAACTTTTATATCTCGGTGGCTAAGAGCGAACCATTTGGCAAGCGCTTCTTTGAGATGGCGGGACTCAGTTTGGGTGTTGCTGCTTTCAGCTTCCTGATTGGTTTCCTGATCCGGGGATGGCTGGATGTGGACATCTAAACACGGTTATTCTTTGTCAGTTTATACAATCTCATATGTGATTTTATAATTAATTA
>CAYTXE010000083.1:0-10420 GCA_964441045.1 uncultured Candidatus Brevefilum sp.
ATCAGTTCGGCGGTGAAAGCTGCCCCCAATACGTTGTGGAACTGGTCAGAGAAGGTCTCATATCTGAACAACGACTGGATCAATCTGTGCGACGGTTGCTGCACCTGAAATTTCAATTAGGGTTGTTTGATCAACCCTTTATCGATCCAGAATATTTCTCAGAAGTTTTTAGCAATCCTGAATCTGCTGACGCTGGAATGCAATCCCAGTCAAGAGCCATGACTTTGCTTAAAAATAACGGGAATTTCCTTCCCCTGCCTTCATCACATAAAATTTATGTAAAGAATATCGACCTCAGCGTTGCAAGGGATTTTGCCCAGGTGGTATCAACACCAGAAGAAGCTGATATTGCAATTCTGCACCTCAGCACACCCTGGTATCCAGTTGAAGCTGCCAACCCAATGTCACGCGACTTCCACCACGGCGACCTGGACTTCAAAGGTGAGGATAAAGCAGAGATCATGAAATTGCTCAACTCGATCCCTACCATCGTCGTCATCTCGATGGATCGCCCGGCGGTGATCCCAGAGATCAACGCTAGGGCAGCGGCTTTGCTGGCCGATTTCGGGGCAAGTGATGAAGCCGTATTAAATGTGATCTTTGGTCAAGTTGAGCCGCAAGGAAAGCTCCCTTTCGAACTCCCTTCCTCTATGGAAGCAGTGCGCAAGCAGCGATCCGATGTCCCCAGTGATTCAGAGCATCCCCTTTATCCTTTCGGATTTGGATTGTCTTATGATGATTAATACTGCAGCCCTCACAAGCGATCATATCCAAGCGCGATTATCGGATATCGATTTATCCTTAGGGTTCTAATTAGCCAGACATCCCTTACTGTCAGGTGTTCTCCCGACCTCAATTGAGATCTTCAGGTGAAATTAATAAGATATTAATGTGTAAATTGGCAATTCCTACCTCCTGAGCAAAGATGTTCTAATCCGCATTCGTTAACATGCAACAATTATTATTTCTAAAGACCAAGGCGTTATGTAACATACTTAGACGTGTAATCCAGGAGCAAAGAGGAAGTGTGTTGTAGCACATTTCATATTTACCGATATGTGATTATATAATTTTTCAATTTCGTAATTAGTTCAGATTTAAAGCTTTGCGCATAAATTTTCCTAATACATGATTACATAATACACAATCGCTCAATTGCTCCTCCCCCAACCGTTTGACTTGTTAAAGATAACGTGTAAAATTAACCCATGCAATCCAGTTTCCTTATTTGAAATTTAAAGAAGAAAAAACCATGGAACAAAAAAATGACAAAATAAAAATAATCGAGTCACAACCAGCCTTACCAGAGACGCCTGATCCAGTTCAGACGACTGAAGCACATGGAATACCTGAGACGCTTGAGAAGCCTGCACCCGAACCCAAGGATATCCAACCTGAAATCCCGGAAAAAATCGAGCCGAGCCCGATGAAAAAATTTTTCCGCAAAGCTCTTATCTGGCTGATTGTGATCATAATCGCTTTCGTTGGCGGTTTCCTCCTGGACCATTTCTTGCGTTACAAACCTCTGTCAGATGATTTGCAGCAAGCGCAATCAGATTTGGAAGATGTTAAACAAGACATCAGCGACTTGCAAGGTCAAATTACACAGCTCCAACCTAAAATAGAAGCAGCTAATGCAAGAATTGCAACCCTGGAAGATGATCTAGAAATAGCCAACGCGCGCTTGCAGTTTTACCAAGTGCTGGTGGATGTGAACAATGCCCGTATCGCGCTTTTCCTTGAAAATATTGAAGAGGCTCAAACCGCTCTGGTCAACACAACGGAACACCTGGAGGAATTGAAGCCGGTCATCGAAGAGGATAACCCAGAACTGGCCATGAGTTTGCCCCGTCGGCTTGAGCTGATCATTGATGGGTTGGAAAGGGATCCAGAAACAGCCAGTATTGATCTGGAACTATTCACGAAAGATCTACTCTTGCTTGAACCCTTGTTATCCGAAGATTAATATTTGGTCATTATTTAGTATTTGAAAAATGAACGCCTGACCTGCCCGAGCCATGGGTAACATCTATTCAGGCTGTAGTGATCACCATAAGGATTCTAAAGTATTTTTAGCTATCTATTGGGACAAAAGACGAGTTAATGGGATATCCACTAACTTAAATACAAAATGGGCGGAACAGGGCTCGAACCTGCGACCTCATCTGTGTAAGAGATGCGCTCTAACCAACTGAGCTATCCGCCCGACGCCAATATTATACCGCAATTAACTTCAACAGGAACAGAACAAGAATGAATCTTCTACGCTTCTCCACATCAGACCTCAGCCCCCGCTTTGGCTGGTTGTATCAGGATCAAATCGGTAAAATTGACGGTGATCCTTTTGGTATGTACCGTCGGCTTGATCCAGATATCCCTGTGGATTCCGTCAAGCTGCTGCCGCCAGTTCAGCCTGGAAAGATCATCTGCATTGGGCGGAATTATGCAGCGCATGCAAAGGAATTTGACAATCCTATCAGTGAATATCCAGTCCTGTTTCTAAAACCGACCTCCAGCCTGATTGGTGCAGGTGATGCGATCATACTCCCCCCCCAGTCACAACAGGTGCAGCACGAAGCTGAGCTTGCGGTAATAATTGGCAAACGTGGACGTTGGATTCCTCCCGAAAACACGGTGGATTTCATCTACGGCTTCACAATCGCCAACGATGTTACCGCCAGGGACATCCAGCACAGTGACACCCAATGGACGCGCGGCAAAGGTTTTGACACCTTCTGCCCCCTTGGTCCATGGATCGATACAAACTTTGACCCCACTGATGCTCTTATCTCCTGCCATGTTGATCAGGAACTGCGTCAAATGGGATCGACACGAGATATGATCTTCTCAATTCCCCAACTGATTGCATTCATCTCATCTGTGATGACACTTGAACCTGGCGATGTGATCCTGACCGGCACACCAGCTGGTGTGGACGACTTGAAGTCTGGTGAAACGGTCTCTATCACCATTGAGGGCTTGGGCACCTTGACCAATCCGGTGATTCGCGATCTTGATCGCGAATGAGGATCATCAATTGACTTTTAGAATTTGACTGGTTAAATTAAATTCATGAGCATTGGCATTTTAACCCTGGATATATATTTACCGGACTGCCATTCTTTGAAGGCTAAACGCCGGTTCATAAAACCAATCCTGGCACGCCTGCAGAAGGAATTCAATATCTCCGTGGTTGAGCATGACCATCATGATGTCTGGCAATCCTGTCAGCTTTTGATCGCCTGTGCCGCAAGAGAAGGGGCACAAGCTGAAAAAAGGCTTTCACAAGTGATCCGATTTTACGAGAGCCACTGGCCTGATTTCCCACTCACGAATGAGAAAATCGAAATATTGAAATTGTGAAATAAAGGAAACCCATGGACTTAGCATTATCTGGTAAAGTTGCCCTGCTGACCGGTGCCAGTCGTGGACTGGGATTCGCCACCGCAAAGGCGCTTGCCAATGAAGGAGTACACTTAGCAATTAACAGCCGCGATAAGAACCACTTATCCACAGCAGGTGAAAAACTGGCTGAGTTTGGAGGAGAAGTCATTACCCTCCCTGGTGATATCACGGAGATACACATCCCACACAATTTAGTTGAAGCAACCATAGATGCCTTTGGTGGATTGGACTTGCTCTTCACCAACGCAGGGGGGCCTCCACCCGGTGCATTTGAGGAAATCAAAGAGGAAGCCTGGCAAAATGCTTTTCAACTATCCTTTATGAGCCATGTTCAGCTAATCCGAGCCGCCTTGCCATATCTGCGACAGTCCAAAACCCCTTCAGTATTGACAGTCACCTCCATTTCCGTCAAGCAGCCTATCCCCAACCTGGTCCTCTCCAACAGTATTCGTGCAGCTACAGCAGGGTTGACCAAAACACTTGCGCTGGAATTGGGATCAGAGGGCATTCGTTTCAACTCGATCCTGCCCTCCTGGACCCAAACAGAAAGGGTGATTCAACTTCTGGCTGATCGGGCAGCTCGCAAGGGTACTTCTCTTCATGAAGAAATCGAATTGCAAAACGAGAAAAGTCCACTTGGTCGCATGGCTACACCGGATGAATTTGCCAGAGCAGCCGCGTTCCTCCTTTCCCCAGCAGCATCTTACATTACCGGTGTGCTGTTAACCGTTGATGGCGGCACTTACAAAGGGCTGGTTTGATCGTGAACCAACCCTCCAACAATAATCTCTGGCGGCAGGTTGAACGTATCTTACCTGCAGTCACCAAACCTGGGCGCTATGTTGGAGGAGAACTCAACCAGGTCATCAAAAGCTGGGACTCAGTCCGCACTCATGTTGCTCTTGTTTTCCCGGATATCTATGACCTTGGTCAATCTAATCTCGGGATAGCCATCCTCTACGACCTCCTCAACAAACGGGAAGATATTGCTGCAGAACGAGCATTTTCTCCCTGGACGGATATGGAATCCACCATGCGGAAAGCGGGGATTCCCCTATACAGCCTGGAAAACAAACGTGCCTTAGCTGATTTTGATATCATCGGTGTCAGCCTGCCTTACGAAACCCTCTACACTAATTTTTTGAATATCCTGGACCTGAGCGGCATCCCAATTTTCAGCCGGAACCGCAAAGAAACCCATCCACTGATCATCGCAGGCGGTCAGGCAGTCTACAACCCTGAACCTGTTGCGCCCTTTGTGGACGCCTTCCTCATAGGTGAAGGAGAAGAAGCCGCCCTGGAGATTGTAGATGCATATCAAACCTGGCAAAAAACTGGCGCTGATCAGCATGAGCTGCTCACCCATCTTGCAATGATCCCCGGTGTGTACGTTCCCAGCTTGTATTTTGTCAAATACAATCAGGATGGCACGGTTAATCAGGTTACGCCCATCCACCCATCTGCCAGCTACCCGGTAAACAAACGCATCATGGCAAAGCTGCCGCCCCCATTAACCCAATTTCTGGTGCCCAATGTGGAAACAGTACAGGAACGTATTAATGTTGAAATCATGCGGGGCTGCACACGTGGCTGCCGCTTTTGCCATGCCGGCATGGTCAATCGCCCCATCCGTGAGCGACCAATAGATGAGGTCCTCACTGCACTTCGCGCGGGATTGTCCCAAACGGGTTATGACGAAGTCAGTCTTCTCTCCCTTTCATCCTCCGATTACTCGCATATCATCCCATTGATAGAAGGTTTAAGAACCCTGCTGGTTGACCACCAGGTGAATATCAGCTTGCCTTCTCTGCGGATCGAATCCTTTTCTGATGCCTTGATGGATGAACTGCAAACGATTTCCCCTGGTGGCGGGTTCACCCTGGCCCCTGAAGCCGGGACCGAACGATTGCGCAGTATTATCAATAAACCCATCAGCGATGAACTCTTGATGGAAACCGTGCGATCAATTTACCGTCACGGCTGGAAGACGATCAAGCTGTACTTTATGATCGGTCATCCACAGGAGACGCTTGCAGATGTTCAGGCTATCGTTGATCTCTCAAAAGCTGTGCTTCAGGAAGGCCGACGGGCTGTTGGCGGTCGCGCTCGTCTTCATGTGGGAGTGAGCACTTTTATTCCCAAACCCCATACGCCCTTCCAATGGGTTGCTTTTGATGATCCGGAAGGTATTGAAGAAAAACTTTCCCTACTGCATGATGGTTTGCGAGGTGCAAAGATCAAGATGACCTGGAATGATCCTGACGCTTCCCTTCTGGAAGCATGGCTTTCACGTGGGGATCGTCGGATATCGGAAGTGATCTATAACGCCTGGCAAAACGGCGCTCGTTTTGATGCCTGGTCAGAACACTTCAATGGGGACCATTGGTGTCTGGCTTTCCAGCAGAGCGGTCTTGACCCGGATTTTTTCAGCAAACGAACCCGCAGCCTGGATGAAACCCTCCCGTGGGATCACATCAATTCTGGCGTCCGGAAGGATTTTCTGAAACAGGATTTCCAATGGAGTCAGCAAGGCAAGGTCCGCCCTGACTGTCGCCAGCACTGTTACGCCTGCGGTATCCTTTCTACCTATAATAAACTGCGGTTAGCCGCACCCAACGGTGGATGGAAGTGCCCTTGATATGAACCAACAAGAACAGATCACACGCATTCGTGTGGGTTACAGCAAAGGACACAGCCTGCGCTTCACAGGTCACCTGGATATGCAGCGTATTTGGGAACGTTTACTCAGGCGCAGCGGACTGCCCGTGCGCTATTCCCAGGGATTTCATCCCCGTGCCCGACTAAACCTCGCTTCAGCCCTGCCCTTAGGATTTGTTAGTGAATCTGAACTGCTGGATTTTTGGATGGATAAACCACTCCCCCTCAAAGAAATCCGATCCGGGCTTGATTCTGCTGCACCCCCGGATCTCGAAATTAAGTCAATTCGCGTTGTGGACCTTCGAGAGGAGTCCCTCCAATCACTAATGTCCGCCAGTGAATTCGAGGTTGAATTCTTTGACCCCCAGGATCCCGAAACCCTGCGGGAGAAAATAAAAAGCTTGTTGAATCAGGAAGCTATCATCCGAACACGTCGAAAAAAGACCTATGACCTTCTTCCGCTGATCTTAAACCTGGACACATTCACACAGGATTCAGGAGAAATCGGACTGAAAATTTGCCTGAAAGCAGAACCAGGTGCTACAGGGCGCCCGGATGAGGTCTTGAATGAATTAGGCTACACAAACACAGCCTACATTGTTAAACGAACTCAATTGATCCTCTCCACGAGTAATCGTTGATTGGTCAGCGAAATTAATTTTTGGTATAATCTATCTTGGTTATGTCCTGATGACATCCAATTTGTTCCCGTGGCCTAATGGATAAGGCGACGGCCTCCGAAGCCGTACATGTGAGTTCGAATCTCACCGGGAATATTTCCTTTTAAGAACCGTATCGTGTAAAATTGATTTATTCAAACAAGAAAAAGGATGTCCATGTCTGATAAAGAACTAAAACACGAATACGAGGAACTAAAGGACAGCATCCATTACCATAACTACCGGTATCATGTCCTGGATGACCCGGTCATCAGTGATTATGAGTTTGACCGCAAACTCGTCCATCTACGAGCTATTGAAGCAGAACACCCGGATTGGATCACCTCTGATTCCCCCACACAACGTGCCGGCGCAAAACCATTGGAAAAGTTCGAAAAAGTTTCCCATCCCGCACCGATCCTCAGCCTGGCTAACGCCTTTGATGAAAAGGACATTCGTGATTGGTTTACACGTATTGCGAAATTGGATAACCGGGTAGAAGGTGCTGATTTCACTGTGGAACCAAAATTAGACGGATTGACCGTCGTGCTCCACTATCGAAACGGAGTTTTCGTCCAGGGTGCTACTCGGGGAAATGGCCAGATAGGCGAAGACATCACCGAGAACCTGCGCACGATCAACGCCCTGCCCCTGCACATCCCCGTTGCAGACAGTGCCCCCGAAATCCCTGATGTACTGGTTGTGCGCGGTGAGGCACTGATCACCAAGGCTGATTTCGAAGAGCTGAATAAACGACTTGAAGAACGTGGTGAAAAAACTTATTTGAATCCCCGCAATACTGCTGCCGGCTCCCTTCGGCAGTTAGATTCCAAGAAAACAGCACAGCGTCCCCTCACCTTGCTGATTTATGCGATTGTCCATCATGAAAACGGTGCCGTTCCAAATACACAATGGCAAAGGCTGGAGTTTCTTAGAAAAATTGGCTTTCCCGTCGCAGATTCATCCCAATCCTGTCAAACCCTGGAGGATGCCATCCAACTATGTGTGAACACAAACCCAGATGCTTTCCCTTTCGAGGTGGACGGTATGGTGATAAAAATCAATGACCTGGGGCTAGCAGAAAGTCTGGGTACAGTAGGCAAAGACCCGCGGGGTGCAATTGCATACAAATTTCCAGCCGAGGTAATAACCACTAAATTGTTGGATATTGGCATCAACGTTGGCCGTACAGGCGTTATTACGCCCTATGCCATCCTGGAACCTGTTGAGATCAGCGGCGTGGTCGTCAGGCAAGCGACATTGCATAATTTTGATTTTATTGCAGAAAAAGATATCCGCATCAATGATCATGTGCTGGTCAAACGGGCTGGAGAAGTAATTCCGTATGTCATCGGACCAATCAAAGATTTGCGCTCTGGTGAGGAAGAAAAATATCTCCCACCGAGGACCTGTCCTTCCTGCGGGGACCACCTGGTCAACCCGGAGGGTGAAGTGGCATATTACTGTACCAACAGTGCCTGCCCAGCTCAATTGGTGCGCAACCTGGAACATTTTGTATCCCGGGTTGCAATGAACATTGTCGGATTGGGTATTAATATCGTGGTGCAGTTAGTAGAAGCGGGGTTATTAAAGGATTTTGCAGACCTCTACAAACTTAAAGAAGCAGATTTGTTAAAACTGGAAGGATTTGCCGAAAAGAAGGCTGAGAACCTGGTCAATGCCATTCAAGCATCTAAGGCGCAGCCTTTACACCGGTTAATCACCGGATTGGGGATACGCGGTGTTGGTGAGGTGGCAGCCCAGGACCTGGCACGGCGCTACCACAGCCTGGATGAACTCAGTCGGGCAGCACGAACAGAAATTGAATCGATCCCGGGTTTCGGTCCCAATATTGCCGAATCAATTCTGGATTGGTTTGAAAACGAGGAGAACCAGGCGGTGCTTCAGAAATTGAGGGACAACGGCGTCTGGCCGGTTTCTGAACAGGAAGAAGAAAAAACCCAACCCCTTGAGGGGCTAACCTTCGTTGTGACAGGGAGCCTTCCCAACTTGAGCAGAACTGATGTGAAAACCTTAATTGAATCCCAAGGCGGGAAAGTGACAGGCAGCGTCAGCAGTCGAACCAGTTACCTCGTTCTGGGAGAAAATCCCGGCTCAAAACACGAGAAAGCTCTAAAACTGGGTATCCCCATGCTTTCTGAGGATGACCTGCAGCACTTGATCCAGGAAAGCAATTCATGAACCGGTTGATCCTCAAGCAGGGGCGCGAGAAACCCCTCCTTCGCCATCATCCCTGGATCTTCTCCGGAGCTGTCGCATCCGTTGAAGGAAATCCGCAGCCAGGTGAAACCATTGCAATTCTTAACGAAAATGGCCACTTCCTGGCCTGGGGGGCATACAGCCCCCACTCACAGATTCGAACACGCATCTGGAGTTGGAATGAAAGCGATACGATTGACGGCCAATTCTTAAGAAAACGACTCCAGAGCGCTTTGAAGTTAAGGAAGAAGTGGATAAACCAACAAACCACCAATGCCTACCGGCTGGTCCATGCAGAGTCGGATGGCTTACCCGGGTTGGTGGTCGATCGCTATGACAGGACCCTCGTCCTGCAGATCCTCTCCGCCGGAGTGGAATGCTGGCGCGAGGAGATTGTTGGGATCCTCGCTGATCTCCTGCACCCTGAAGCCATCTATGAACGCTCTGATGTAGCTGTACGTGAACTGGAGGGGTTGCCCCTTCGTACCGGCACACTGTATGGCAGTCTGGCGGAGCAACCCATGCAGATCATCGAAAACGATTTGCATTTCAAAGTAGATTTGGTCTCCGGACAAAAAACGGGGTTCTACCTTGATCAGCGCGATAACCGGGGTTTTTGCCGGGGCATCGCACAAGACAAATCCGTTTTGAATGGCTTTGCCTTCACCGGTGGTTTCACCGCCTATGCCCTGGCAGGTGGGGCAAACTCGGTCCTCTCAATTGATTCTTCAGAAGAAGCGCTTGATCTCGGCCAGGAGAATATCGCCCTGAACAGCTTATCAGGGGATAAATGCGAGTGGATTGTGGGGGATATTTTTGAAGAATTACGCACCCTTCGAGACCGGGGGCGCCAATTTGACCTGGTCATCCTCGACCCGCCCAAGTTTGCACCCACGGCTGCCCATGCAAAGAAAGCTGCCCGGGGATATAAGGACATTAACCTTTACGGATTTAAGCTGCTCAAACCAGGGGGAGTGCTGATGACCTTTTCCTGTTCTGGTGGGATTGATCCTGCTTTCTTCCAGAAGATCGTCGCTGATGCTGCCCTGGATGCCGGCGTGCATGCACAGATCCTGTATCGCCTGGGGCAGGCACCAGACCACCCCACAAACCTGGCGTTCCCGGAAGGAAGCTACTTGAAAGGGTTGGTAGTGGAAAGAAGGAATTAGGTAAATAGGAAATTAGGGATTAGGTATCAGGAGGGTGAATGGTGAGTTGTGATGGAGAATGGGTTTTTAAAAAACTATGGGGTTTCATTTTTGACTGTGCAATGACTATATTTAAAAGGATTCAGCCAGACTACTTAACAAACATGAAATGACACTTAAGACTTCTTAACCTTCCCAATTTTCTGATTTATCCTGTCAACGTTATTCAGGACGGTCAACATTTCCTTATACCCAGTACTTGGTCACTACGATACAATTCTCCAACCAAAAAACCGCCCCTTCAGGCGGTTTTTGGTTCATGGAGATGGC
>CAYTXE010000084.1:0-10381 GCA_964441045.1 uncultured Candidatus Brevefilum sp.
TGGTCTGGCTGGGCGGGTATTTGTTCATAGAATTATGCCCGGATGATGTTGTTGAGGAGCATCGCATAGCACTCAGGCAATTGAAGGATATTGAGGTGACCCCAGATGAGCCAGCGTCAGAGGTGATTGATGGGTCTTATAGAGATGTTCCCCCGGAAGGGGATTGAAGCAGGAAAACGATTTAGCCAAGCATTAAATTCAATTAGGTCCCGGTTAAACAACAAACACAGTCATGTCAGGACGGTGTTTGTTGTTTATTCTGACTGATAGCTATGGGATGACACCCAGTGTTTTACCTACAGCGGCAAAGGCGGATAAGGATTTGTCAAGGTCCTCCTGTGTGTGGGCTGCAGAGATCATAACACGAATGCGTGCCATGCCTTTGGGAACGGTTGGGAAGCCCAGTGCCATGGCGAAGACATCATTTTCATAAAGCTGGCGGCTGAATTCACGTGCCAGCTTAGCATCACCCAGCATGACGGGTGTGATGGGTGTCATGCTCTTGCCGGTGTCGAATCCGAGGTTTTTCATTTCTTCTTTGAAGAAACCCGCATTCGACCAGAGCCTATCGACCAATTCGGTTGATTCTTCCAGAATATCAATCGCGGCAATCGTTGCTGCAACATCGGGGATGGTCACGGCTGATGAGAACAGGAAGGGACGTCCGCGCTGACGGAGCCAGTTGATGATTCGGGCATCGCCGGCTACAACGCCGCCCACAACTCCAAATGCCTTGGAGAATGTGCCAACTTCCACATCAACCTGTCCATGCAGATGAAAATGGTCTACAATACCACGACCGCCTTCTCCCAATACACCTTCACCGTGGGCATCATCTACCATCAGCATTAAATCAGACGCATTCGCAATCTCAGCCAGTTTATCCAAAGGGGGATAGTCCCCATCCATCGAAAAAACCCCGTCTGTAATGATCAACCCGCGTCGATAGCTGCCTTCGTTTTCCTTGATAACGGCTTCCAGGGATGTTGGATCAGCATGGTTATAGCGTTTGATGGCCGCGCCTGACAGCCGGCAGCCGTCAATAATGGAGGCGTGATTTAGTTCATCAGAAAAGATCATATCCTTTTTCCCGACCAGGGCTGGGATTGTCCCGGTATTTGCGGAAAACCCTGATTGGAAGGTGATTGCAGCTTCCACACGTTTGAATTTTGCAATTCGTTTTTCAAGTTCCAGGTGCAGGTCCATCGTACCGGCAATCGTCCGTACAGCGCCGGGACCTACGCCGTAATCGTCCATGGCTTTCTGAGCAGCACGCACAATTTTGGGGTGGTTCGCCAACCCCAGATAATTGTTTGAACAAAAATTGAGCACCCGTCTCCCATCCACCACCAGCCATGCGCCCTGGGGTGAGCTAAGGGTGCGAATGGTGTTGAACAGTCCGGTTTCCTTCAGGGTATTGAGTTCTTCATCGATCCAATCAAGTTTATTTGACATGACTCCCTCGAAAAAATATAGTTTAGGTAAAGATTACGCTAACATTATACCTGTACTTTATCCCCCGGAAGATCGCTAGCTCAAAAGATCATTTTTTCATGCTGATATTGATAGGATCACTCAATCCATACCTCCCACAGATGAACATGTGCGATCTCACTGTCGTGGGTGTTTAGAATTTCAATCTCTAATCTGTCTACCAGGAGGCCCTGGGAAAACTCGAGGGGAATTTCTCGCTTAATGACAGCGCTTTCAACCTGTGATGAAAGTGCTGCCAGTTTCTCTTCCCTGGAAAAGGCTGTAACCGTCACCCGGGTTGGCGTGCCGCCGATGACCAGGGTAATCCTGCTGACCCTTGTAGGGGCTGGGAAGGTCAAGACCAGTCGCAGGGGGTTTGCTTCAAGAGTGCGGATCAAGGTGGTGGGATCGCTGTCAAAGATGTGGGTAATGTCGTTCATATCCAGCATTGGATACTGAACTTCGACCTGCTGATCTTGCATTGGGATCACTTCTGTAAGCAGTGCTTGCCTGGCGGCTCGTTCCGCGGCCATGATGTCTTCAATCCCTTCAACATACTCCAAGCGCACGAAGTAAAAACCATCGCTCCCGTCAGGATAAGGGATGGTCTCTTCTACGGTGACGTTGGTAAATTTTTCGGAATCATAAATAAAAGTCAAGTCTTCTTCGGTCATCACAAAGAGCAGGTTGCGATCCAAAGGCCGGTATTGTGAAGCAAATGCGTTGATATTGCCCATATGTACATTGGGCAAATCATTAATAAAATAGCGCAAGAGGACGTTCGGTCCGTTTGCCCATGTAGAGCTTATCAGTACGGTCGTCTCAGGTTGCGCCCGGGCAATTTCATCTGCGCGTGTGAAAACTTGTTCCCCGCCGTACTGCATGCCTGCCATACCATAATCCTCATACCAGGTTGGTCCATTTTTGAGGGCATCAAACATCATCCAGAAGCTCAATAAAGTTAAGCCCAAGAAACTGACAACGGCAACACAAAGAATGGGCAACCTTTTCCAGCGATCCTTCAGCCAGAGAAATGCCTTTTCAAACCCTAAACCGATCATGATGATGGCCGGGATGATAAAAACCATCCCACGCGTGATTCCCCAATCCACGATAGCTGCACCGCTTGGTGCAATCAGGGTTGCCAGCAGCATCGTCCGGTAGGTCGGATTTTTGAATCCCTTGATACACTGCACCAGTCCAATGATCCAGAATGGGAAGAAAAACCATAAGATATGCCCGTATCCCTTCATCGTGTGCCGGGAGAGGTCCAATTGATTGGAGAACAGCCAGGAGGGAAGTTTCAGATTTGGCCAGATCCTGTTCAATAAAGGCGGATTGGGACAGAACCAATAGAAGGGATTAAGTCCCTTTAGATAGCGCATGATGTATGTTATGACCTTCTCAAAAATGGGGATGGGTTTGACCCAGTATGAGTTGAGTACCGTAAGATGGTGGAGAGGAGCTTGCTCTTGATCCAGGATAAAGCGTAGATAGGGAAATGCAAAAAGGACCAGAAGGGCCAAACCAGCCATAGCGATTTTTTGATGCTCCCAGTGATAACGAGCATCAGCGATTAGCAGCATCAGTCCGGTGAGAACCACGATGATCTGCCCAGGGCTGTAGGCATAAAATGCCAGGGCGCCAAACAATAAGGCCAGTAAGAGAGCGGCTGGCTTTCCCTGTCGATACTGCAGGTAAAAATGCAGGAAAAGTGCATACATGGATACCATGATGACTGTCTCAAAAGCGGTGCGGGAATGGAGGAACCAGGCGGGTGTGATGGAGAGCAGCAGAGGCCCCAGCCACCAGAAGCGGCTGTGGAAAGCCTTTTTTAGGATCCCTGCGATGCTGATTCCTGCTGAGAGACTTATCAGGACTGAGACACCCCGAGTGACCCAGATGGATTTTCCGAAGAGCAGTGTGGGCAGCACCTGGGCATATACGGATAGGCTCAGGTTGTATTGGCCCCCGTTCTCAAAATACGTGGGCAGAAGCGTGTCATCTACACTGCGAAAATCATTTTTAATCAGATCTGCTGCGTGTTGGGTTTGAATGGCTTCGTCAGTAAAGAAGTAAATTGGAAAATCCGGTAGGCGGATCAGCCGGGTGAGCAGGTAAACGGCAAGCCCAAGTAAGAACAAAGTAAATGCCAATCGGTTTCGAGGTGTGTGAGTATGCTCCCTTTGTGTATGATTGTCGGAAGAGGTGTTTTTTAGGGAAAAATAAGCAGGGGACATGACTGGCTCCTGGTGGGGCTGTGTCAAGATTATAGCATGGATAAAATTCCAAAAAATCCAAATGATTGATGTCGAAAAATTTAATCAAGTAAAATTTTTCTCACAAAATCTGGTTTATCAAATTACTGCTCTACTGGAAGATTGGTAGATAGAAAGTGAAGATCTCAGTGGGAAGGGGAGCAGAGAGGCTGAAATCTATGAACGCGTCGTAAATATTCTGAACGCCACCCTCGTCCGGGTCATTACCACCCCAAAGGACTCCAGCATAAGGCGTATGGTCAAACAGGATTGTGATGGCATCGGTAGCTGGAATGACTGCTACCCCATCCAAAGTTACTTTGGAGATACCGGTTTGCCATCCGTTAGGCGTTATCCCGGTTGCAGCAAGTGTATTAACTGCATTTGCGATCATCGCTGTAGCCGCAGCGATTTGTTCTTGAGCGGTTGAAGGAGGATCCAACCCCATCAAACTGGAAAGTGATGCTGTATCTGGACATTGGCTGAGCGCGCTTTGTTCAGCTTCCATAAGAGCGAGTAAAAGTTTTGGATTGACCTGGTAAGTCACGGACGCTTCCTGGATCAGAGTGGGAAGATCAATTTCCACGTCATCTGCATCAATGAGAGGTGCTTGGAGGCAGCTGTTTATGAATTCAAAATATTTACGGATAGAACTGATCGATGCATTGGCTTCATCGGATAGCCAGGACGCATCCACCCATGGGGTGTTGTAGATTGGGTTATCGGCATGACTCACCAGGGTGAATCGCAGCGCGCTGGCAGATACAGTGGTCGTTTGGAATGGTTCACCAGTAACGTCTGTTAATGTTATGGTGGCTGGTTTGCTGTTGTCGAAGTAGAAAACTCCTAGATCAACCCAATCGTTGGCTATGGTAGCCTGATTGATATGAACTGGAGAGGTCCCATTAGCATGGGAGATTTGATACACAGCATTGCTGGTATCCCAACTGATTGTTTTGTCCGGGCAGAGCCAGCTGATCGCGCCATGATCCGGGATGAATGCTTCTGCGCGAAACTCACCGCTCATGGGCAAAGTGGTTTGCCATTCAACCGAATGTGTGCTTTGGGCATCATTGCTGGTGTTGAGCATCAGGTATGCTGGCTGCTCGCGCTGGTTGGTTAGTTTATACCATCCTGAGCCGCACATCCCGTCTTCGTAAGCTGGTGTCAGATTTGGTGTTTCCATAAGGATGGGAAGGGTCACTGAAATATTCTCGCAGGCAACCCCTTGATAATTACAGATTCCCTGCGTGATTGCTCTGGCCGCCAGCAGCTTAAAGGCTTCATCCTGGAGATAGCCGTTATCTATGGGATTATCCATGAAGGCTAACTCGACCAGGATGGCTGGCATCTCAGCAAAATAAATCTCACCATAACTCCAATCGGTTGCTCTAACATTGCGGTCTATCCAGTTGGGGTCATATTCCTCTCGAATGGTATTGATGATGCTTTCATGGATAGTGTTGGCAAACGTCCCTGAGTCGGGGTGGTTATTGATGTCATAGTAGGTTTCAGTGCCACGTAAATTACCGTCCCAACCGTTATTGTGCAGGCTGATGAAAAGGTCAGCCTCATAATAATTGGCCATATAGGGTCTGGAGCGGATATCGCTGTTGTAGTTATTATTACTGCCGTCATAGATATAAGACGGGAGGCCTTCATAAATAGCGTATCGTCGTGCGGATTCATGCCAGGCAGGATAACCCGTCACGCCAGTACGGGCATTGAAGTCCAATTCACGCAGCTGGATCACGGTAGCTCCCTGGTTCAGCAAAGCCGCCTGCACATAGCGCATGATCTCCGCGTTGACGGTATCCTCACGGATTCCATAGAATTCGATGCGTTGATAGCGCCATTCGGAATAGGTCTCATTCCAATATAAGCCATGTCCAGGACTGAGGGCGATCTTGACGCCTGATAATGGACCGGAACCCGGCAGCTGAGCAATGCCGGGTAAATCTCTTTGGTCATCAAATTCAGGAACAGAGCGCCCCCAGAATTCAAGGGGTTGACCTTCCACTTTGAAGCTGGTCATATAAAAGAGATTGATCCCTAAAGCCCGATCAAGGTCAGCCTGCAGTTGGGTGAAAACCTGCTCGTTGTAAACGCCATCCGGCAGGATAGATTTGGATAGATCAATCACCAGCGCTTCACCCTGGATCGTCACAGCCAGGACCTCCGCCCCTGAAGAGGTGATAAGCGGATGGGATTTCAAGGTGTCCAAAATTAAACCTTCATCAGGCCTCAGCGGCTGGGAAGAACCCAAATGAGCTGGTGCGAGGAGCATCAGCAGGATGACCAGACTGATCAATAAAAGGGTGTTTCGTTTTCTCATATAAAGTTATCTCTTGTGTCTTAGTTGAGCCATATTGATTATTGAATGGTGCAATTAGAATGCCAAACGATTATCGCAAAAATAAGAAAAACGTGCCATCATAGTGAAAAGAATTCTTATTCTAATCGTTTTAGGGGACTTTAAGGTATCATATACATTCAGACGAAAAAATAAGTTCTCTCGTATTGGAACGGACGATATATCCTATGACCGATGAAATCACCCCTGAATTATTTGAACACCTCGTTGACCTGGCTGCCTTTGCCTTTGATCCCAAAGAAGCAGAATATTTACGTCGTGAGCTGAACAACCAGTTGAGGGCTATCCACCAGCTTGAGTCGATATCACTTGACCCTGATGTACCCCTTGCATCGCATGGGATTCCCTACACATCCCAGAGCAGTCCACCCTTGCGTGAGGACAAATGGGTAGAATGCGATAACCCCGAAGAAATCTTGGCTCAAGCCCCGCAGGTAGGCGATGGCTACATCATCGTCCCTGATACACCTCCCACCAAACTGGACTGAATAACGATGTCGATATTAAAACATTCTGCCTTTGAAATTGCACAAAAAGTAAGAACAGGCGAGCTTTCCGCGGTTGAAGTCCTTGAAGAAGCTATTCGGCGAGTTGAAGCTGTTGATGGTCAGCCGGGTTCCCTGGCTCATGGGGACCTGAGTGAGGAAGATCGATCAAAAGTACATGCCTTTATCACGCTGACAGCAGAGCAAGCCCGTCAGCAGGCCCTGTGTATCGATGAGCAGGTGAAAGCCGGGGAAGAAGTTGGGCCTTTGGCTGGGGTGCCGGTTTCCATTAAGGACATTTTCTGTGTCAAGGGAACGCCTTCAACAGCTGGTTCTCGCATCCTGGCGAACTTTATCGCACCCTACACTGCCACGCCGGTGAACCGGCTGGAAGAAGCTGGTGCGATTGTGTTGGGGAAGGTCAATCTGGATGAATTTACATATGGCTCCTCCACGGAGTCATCAGCCTTTCAGCCGTCCACACGCAACCCCTGGGACACCTCTCGGGTACCGGGCGGCTCGTCTGGCGGCTCGGCAGCCTCGGTAGCGGCCGGTGAGGTGTTGCTGTCCCTGGGGACGGATACTGGTGGTTCGATCCGGCAACCGGCAGCATTTTGCGGCGTGGTGGGGCTAAAACCCACCTATGGGCGGGTCTCGCGCTACGGGTTGATTGCTTTTGGTTCATCGCTGGATTGTCCAGGACCGATAGCCAGAAATGTCCGTGATGCGGCATTGATGCTGAGAGTCATGGCCGGTGCAGATCCTCATGATAGTACAGCTGCACGCGTCCCGGTTCCGGATTACCTGGCAAGCCTCCAAAAAGGCGTACGAGGCATGCGCATAGGGCTATCCCCGGATACGATGCAGATCGTCTTCCCTGATCCAAAAACGGGTGAAATGGTGAAAGAGGCATTGCCGGAAGACATCCGCAATGCGACCTTACAGGCAGCGGACTCCCTGGCAAAACAGGGCGCTGAGATCGTGGAAGACATTCCGATGCCCAACTCGGTCTACGGCATCCCGGTTTATTTTGTGATCAGCCGGGTTGAAGCGGCTTCGAACCTGCACCGTTACGATGGTGTTAAATACGGGTATCGCACCGGGTCCAGCTTCAGGGATCGGCATGAGATGTATCGCCAGACACGTTCCGAAGGATTTGGGCTACAGCCCAAGCTGAGGATTTTGATGGGGATGTATGTCAGCGCTGCCCAGTACAGCGAGCAATACTACCAGCGCGCACTGCGGGTGCGCAGCTTGATCCGCTCGGATTTCGAAGTAGCCTTTGACCTTCAGGGTGATTATCGAGTCGATGCGCTCCTGACCCCTACGACGCCAACCACAGCCTTCAAGATGGCGGATGTGTACGGCGATTCAATCCTGATGCAGTACGCTGACCAGCTCACTGTTCCAGCCAATCATGCGGGCATCCCGGGTATCTCCATCCCTGCCGGGTTCGATGGGGAGGGCTTGCCAATTGGGGTCCAGCTGATGGCGCCGGATTTCAAAGAGGAGACACTCTTCCAGGCGGGTTATGCCTTTGAGCAAGCCACAGAACATGCTGATTGGCGGGATCGGCAGCCTCAGGTGCTACGTTCGTCTGGGGGCAGGGAATGAAGGGGTTGATCCCGCAGGATATTTCCTCGGATGAAAAAACAATGGCGGGTTTTGCCTATTTTTTTGGCCTCATTCCAGCATTGATCATTTATGGCATTAAGAGAGGGGAGTCGCGCTACGTCAGTTTCCACGCGGTTCAAGCTGCCATTTATGATGGATTTATGGGTCTGGTCGCAGCGCTGTTTTTGGGAATGCAATTTTTAGCAATGGTGTTCTGGATGATCATCGCCTTTGTTGGGACAAATATCATAGCAGATACGATTGAACCAGAAACGCCGTTTATATTTTTAATGATCACACTGTTCCTGATGCTCATCGGAATGGGATGGACAAGCTTGATGTCCCTGGTCCTGGTGAGCTTGAGTTTGATCGACCTTGTGGCTGCGTTTTATACCTTCATGGGTAAGGATTGGCGTTATCCTGTATTTGCCTCCTGGACAGAAAAAATCAACCTTGCCGTTCAGACATGATCCTGAAGGAAGTAATTATGACCGATTATGAAGTTGTTATTGGGCTTGAAACACATATCCAATTGAATACAACCACCAAGATCTTCTGCGGATGCAAGGCGGATTCATGGGAAGCGCCACCCAATACAAATATCTGCCCGGTATGTTCAGGGCTGCCGGGTGTGCTCCCTGTTCTGAATAAAGCAGCTGTGCGCAAAGGTGCACTGCTGGCCGCAGCGATGCATTCAGAGATTCGACTAACATCGTACTTTGACCGAAAGAATTATTTTTATCCGGACCTCCCCAAGGGGTATCAGATTTCGCAGTATGACATGGCGCTGGGGAAAGGGGGATACATGGACCTCCCGATGCCTGATGGGACGGTACGTCGGGTGAACATTGAAAAATTACACCTAGAGGAAGACGCCGGCAAGACCAGGTATGAACACGGACAGCGTTATGTGGACTTCAACCGCTGTGGTGTGCCGCTGGTGGAGATGGTCACTGAACCTGATCTGCGTTCAGCGGATGAAGCCGCGCAATACCTGATCCGTCTGCGCCAGCTCTTGCGCTGGCTGGGCGTCTCGGAGGCGAATATGGAGAAAGGGCATTTGCGCTGTGATGCCAATGTCTCCATCCGCCCGGTGGGGAGCACTGAACTTAATACAAAGACGGAGATCAAGAATGTCAACTCGATCGAAGCGGTGCGCACCGCGATCAATAAAGAGATCGAGCGGCAGATAGCGCTGGTTGAATCAGGCGGAAAGGTGAAAGCCTGGACACTGGATTGGGATGATACCCACAATCGGCTGAACAAACTGCGCTCCAAGGAAACCGAAGCGGATTACCGCTACTTCCGTGAGCCGGATTTACTCCCTTTGAAGCTGGAAAAAGCATGGATTGATGAGGTTAAGGCTTCATTACCTGAGCTGCCTCTGGAAAGAAGGACACGGTTCATGAGTGAATTCGGACTTCCGAAATATGATGCGGATATCCTTACAGGCGACCGACCACTTTCGATTTATTTTGAAGCAGCAGTGAAGGCCTATAACGGGGATGCAAAGGCTGTCTCTAACTGGATCATGAACGATGTCCTGCGCATGCTGAATGATTTAGGGCTCAGTGCTGATCAGCTCGTACTCAGTCCCGAGCACCTGGCAGAAGTGGTCAAATTGGTGGACGCGGGGACGATCAATAACGCTACTGGTAAAGCACTTTTAGTGAAGGTGCAGGATACAGGCAAGGCGCCTTTGGAAATTATCCAGGAAGAAGGCTTGGGGCAGGTCAGTGATGATACCGCATTGCAAGGTGTGATTAATAAATTGTTAGCAGAAAACCCGAATGAGGTAGCTAGTTTCCGTGGCGGCAAAGAAGGCTTGTTTGGCTGGTTCATGGGGCAGGTCATGCGCGAAACCCGCGGCAAAGCGGACCCGAAACTGACCCGGGAACTGCTGGGGAAGGCATTAAAGGGAGAGGATTAATTTGTCAGGGTTACATGTGAAGAAAACATGAATTATCTGGGCAAACACTGCCCCCATTCGGGGGGCTATGGCAGGGTTGCCCCTTGTACAAATGGATTTTTTTAATTATCAATGCCGTGTGAAAATTGAAAATATTATTTCACTTTCTCCTATCAATTGACCATCCGGATTGATTCGCGTAAAATAAGAAGGCTTCATGCGGGCGTCGCCAAGTGGTAAGGCATCAGCCTTCCAAGCTGACATTCGC
>CAYTXE010000085.1:0-10211 GCA_964441045.1 uncultured Candidatus Brevefilum sp.
ATGAACAAGACGCCCCACTTTCAAACAGAGCGCACCCTTTTTGCAGTAGACTCATAATTGAAAAATTAAAACTTTTGAATTAAATCAACTGACCCCAGAAAACGCATATCTTCTGGGATCAAGTCATACCAATCAGGTCAGATGTTACTGGGATTTAATGCGAGCTCGGTATAGATCCAGCGTCTCTACTGCATGACGCAGATGCGGGATGACAATGCTGCCGCCGACGACCAACCCAACATCAAAGGCATCATACAAGTCCTCATCTGTCCAACCCGCATCTACGCACTGGATGATATGATAGTCAATACAATCATTACAGCGCAACACCATTGATGCCACCAAACCTAATAACTCCTTTGTTTTCGCACTCAAAGCACCATCTTCATAAGCCTTTGTATCAAGGTTAAAAAAACGCTTTATGCCCAAATGATCAACAGATGTGATGCGGTCGTTCATTTTCTTTCGATAGCTTTCAAACTCTTCCAAACGATCCGGCATTTCAAGCTCCAATGACTGAACTCACTTCCTTATTCACCGTTACGATGCAGTGTCTCCCGCAAAGTTCCTACCAATAAAATCAACACAAGAATCGTACTCCATAAGATGATCCCATTCGTGTTGCCGATCTCCTCAACTGTGGGAGGGACTTGCTCCAAAGTTGGTGTCACAACCTGAGCAGTTGTTTCAGTCTCAGTGCCTGCCTCATCTGATGTGAAAGGTGTGAGTGTAGACTCCAGCATTCCCGATCTTTCAGCAACAGGGCTGAGGAGTGCCAAGACACTGAGAGCGATAACAGCAAGGGCAACGATGAAAAGAATCCAGGGTGGCTTGAACCGAAACTTTTTCCCATTCTCAGGATGGCCATTTTCAGGCATGACTATTCCTCTAAACTTTTCACAGCCACTTGTGCCGCCTGCTCTGGATCAACCGTTTCTTGCAGGATTTGGATTGTCCCATCCCTCAGAATAGGACCGAGTTTGGTGATGATTTCGTTAGAAGGATACATCTGTGTCATGAGCGCGATCTGGCTTACTGTTGAATGTAAGCTTTTATCGGTCCACTTCTCCAGTGAAGACGGCCTGGGAGGGATATAACCAGCAGCTAATGTCCATTCCGAAAGAAAATCCGACTGGATCAAAAATTCTGCTAAATCGATAGCAATAGCCTGCCGAGACTCAATCGGTGTTGATACAGCCCAGACCAGACCAGTACCAATTGAAACCGCTCCATCAGAAAAGGGGAATAATGGTAGAGCAGAAGCATCACCTGGTCGATCTTTTAAGAAGTTGGACATCCATGTGACCACCAGGTCAGCTTCTCCTTCTTGAAAAGCAGCCCACACCTGATCCGATGACTGGTATTGGATCAGTGATTGCGGAAATGCCCCTGACTGAACACCTTCCTGAATTAACCGAAAAACTTCGCTAAGTGCTTCAACTTCCAGAATCGGTCGCCTTTGGCTATCCTGGATCATGCCCCCTTCATCCAAATATAAAATCAGCTGGAATAACGATAGATCACTATCAGCCGGGAATAACATCACCGCATTAGATTCCAATATACCGGTCCAGGTTCCAGGAAAATCAGGGATGTTTTCAGGACGGTAAACCAGTGCTAAGGCGTCGGCAGCAAACGGGAAACCATACGCCTCCCCCTGCAATAAAGCCAAATCCCGGGTGAAGCTGTACCAATCCGAATCGTCTGGAATCTCTGTTAAAGCTTCTAGACTCGAAATCAATCCTTTTAAAGCAGCCCTTTCAATATCAGGACGTGAGAAGACAATCAAATCCGGTAATGCATCCGGAGCGGCCATTCTGGTTGCGTCGAGGGCATCCAAGAGCCCTCCAGCCCCGCTGGCGGCCTTCACACGCACTTTGACCTCCAGGCCATTGTGCAAATCTGAGAATAATTGCAGCCGATTGGCAAGCATTATGCTGGCATCGGACTCCAGGGATGGGTCCATCTCAGGTGGTACCCATAGGGTCAAAGATGTTACTGGTTCTGGTGTGGTTTCTTCGGTAGGTTTTGCAACAGGTGTCGGGATTAAATCGCTTTCTTCACCAGCTGATTGTGTTTCTGTAGGAACTTCATATTTCAGCCATGGAATCCCAAAGGGAAGGCTATCACAAGCCGCAAGCAACATGGCTATTATCAATCCTATTCCAAGCAGTTTATAGATTTTCTTCAACTTCCTCTTGTTTTCCTTTCAGTTGATCATGCAAGTGTTATTGGTGCACTTAATAGTTGTACCAGAAGTTTAACCGCATTTTCAACATCATCTGTATCAACCATTTCCGAGGGGGAATGAATGTAGCGGCAAGCAATTGAAATACATCCAGCTGGAACACCTCCGCGAGTTAATTGAATTGCACGCCCATCAGTACCCCCCGCCTCCAATACCTCCATCTGATAAGGGATACCGGCACTTTCTGCTGTCTTTACCATCCAATCCACAAGCCGAGGGTCGGCAATAAAGCTTGAATCCCGCACTTTAATAGCCGGTCCATCACCAAGGGCTGTTGCCATCTTGGTGCTGGGGCGTGGCGTATCACCACTTCGGGTGACATCCACAGCAAAGCCCACATCAGGGTCAACCCCAAAAGCCGCTGTGGTTGCGCCACGCAAACCGACCTCCTCCTGAGTGCTGAAAACAAAATGCACCTCATGCGGTGTGGTTTCCAATCGTCTTAAAACCTCAATGGCAATCGCTGCTGCGATACGGTCATCCATTGATTTCGCCACCATCCGTTGTCCCAAATCGAGAAATGGTCGTTCAAAACCACACACATCCCCAACCGAGACCGGACAGGTTTCCTTACTGGTAGCGCCCACATCAATGAACAAATCAGACAGCTTAGGCATTTTCTCTCGTTCAAGGCCATCTACGCCAATAACACCTCGTGATCCGTCCATGAACAAAACGCGGCCGCCGTAACACGTCAGCGGGTTAATGCCCCCAACGCTCGTGAAGCGAACGAACCCATCACTGTCAACATGTGTGACCATCAAGCCGATTTCATCCATATGTGCTGAAATCATCACACGCATACCACCATCCGACTTGGTGCCCTTCCTCGCAATCAAATTACCCATTGCATCCACACGAATCTCATCGGCTGTTTCTCCAATGAGCACACGGATCACATCTCGGATTTTATATTCAAACCCGGAAGGGCCGGGTGTCTCAACAAGTTTCTGAATTAAAGATTTCATCAAAGAACTCCTAAGAAAATTAGTGTGAGTGGTAAAACAATAATTATGTTTCAATCACGACGTTCAACAGCCAGTAATTCTGGCGTCACCCGGCACAAAGCAGCATGTAATAGGCTGAGCGTGTTCGCCCAATCATCCAGACGGGCAATTCCAGCAGCCGTATGAAGATATCGAGAAGGAACAGAAATGGAAGTGCTGGGGATGCCGCTGCGTGTTTTATGGATCACACCTGCATCGGTTCCACCTCCCCCTGGTTGACGGAATTGGTAGGGTATACCAAAATCTTCGGCTGTTTCACGCAGCCAGTTGACCAACCGACGATCGGCGATGGTTGCCCGGTCCATGACGTAGATGGCAGGGCCAGCATCCAGGCGTGTATTATACTGAACATTCTCATCCTCGTCGTCCCAATGCGGCAAATCGTTAGCCGGGGTGGAATCCAATGCTATGGCCATATCTGGATCGAAGGCATAGGCGGCCACCCGTGCCCCCCGCAAGCCAACCTCTTCCTGAACGGTGAATGCCGCCAATAAATCAATATTTTCCGGTGCATATTTGAGGAGTTCCATCAGGGTAGCCACACCCAAACGATCATCCAGTGCTTTCGCACAAATGCTGGGGCCGAGAACTCGAAATCGCGTAGCAAATGTTGCCCTATCGCCCGGGTTTACCCTGTCACCGATCTCTGGTCCCATGTCAATCCGCATATCCGAGACTTTGATCTTATTTTTGCGCTCCTTTGCGGTTGTCATGTGGATAGGCTTGGCTCCAATCACACCTGGCAGATGATCGCTCCCAACGAGCACAGCTTTCCCAGGAAGCTGGCGTTCATCAATCCCCCCTACACGCTCAAACTCAAATAAGTTGTCTTCATCCTTCTTGACCACCATAAAGCCAATCTCATCCATGTGAGCCGCGAGCATGACCCGCACGCGCCCTTTCCCTCCTCCCAATTTGGTCACAAGTATATTACCCAGGGCATCCACCTTGATCTCATCCATAATTGGTTTCATCGCTTCGAGGATGATTTTTCGAACCTCATACTCGTCCCCTGAGACAGCTGTGGCATTACAAAGCTTCTCTAATAAGCCAATCTGATTGGGTCCAATTTCTGGTTTTTTATGATTATTCGTCATCGTTCACTCTTCCCATTGGATCTGATCTAAGGTTTCCGATGTCAGGTCAGCGATATATTCCGCCATCAATCGACCAGCCCGTCGAATATCTTTTATTGAAACTGTCTCAACCGGTGTATGCATATAACGCAGTGGGATCCCCAATACCACACAGGGAATACCCTCAGCCACTATTTGAACTGCCATGGCATCTGTTCCTGACATTCCTGGCATCAAATCCCGTTGATAAGGTATTTCTAATGCCTTTGCTTTTGCTTCCAATGCGTCATAAAGCAATGGATGGATATTTGGACCATAACCAATTCCAACACCCTCTCCAAAAGGCAGGCTGCGCCAATCACTGGATCCCGGTCCCTTGGCAAAGCAAACATCGATCACGATGGCAATATCCGGTCGAATGTCAAAGGGTGATGTAAACGCACCTCCCAGGGTCTCTTCTTCCTGAGCTGAGGCAACCGCCCAAACATCCCACTCATGCCTGCGACTTTGCAGAAGATCCAAACACAAGGTCGTCGCCGCCACAGACACCCTGTTGTCGAGTGTATGCCCAGAGAGTGCTTCACCCGTAAGCTCGAGTGGTTCCTGAGCAAAGGACACCGTGTCACCCACACGCACTTTCTCAGTGACTTCTGATGCATGTAATCCCACATCAACCAGCAGGTACTTCATCGCCACCGGCCCATCGCTGGCAGAGGCTGGCAGTAAGTGTGCTGGGGGTTGAATGACCACGCCTGGTAAAGCCTCACGACCATGTACAATCACGGGCTGTCCTGGCAAAATCCGGCTGTCAATTCCGCCGATTTCTGTCACATGCATCAAACCATCTTTAATGTCAGTGACCATCATTCCTATTGCATCCATATGTGCTGAGATTAATATCCGATGTCGTGGCTCGGTTCCACAACCCAATTTTAAGCCGTGCAGGCTGCCGATTTTGCTCAAGCTGAGATCATCAGTCAACGGCTCCCAGGTTCTCTGAATGATCTCACGGATCGGTTTTTCAAATCCCGAAAGTCCCGATACGGATATCATATCTTTAATTACATCTAATAACTCAATCATAAAATTTTCAATCCTTTTTCATCAAAATCATGGCGTTTCCGTGTCTATAATGTTCACGGTTGGTGTACTTGTTGGCGTTGGTGGTATTTCCGTCAGGGTCATTGTCGGTGTATTTGTTTGGGTTTCCGTCTCCGTAGCGGCTTGTGTTTCGGTTTGGGTAAGGGTAACGGTTGCTGTTTGGGTCGGTATATCGGTCGGCGGAAGTGTGCCAGTTTGTGTTGCAGTAAAGGTTTGAGTAGGAGTCAGCGTGACATAAGGTGTCAGGGTGATTGTTGCAGTTCTTGTGGATGTTTGTGTAACAGTTGGCGTCACCGCTTCAGGTTGGTTTCGATTAATTCTTAAGATAACCAATCCCAAACAATAACAGGGCAGTGTAATCAATATTGCCAGGATGAGAATATATCGTATTCGCTTTTGCCTGCTTAAATCCTTCAATCTACCTCCGACAAATCAAATCATATCACCAGGTAATAGGCGAGGCAAGTAAAAGCACTTAAATAATTATCCAAAAGAAGCCGCCACAACAAGTTAAATTATGAATCAGGATCATCATCCTGCAGCAAATGCGGCCATAATCCCTTGATGAAACCAATGATGATCAGCATGGCAAGCCCCCCGGCAAAGCCATTATTATAAAGGTTCATATAACCATGCATACTGCCCACATGCATCACCATTGGTAAGTGCAGCGCTCCGGCAATCAAGCCTGCCCAAAAACCAAACTTTCCCGCCAGAGGTGCCAATGTCGTGCAGAACAAGGCGGCCAGTAATGGTCCAGGATCCGCGTGATTCCATACATTTGGAATGCAAAACAAGAACACACCTGCCATGATCGGAAGGACGTTGCGGGGGTGTTTTCCCAGCGCTCCGAAACCAGTTACAGTAAAGATACCTGCCAGGATAGCACCATTAATATCCCCGCCAACCAAATGAACATAACCCAAAGCAATCAAACCAATCATTCCCATATTGACTAAAGTGGTTCCCAGGTCAGCGATGACGACGTAGTCAGAAGCAAGCGTTCCTGAACACTTCCAAATCTTCCGGTATTGTGTAAATTTTGCCCCCCAGACGAAGCCCAAAACAATCAAACCCAACAAGACTGCCAAAACAAACCAGGTTAGAAAACCTGTATACTCTGTGGACCAGTAGAAAACTGGTTGTATCTCCAACCCGAACCCACGCATGGTGATATAAACCACAGTGGCCACAAAACCACCCGTCGTACCAGTGTTATAAAGGTTGAATCCCAAATGAAAGCTGTAAATATGATTTATTAACGCAGCCAAGAGACCCCCAACAATCACCCCAAGCAAGATACCGCCAGCAATGCCCCACCAACCAAAATCAAATCCAAATGCAACCTGGCTAACAACTGGACCCAAGGTTGTACCAAACAGCAAGGGAGCAATCAGATCTTTCACTCTCTGATGAGAAAAAAGGGCATCAAAAAGAAATACACCAGCAAAAATGGGGAGGATATTAAAGACATTTTTACCAAAAAAGGCAAACCCAGAGAGCGTGAAGATAGCCGATAGTAAATAGCCATTGAACCTGGCCCGGATGAGCCACGCCAGACCCAGACCGATCAGCGTGACCAGGCCGGCATTGAAGAAAGCTGCTCCTAAACTTGCATAAGCAATATAGTCTGTGATAAGGATACTTGAAGACGTGAGAATGCTCCACTCACCTGCAAGAACCTCCATGGGGGAATTAACCAGGAAAGCAATGACAAACATACTGATCCCTAATACACTTGCGAGGAGGGTGATGCGTCTCCGATTGACAATTGGATGAGTTGTCTCCTGTAGCAAAATATCTCCTAGCACTGTTTTAATTATTGGAAAAGGTACATATTGGATTTGAAATTATGAAAATTAAGTGTATCTGGCTTCTTTTTTAGGCCAGACATTCGGGCATCAAAATAATAACTTAACGAGCCTGGATGTCAGGTCGACATAACAAAATCATTACGAGCATTGATTGTTCCAAACATTTTAACATAAAAAACGGATCAGTAGA
Source organism: uncultured Candidatus Brevefilum sp. (assembly GCA_964441045.1). Lineage (GTDB taxonomy): Bacteria > Chloroflexota > Anaerolineae > Anaerolineales > Anaerolineaceae > Brevifilum. Next base: position 7,437 of record CAYTXE010000085.1, read on the forward strand.
TTACCTATCAAAACAAGTTTTCCCAATAGCTTTTATCACAAGATAAACTGTTGATATTGATCAAACTGGATCACTCAGGTTTCTGGAACCGGCTTGCGGACTGTGAACCAAACCCTGGGAGAGGTAATTTGCACTTCTGACCGATTCTTCAGGCTGCCATACATCCCAGCGATCTCAAAACCTATCTCACTTAATAGAAATTGAATATCCGCGATTGGGTATCCTCGTTCCCGATGGGTTTCTTCAATACGCTCCCATAAGTGCCCACGCTGAATAAAAATGGTGACAAGCATTGTCGCAACCTGGTTTTCGTAATCATAGGATTGCTGGTGAATTTCAAGAAAATCATCCGCTTCATCATGAATGTATGTTTCCTCCCGCATCCAATTCACTGCCAATCCATAGATCGTGTTCATATCAAAAATAAAATAACCGCCGGGACGTAAGGCTTGATATGTATTTTCAAAGACATCCTGTAGATCTTGTATCATCAACATGTAGTTCATGCTGTCAAAAAAACAGGTTACCAGATCAAAAGATTCATTAAAGGAGATTGAGCGCATATCTTCAACTTGAAAATTGACCAATGCTTTTTCCGCTTTGGCACGCTCTCGTCCAAAGTCAATCATCTGCTGAGATTGGTCAATACCTGTGACCAGGTATCCCAATTTTGACATTGCGACGGCAAAACTCCCTTCTCCGCAAGCGATATCTAACAGGTCTTTGGCTTCAATTCCCACCTCCGCCAGGTACTCCGGGAGAACGGACTCAGCTAATAGTTGCGAAAATCGCAAATAAGGCCCTCGTTGATAAATTTGTGCAAAACCATCATAGATTGCCATCCTGCTCTCCTTATGCTGATCTTTTCGTTTATCAATTATAGTCGCGATGAGTATGGGATATGTGAAAAAGGGAGTGATATCAAGCGCAGGTCGTAAACCATACAACATCTATCGGGAAGATAATGCCGTTTGAAACCTGATTTTTCAAATAAGAAAACGTTCGGAAGATTGATCGCCGAACGCCTTTTAATGTTTATTAAACAAAGACAACTTCAAATGATCAATTCATCACGTACATACTTTTCATCCAATTTTGCGAGTGCAAATGAGATGACGGCGCCAACGAGGAACAATAGTACGCATAATGCGATTGTCCTACCGCTAACGCCTTCCGGAATGATCGCGATGGTGGAGCCTACAACAATGCCAAGGATGAAATGATACATAAAAGTATAGTATCTTTTAAATAACCAGGAGATCAGTCGGGCGAGAAGGAGCACACAAAGGAGCCCTCCCAATGCTAAGGGGATGATCACGCCCAGGTCAAGACTACGGATTCCGAATGCCATCGGTTGATACAACCCTAAATAGATCAAGAAATTGGATGGGCTCATACCGGGCACCACAACACCCAGGCCAATCATTGCGCCGCTCAGCATCCAGTTTGCAAAGGATGGGGCGAGTTGAACGCTGCGGATGCCCTCCATCCAGCGCATTAAAAAGACAGTCCCTGCTGCTGTTGAGACCAACAACAGCCAGTGCCACCAACTTCTCCCCTGTTTTCCTGATGTTTTGACCAGGGAGGGGAAAGTGCCGGCGATGAAACCAATAAAAAGCCATGTAAAAAAGGCAGCGTAGTATGTAAAGGCGAAATCAACCACAGCAGAGAAAGCCACCACACCAATGATGCCGCCAATCCCCACCGGAAGAAAAAAGAGAGCATTCTTGAAGAATTTATGCCTCAAATTCCCCAGGAAGCGCATCAGCGGTTCATAAATACCAAATACCACGGCTAAAACACCACCGGAAAGGCCTGGGGTAATGAAGCCAATACCGACTAGAATGCCTTTGAGGAAACGTACAATCCAATCAACGAATCCATTTTTCTGAATATCACTTTTTTCTGTCATCAATCATCAAATCCTAATTATGTAAAGGGTTGTATATTAAAGAATAACCACGCCATTATATTACAAATCGTTGATGAAGCAACCTGCTTTTCGTTCAGTAAAGTTGCTAAAAGTCCTCTATTACCTTTTTATTACACAAATACACTCCCGATCGGCTTGATTTCAGGAAATATTTTCAGTAAATATTCTATGTCTATGCAGTTAAGAATCATTATCTTTCCCTGACTTCAAAGATTTAGTGTTTAATTCTCAGCTTGATCAGTATTCTCCCATCAGCTGCAGGATGCGGGCAAAATGCCTGGCGCCTTTAACAAATAAGTCCAGGCTGATAGATTCGTTCGGGGCATGGGCACGGCTTTCTGAATCACCCGAGCCAGATGAGATGATCGGGACACCCAGGTATTTCTGGAACATATAGTTGGGGCCCGAACCCCCAATCATGGGGATCACCCGGGTTGGCTTATCATATACATCTTTAGCTGCTTCCACAACTATCCTCACCGCTTGATGATCAGGATCGGTCTTTGCTGGCGGGTTGCCCCCCAGGTTGACGATCTTAATATCCTTAAAACCATTGGCGTCCAGATGAGCCCTGAGCTGCACCAGCACTTTATCTGGTGTTTGATTTGGTACTAGCCTGAAATCCACTTTCGCGCTGGCCAGGGCTGGTAGCACTGTTTTGGAACCTTTGCCCTGGTAACCAGAATTCAATCCACAAATCGTGCATGTTGGCTGATACACCTGCTCAATGGCAAGTTCAAGCGGGTCATTAATGTCCTTCAAGAATCCCGTCAACCCGTATTTTTCTTTGTAAAATTCCCGCATATCAGGACCCTGTGCCAAGAGTTCCTTTTCCCTTGCAG
>CAYTXE010000086.1:0-9987 GCA_964441045.1 uncultured Candidatus Brevefilum sp.
GACTTGTTATCGGTGATTTTGAATTGGAATCCATTGATCTCCTTTATGGATTAATGCATACTTCTCAGGATGAGATAAGTATACATGAAAGTCTTTCAGCCTTCCTTTTACTGGCCTAATTAAATGCCTCACGGCGGACCCAATCCTTGTCAGCTTAACTGGACAGTGTTAAGATTAGGTCAGATGAATGAATCACTTCAATCTCATATCAATTAAGGAGAGCTCGATATGTCACACATGTTTATCCCTGGTCCTGTGGACGTCACACCAGACGTACTGGAAGCCCAGACCAACCCCATGATCCCACATCGTTCCAAAGAATTCAACGAATTCTTCCGCGGAACTGAAGCAAAATTAAAAAAAGTCTTCATGACAGAAGCAAGGATTTTCCAACCACCAGCCAGCGGCACCGGGATGCAAGAAGCTGGTATACGCAATCTGGTTGAAAAGGATGTTCTCTCATGCATCAATGGCGCATTCAGCGAACGCTGGTATCAAGTTGCTGTCACAAACGGAAAACAAGCGGATCGATTGGATGTCACATGGGGTGAGATCATCCCCCCTGAAATGCTTGCGGATGCACTAAAAAAGAAACACTATGAAGCCGTCACGATCGTCCACAACGAAACATCCACCGGTGCTGAAAATCCCATGAAAGAACTGGCAGCTGTGGTCCATGAGATCAGCCCGGACACTTTGATCTTGGTTGATGCAGTGTCATCACTGGGTGGTGTTAAGATTGAGACAGACGCCTGGGGCCTGGATTTTGTACTCACATCTTCTCAAAAATGTTTAGCATTACCTCCCGGCATGTCATTTGCAGCCGTTTCTGACCGCTGTTTGACAAAAGCTGAAACTGTCAACAACCGGGGCTGGTATTTTGACCTCCTGCGCCTGGAAAAACACCGCATCAAGAATTCCACACCTATGACGCCACCAATATCCCTGATTTGGGCATTGAATGTCCAACTCGATAATATGCTGGAAGAAGGGCTCGAAAATCGCTTTGCACGTCACCAGGCTATGGCTGATAGAGTACAAAGCTGGGCATTTGAACACGGCATGGAACCTCTGGCTCCAGAAGGCTATCGCTCCAAGACCGTTTCCACTATCAAGAACCTGCGCGGTGTTGACATTGGTGCGTTGAACCAATACCTGCGGACGAAAGACATGCTCATTGCCAATGGCTACGGTGACTTAAAGAATAAGACTTTCCGCATCGCACACATGGGTGAAACACAAATGCACCATGTCGATACGCTGCTGGAAGCTTTTGAGACTTTCCTCGAAAAAATGTAGCCTGATCAATAGGAAAGCGAATCATTGCCCGGTCAGGAGCAGTTTTTGGCTGGGCATTCTTTTTTGATATAACAAGCGGCAACTACATAACCAGGATTCTGAAGATGACGAATAACACAATCATAATCAATATGGATAAATCGGTTTTTGGAGGTGATAGCCTTGGCCGAATGCCGGATGGACGCGCCATCTTTGTCCCCTTTGCTCTCCCGGGTGAAACCGTCCGTGTGGAAATCCTGGAAGAAAAGAAACGTTTTGCACGGGGGAAGCTGATCGAAATCATTGAAGAATCGCCTGATCGTATCAAACCTCATTGCAGACATTTTGGAGCCTGTGGTGGCTGCCAATACCAGCAACTCACCTATACGAAACAGCTAACCCTCAAAGAAGCCATTCTTAAAGATCAATTTCAACGCATTGGCAAAATCAATGACCCTCCCATTCAACCGATCGTCTCCTCACCCCAGCCCATGAATTACCGCAACACAGTCCAATTTCATCTCGGTCAGCAGGGTGAACTGGGATACATTCATGCAGATGGCGAACACCTCCTGCCCATACAGGAGTGCCACCTACCACAAGTTGCAATCAATAAACTTTGGCCGCTGCTTCAATTAGAGCCGGATTCAGGTCTATACCGCCTGGGTATTCGTCAGGATTCTTACAATGCGCTCATGTTGATCATGGAAGGTGATGACCCTCATCCCCCAGAATTTAGCTTAGATATCCCTGCATCCGCCGTTTACACCCCACCCGACGCACCGCTAACCGTCCTTGCAGGTGATGACCATCTTACCTACTCCCTGCTGGACTGCCATTTCCGTGTATCAGCACGGTCGTTTTTCCAGGTCAACAATCAAGTCGCGGAAAAGATGATCCAATACTTACTCGACAACCTGATGCTTAACAAAAAAACAAGGGCATTGGAGCTTTATGCTGGTGTTGGCTTATTCAGCGCTTTCATCGCAAAGGAGGTCGGTCATCTCACTGCTGTTGAAAGCTCTGGCTCAGCTTGTCATGATTTCACCATCAACCTGGCTGATTATGACAACGTGGTTCTTTATGAAGCAGAAGCAGAAAAAGCCTTACCTGCCCTCAAAGCCAGTTTTGATCTTATGCTCGTTGATCCCCCGCGCGCTGGCCTTACCCCGGTGGTACACGATGCCATAAAATTCCTTCAACCCCAGCAAATCGCCTATATATCTTGCGACCCTGCGACACTCGCTCGAGATGCTAGAAAATTACTGCATAATGATTACCGACTAGTCTCAGTCACACCTTTTGACCAATTCCCACAAACAGCACATATAGAAAGCATCAGTATTTTCGAGAAGGATTAGCATCGAAACATTCACATCTCAGGTCAGTTTGATATTCCCAAGTTTAAAGAAAATCCATCGGAAGCAATCAGTTTGTATTTCACCCTAAACTATCCTATTCACCTTTTACCTGATTGCCTGATCCTTTTCGCCTGATTCCCCCATCCCAATTCACTTCCTCACCATTCACCAAGCATTTAAAACAAAACCGACGCCAACTCCTGTCGGTACTGCCGTGCTTCAGGATGGTTATCCCCAATCAATGCCAGTAATCCAATAAAAATATCCCTAACCTGATCACTGCGATAATGACGATCTTTTCGTAAAATATCCAGAAAACCGTCCATGGCTGCCAAAATATTACCTCGTTTAGCCAGACGTATTCCATTCCTGAAGGCAGCCTCAAGGGCATCATCAAAGTCATTATCAGCGTCACCCGGTTCAGTAAAAGCTAAAGCAACCGGCCCTAATAATTTAGCAGTGTTATATTCAGAGCTCGCAGGAAATACCCTCAAGAGCAGTTTCGATTCTTGTCCCTTTCCCTGCATCAATAATGCACGCACAAGCCCCAGCAAAGCGCCAGGATGGTTTACCTGCATAGAAAGGAATTCTCTGAAGGTGTCTTCCGCTTCAGGGGCTTCACCTAAATCTAACAAATTATTCCCCTTAGCTAAGAGAAGGTTTCCCGGTGCAGGTGCAAGACGTTTGACAAAATCTCTCAAATTCTCATCCCCTAAAACGCCTGAGAACTCTGAAACAACGTGACCATCCACAAATGCCTTCACTGCAGGGATATTACGAATCTTATATTGTTTAGCCAATCTGACACTCTCATCTACGTTAACTTTTGCCAACCGAAACCGACCTTCGCCTTCCCTGGCGAGGGCTTCAAGTTGAGGCCCCAGCACCCTGCAGGGAATGCACCATGTCGCCCAAAAGTCAACTACGACTGGTACGCGTGCAGAATACTGCAGAACCTCGTATTGAAAATCCGATTCATCAACGTGAACGATGAAATCTGAGATCATATGACTTCTCCTTAATCATCATTTTACACCTGTTTCACGATCTTCAAAACCCTAATCTTCTCCATTTTCATTCACGATCCTAGGTTGAATAATCTCCAATACTTCACCATGAATAGAAATGATTATCCGAAACCCAATCATACCCATATATAAGCGACTTTCTTCAGGGATACCCACTTTAGCCAGTTGATCAAATTGCGCATCCATGTTCTTTAACTGATTCTGAAGTGCAGCCAGTGTAAAAATATCCTCCTGGCCAAGCATTTCAGCTGCTTTTTCTGAAAGCAAATCCTCATTCCCCTCGATTTGCTCCTGCATGTATTGCCAAACCTGTCGGTCAACATCCTCAGCTGGGATATGCCGCTTGAATCCGTCATCATCAACTATATAGCACGGTTCACTGCCAATCCAACCCGTTGAGACAGGTTGACCAAATTCATCGTAAACCAGGTCTTTAAACACTGCTTGCTTAGACAAGTCTTCCTCCAAATAAAAAATATCAATTGCTATATTAAAATATATCCAATCGATATAAGATTCTGGTTAACTTTCTTTTTTGAATTTTTTGATAATCTCTTTATTGAATTATAACACGAGTGCCATCAGGATCTGAAAAGTAATAATAATCCGGTGGGACGGTGGGATTAGTCCATCGATAAACCCATTTTGCAGCCTGCGGGGTCATATTGATGCAGCCATGGCTGTAAGGCACACCAAAATTGTTATGCCAGTAAGCGCCATGGATCGCCACACCTTGTGAATTGAAATAACTCACCCATGGCACACCAGGCAGATCAAAGCCGCTGCCATAGTCATTAGTCGGGTTGGCCATATGCCGGCAGGGTCGCTTTCTAATTGTTCGATAATATCCTTTTGGCGTAGCAAAACCACCCTCGCGTAAACGAATACCAGTTGAAACTCGACTCATGAAAACGATTTGTTCAGCTTCATATGCAGTAAGCAATTGTTCTGTCAAATCCACTACAATTTTTTTATCTTCCGGAGGGACATCCTTTGAGATCGCGAATAATTCAGTTTCAGGGACCAATCGAAGTTTCGCAGCAGGCACATAATAGGCACGGTAGTTTCGATCGTCAAGCAGTTGATACCAGACATCTCCCCCCTCATCAAGTAATCGTTTTAAGATCCAGAATGTTGCTGCATAATAGAACCGATACAAAACTGTACGATCTGTATCCATACTTGAATATGCCTTAACGAAGGGCACAGTGACTTCTCCAAGGCAACCACCCTCAGGGATAACAGTATTGACACTATTTTCTTCGTCCTTAACAGGTTGAATTCTTCTTGAATGGGCATATGCGAAATCATTAAGTTCATACCAGATACGATTTGGTGAAGTTTCTTCCTCACCAATGGTTACGCCGGTGATCCGCAGCACACTATCTTTTGCCATCCGCATGATCAGTTTGGATTCTGAATGCGGTTCTTTGTACAGCTCATGACCAGAATAAGTAATCCGACCAAGCAGAAGTGCAGCTTTTCCCTCATGAAAGGCTGTTTGTGCACTGGAGAATGCTTTTCCAGGAATTAAGAATCCAGCCAAGCCCACTCCTGCAAATTTTAGGAATTCCCGCCGGGTAAATTTTGATTGATTAATTCGCAAACTGGGTGAATCACTCATGAACAATCACAGGGATGCCAACAAAGGACCAATTATATAACCAACCTGCTTCTTCAGTGATCATATTGACACACCCATAGCTCATAGGCGTCCCAAAATTATTATGCCAGTAAGTGCCATGTATACCATAACCACTATAGAAATACATGGTATAAGGAACATCCGGCAAATAATACCCCGGACCCGACATGGCTGCATATCTCAACTTGACCCAGACATTATAGCTGCCTACTGGAGTGGGATGATCCCAGGTGCCAGTGGAAACAACAAATGAACGTACATTGGTTTGACCTTCATAGGCATATAAACGCTGATCTGAAAGGTCAATATCAATCCATCGATCATCATCATCAATATCATCCGGGGGGGATGGCGGTTCAGATTGCGTTGGCACGAGGGTTGATGTAGGTGGCTGAGTCGTTCTTGTGGCAGTTGGAGTAGAAGTAGCTGTCAATGTGTGGATGGGGGTAGATGTAGGTGTTTGCGTTGGCGTCGAGGTGGATGTTGGTGTCGGGGTATTCGTGGCGGTTGGGGTCAGACTTGGCTTGGCAAGGTTCTCATGGTTAATGAGCCTGGCTTTATCAGCAGCCCGAACAAAATGGTTGGGGATCAAATCTAAACCAAAAAAAATCAGCGTAAGAACCAATAAAAAAGTTAAAGTCCATACCCAAACAGATTGATGGGATTCTATGATAACAGGTGGTTCAACTTTGAAGGTCTGTGGGGATGTCGTGCGATGGATTGCTTGCGTTTTCTTACTTGAGGGCGCAGCCTCTTCAGCATCGTAACGACGTTGTGCCCAATCCAATGCTTTTTTTACACGCGGGTCATCAGGGGCGAGTTCCTGCGCTTTTTGCAAATATTTCAGGCTGCCTTTCGGATCGGATAGCCCTCCTAATAAAAGCCATCCTTCAACATCATTAGGATGCTCTGAAACGAATTTCTGGGCGATCCGCCTTGACAATGTTCGATCACCGCGTCGAAGAGCAGCTTTGGCTTCTACAATCAATTTATGATCAGGCTCGTTCATCATAGCTACGGGTCCTGAACTGGTTCAATTGCCTCTTGATTAATAAAACACAGGATACCTGCAACAATACCTTCAGCAATTTGATCTGTTTTTTCAGTGATGAATTCGTAATCTTTATTCAAGAAACCAGCTTCTATGATCGCGGCAACCGTATCCGGATCGATTTCTGAAAACGCATGGTAGTAAGTCATATCATCGGTGACAGACCCTGCATGATATGGAAGACCAGTAACCTGTCCATACCGATTCGAAAGACAAGTCGTCAGTCGCTGGCTGGCGACAGCATTATGCGTTGAGAGAGCTGCTGCCACCTTGAATCCAGTCGCCTGTTCATTAATGTATGAACATGAGTCCAGATGGATCGAAATAAGGACGGCGCCCTGATAGCCATTTAAACGGGAGTCGAACTCCTCTAATAAATCCACCTGGTAGCCCAGATCGGAAAGGCGTTTTTGGACAAGTGTGGCTATTTTCAGGTTCATCTCCGCTTCGGTGGTACCGTTTGCACAGACGGCTCCCGAATCATATCCGTAATGCCCGGAAACGATCCCTATCGTATTTAAACGCTCTTCCTCTGCAGGGTCAGAAACACCTTCAATCGCAATCTCATCCGCCCCCGACGCAGAATTTACAACTTGCGCCATTCTGGCTTCCAGGCCGCTCTCAACCAGGCTTCCAGGGGTCCAAAGCGTAAATAGTGTGGCGACGATAAATGCCGCACCAAGTGTCGTCTGTAGCCCGCGCCAAAAATTAAATGGTTTTACCTGCCTGGGTTTTAACTCCCTGGTGCTATGATCCGTTTTCTCGGGGATGACCGGTTCTTGATCTTCTGGAATTGAGTTAGATGAATTTTCTTGTTGCATTGGTTAAAATCTTACCTTAATACTCAAATAATTGACAGATTGACTTATTGATACAGAGATCAATCAAATATACTAATCATTTCAGCTTGACCTGCATCCTATCACAAAGTATAACAAAATTATTAGAGAGAGTAAGGATGCATTCTCTTTCAAAAATACCATCCTTGAACAAGTTCAAATAGAGAAAGCAGACAGACGAATGTCTCAATTAATAAATCAGGCGGATCAAAAGACCTTATTAAAAATTGCCAGGAATGCTCTGGAAAATTCTGTTGGGGGGCAGGTTTTATCAGAGATTAATCTAAATGAATTATCACCAGCACTTCAAGCGAATGGTGCTTCCTTTGTTACCCTGACCAAAAATGGGGAGTTGCGCGGCTGCATTGGAACGCTGGAAGCTTACCAGCCCCTTGCGGAAGACGTTCAGGAACATGCTGTTGCTGCAGCCATGCAAGACCCAAGGTTCCCAATCGTTCAACCACAAGAATGTAGGATGATCGATATCGAAGTCTCAATTCTCACACCAAAGGTTCCGCTGCAATATTCAGGATCACAGGACCTGATCGATAAAATTCGTCCGGGGATCGATGGCGTGGTGCTGCAAAATGGCTTTCGCAAAGCGACCTTTCTCCCCCAGGTCTGGGAAAAACTGCCTGACCCAGAGGAATTCCTTTCACATCTTTGCATGAAAATGGGCGCTCCTTCTGGCTTGTGGCGTAAAAAACATCTGCAAGTTTTCCTGTATCAGGTGCAAGAATTCCACGAATGAGCAAAACTAAAAGAGCCACTCGAAAGTGGCTCTCATTAATTACCTCTCGTTCAGGAAAGAATTAGAGGGTTTCAACTTCCCCGGCAGCAGGTAAAACAGATTGATTATACGCTTGTCCAAGTAAATGTGAATACATTGCGGTACCATAAGCAAGGGTCAATAAAGCACCAATACCACATGCGATTCCACCCAAAGGTGCGATAATACTCATTGCCAGGATCTGTCCTAAGACTACAAGAAGCCAGGACACAAAGGATTTTTTGAGTAATCCAAAAATCTCTTTGAAATTGAATGCTGCACCAAATTTACCTTTGGCAACATAATTTGCGACGGCTGCCACTCCCAGAAAAACGATCAGAACAGCCAGGAGCACACCAAGCAGACCGATGCAGCCACCAGCGATAAACAGAATGATCATAAAAACTTCATCCTGATCGCTACCCCAAACAAACAAACCAGAGGCAAGACCTAAAAGGATCACAACCGGCAGACTGTAGATGAGTGTGATCAACGCAGCCATAAATCCGCGTCCGATATCTGCGCCAAATTCCAGGTCTGGTAGGGCAAGCTCTTCATTGCCGTCTATAACGTTTTTTGTAGCCTTTAACCCCCAACCTGAAACAATAAAAGGACCGATCACCGGGATCAAACCACACAGGGCTGGGAGAGCAACCTTCTTGAACCATTGCTCATCCTTGAATACATAACTGAATGCTAATCCAAAGTTCATCATTTTCTCCTATTCTAAATAATTAATCATAACGACACATTCTTAATTCTAAATTTGACCTGATTGTTGTTTCTATATTTTCAACGTAAACCAATAGTTTACGTTATGTAACTTGTTATGTAAAGGTTAAATCATAACTGTGTAAATTTGTCAACCTTTATCACAAAAATCGTTGCGCGTTTCTCATCTGGTTTTTCTGGTTTCTTACAATACGAACGGATGATTTCTAATGCAGTGTCAACCTGATCGTCTTCAACCCCAATCAACAATGTGCTGCGTCCACTGCGTAAGAAACCACCAGTTGAGGCAGTTAAGGTGACCCTGAAACCTTTCTTGGTCAGTGCTCGTGAGACTGGATCAGTATCTTGATCTTTTATTATCGCAATGATGAGTTTCATTTCTAAAACTCCTCGTAGTGTTCAACGTCAAGCGAGAAAATACTCGCGCCGCCTACTGTAACCGGTGTGGGTGCAGGCATGGGCAGAGGTGAATTTTCTAACGGTACTGCGATAAATGCCACCTGTTTACGGCAGGTTCTACGAAGGGCAGCAATCACATCTTCTTCTTTATCAGATGAAACGCCAATCATCAAAGTTGCACTTTTTCGTCCTAGAAACCCACCCATACTGGGCAAACGAGTTACGCCAAAACCCTCATCAAGTAAAGTGTCGATAGCAACGTTCGCATCCTGACCCTGTACCACTGCGATCAGAAATCGATCTTTTTGATGCTTCGAGTTTTCTGATTCTGACATCCTCGTTTCCTTATAACCAAATAACAAATAAATCCGATATTGAGATGACCTAAGTATACCTTAATATCAAGTTTCATAAGCCTTCGTAAACTTCGTCCTTTGGCTCAACATCCTGGCGTCCACAGATAATTAAGGAATTTCAATCAAACCAATAAACGATATAATCTTCAAGCTCTGATAAATCAACCATTGATTCTGGAATGACTCGCTCACAAACTGAGATCTTCGCCTGTCGAACGGTATCTGGATCACCGGAAACCAGTGGATGCCACCAAGCTAAACCACGGCCTTCTGCCAGCCGGCGATAAGCACAGGTTTTAGGGAGCCATCGCAATTCATGGACCAACGCAGGCGTTAATGGGACACAATCGCGAATGAACTTCATTCTATGATCATAATCCTGACATCGGCAAGTCTGGCAATCTAAAAATTAAAGGCAATATTGGTAAAATACACTTTACCATTCTCCTGATCTTCAATCTTATGCAAGCAGCACTTAGCGCAGCCATCACACAACATTTCCCATTCTTCGTGGGTCATCTGGTTCAAT
>CAYTXE010000087.1:0-9782 GCA_964441045.1 uncultured Candidatus Brevefilum sp.
ACCCATCTAAAATAACATGCCGAGTTAAAATAAAAATTTATTCCAAACGCCAGAATCTCTGGTCATCGCATAGGCGATAAAAAATCACCGACGGGTGATTTTTTCTTTAACCCTTTGTTTTGAGTTGCTTCTGGGGCTTTCCAGTTCTAAGATTTCTTTATCGATTCAAAAAGAAAGAAATTTGCTTTCCTTGGCTTCTGTGGGGAGGATGAATGATTATGATTCGGCAAAGATTCACCTGGCGAAGGGCATGGGAACCACAAGCCAGCCCTTACATTTCTGAATGAACTTCCACCTAAAAATGAACCTCTCGTTTCTTCTCTCGCTTGCCCCGTGTATTCACAATGATCACGATCAGGATGGCAAGGAAACCCGCGACCAGGAAACCGATCACCACATAGGGGAAGAAGGTCTCCCAGGGGATGAAAACGCCCTCGTAAGGTTCCAGGACATAATCAGCTTGCAGGTAAACGGTTTCAGCCTCCTGCACCAATTCACTCACTGACACTTCCCACACACTGGTCCCAGCCTCTTCCAGGATCCCATTCGTATCAATGATCTGCGGTGTGCTCAGCTTGACGGTGTACCCTGCCCCGGTTAAATCCAAAAGGTTAACCCCTGGGATGCTTATGTTTGACTCTGCCAGGTCTATGGTTTGCTCGAGTGAATACACACCCTGATCCTGTGAGATAGAGAGGGTCACCGGCCCAAAAGATCGATCATCTTCAAGGATCAGTGCGACATCCGGGATTTCCATCTGAATGGATTCCCAGGTACGGCCTCCCGATTGATAATTTTCCCTTTCGACATCAGTGATGTTTTCATCCAATATCAGGGGAGTCAATAAATTTTCCAGTTCATACCCTTCAGGGATCATTTCTTGAAACTGGGGATAGACATCTGTATCCACCCCCAGGGTAAAACGCAGCGTACCAGAGCCATCCTGCCTGATAGTCATCTCCTGTAAAAGGGTCACACAACCGCTCAACAGCAGTAAACTAACAAAGGCGGTAACTAATAAGATAAATCTTTGAACTGTTACTGTTTTTTTCATAGTGTAACGGTTAGTCACAAAGCTAGTTTTTTCTGTAATAAGCACCTAAATCTGCTGCTATTATGCGGCCTCTCACAAATATAATTATGACATCGGTTTATGCTGAACAAAACGCCGCCCCACACCGCGGAGGGTTTCAATATACTCGTGTGCTTCATCCAGTTCGTTTAAGCGATCCCGCAATCTGCTGATGGCATTATCAATCGCTGCGCTCTCCACACCACCTGCCGCCCCGGGCCACAGTACTTCTGCAATCTCATCGTTTGTTATCACATCGCCCGATTTTTCGACTAAAGCTGACAGCAGGGTAAATTGCTGCGGTGAAAGGACCGGCGTTAGGCGCTTGTTGAAAACAAACACATCCCTGTTGGGTTCATCCAACCATAACCCAAGCACCAGCATGCGTTTTTCCGCTTGATGCACTGTCGCTTCCGGGTCATGAAATTCAAAGGTGCTGACGCTCCCTATTTGGATTTGGTCCTGATCATTCAGGATCACTCGCTTCCCGGGTTCGATTCGAGTGAGATTCTGATAAACACCATTCTTGCTGTGAAGGTCAATCACAAACCAGTAACCACCATCCAAAGTGATCTCAGCGTGCTGACGCGATACATAAAGGGAATCAAGCTGGATGTCCACTGAAGTGTCACGGCCAATGATAATGGTTTTCCCATGCAGGGGAAATCGTTCGCCCTTCCTTAAACCAAAGGTGAAAACTAGGTTTGGATCATTTCCTGGCTGAATGCTGTGATCTGACATCATTCGAATTTCAAAACAGACATATTGGTCATCTCGAAAATGATAGCATATTGATAGGGTATTGTCCATTATTGAGCCTGCCATCATGTAAAATCATTCTAGAAAGAAAATTTTGCAAGTGAAATCTGTTTGTGGAAAGACGTCAAATGAAAAAACGACATTTGTATTTAACTTTAACAGTGATATTACTCACATCAATCCTGTCTGCTTGTGTTTCCCCTACACCAATCAGCGAGATAGAAGTTCCAGCTGAAGCCGATGAAACCATTCCCGAGGAAATTTCATCTGAACCTGAAGCAGCAATAGAACACTCACTGGAGCCACTACCGGAAGAAACATCCGAAGAGGCGATTGAAGAAGATACGGATCAAGTCCCACCAGCTGAGGAAATTACCGAGGTCGGCGATGCTGAAAGTACAGAAGAAGGATCGCCGTCAGACACTCAACCGGTATCCGAACCTGTGAACGATGACGATATCCCCGAAGAGATCAATCCCCTGACGGGGCTGCCTGCTGCAAATGCAGCCTATTTAGATCTGCCGCCAGCCCTTGTATCAATATCAAATTTCCCGGCATCTGCCCGTCCCCAGGCAGGATTAGGTTCAAGCCCGATCACCTTCGAAATCGCAATTGGTGAAGGTATGACACGATTCCTGGCCGTGTTTTACGGGCAATTTCCCGAAAGCATCAGCGGACAAACAGAAGGACAATCCGGCACACCCCAACCAGAAAGTGAGTCTGAAGGTCAAGACGCGAACGATGAAACCGCCCAGGAAGACGAAGGCGAGACAGTTGACCTGGAAAGCGGTGGGATTGGACCGGTTCGGTCCGGTCGTCTACCCTATGAAGATATCCGTTCAGCATATTCCGGGTTCCTGGTGATGTCATCAGCCTGGAAAGGTATCGCATCAAGTCTCAGCGGATCTACCTCTGTATATGGTGATGACAGCAGCGACATCAATAGTGCGGTTGTTGATGTGGATAAGCTCATTGACCTGGCAAAATCCAGGGCTGAAAGCTACAGCGGATCAAACTTTAATCTGGAAGGGATGGAATTCTCTGAAACTCCACTGGAAGACGGACAACCCGCTGACAAAGTATGGATTTTTTACAGCGCACTTAACCAGGTCCAATGGCGGTATGAAGAGGATCAGGGTGCCTATGTTCGTTATGACATCACCACCGATGGGACCGATGAATTTGTAATGGCCACTGATCGTCTAACAGGTGAACCTCTTAGCAAAGAAAATGTGATCGTTATTTTTGCAGAACACGATTACCAGGCACCAACCCTGATCGATATCAATTTCAAGAACCGACCTCCTACCAAAGCTCTCCTCTTCCGTGATGGTGAGATGTATAAGATCTTTTGGACCACAAAGTACGGGGATTATGAGAAAGAAACAGGGCTGCTGCGTCCTATGCGCTTTGTAGACGCCGATGGAAACCCAGTCGCCCTAAAACCCGGACAAACCTGGATCAGTGTCGTTTCCCTGGCCAGTTATTATGCTGAATCAGCCATCAGCGAAACACCTTTCTATCCTGTTGTTCGGCAGGAAGGCACAGGACTGTGGTTGGTTCGATACAAAGGGATATATTGATCTCCTATTTAAGATTCTAAGTAAGAACAATCTACCGCCCTCTTTCAAAAAGGGCGGTGTTTATTTTCAGGTTATCCTAAGATTTTTGCACGTTTAGTGATATAATCAAATCATCTTGATCTGCTTAACCTTCCTCACCAAAATTGAAATGAAATTCTATAAGTTAATGGCTAACTATCATGTTTTATTTTTTACGGACATGAAAGGACTATTTGTTAATGATTGAAAAACCCAGCAACCCAATAATCCCCACAAAACTACACCGAAGAACACCGGTTCCATCGGATATCGAAATCGCTCAAGAAGCAACACTAAAACCTATATCGCAGGTCGCTGAAGAATTAGGATTGCTAAGCGATGAGTATGAACCATATGGTAAGTATATTGCTAAAGTCAGCCCTGCTGTGCTGGAACGCCTGAAGGATGTCCCTGATGGGAAGTACATTGACGTGACAGCCATCACACCGACACCCCTGGGTGAGGGGAAAACAACGATGACAGTCGGTTTGAGCCAGGCCTTAGGTGCACATTTAGGGAAGCGTGTGATCACAGCCATCCGACAACCCAGCCAGGGACCAACCTTTGGCATCAAAGGTGGTGCGGCTGGGGGAGGTTACAGCCAGGTCATTCCGATGGAAGCCTTCAATTTGCACCTCACCGGCGATATCCATGCCATAACAGCGGCAAACAACCTGATTGCAGCAGCCATTGAAACCCGCATGTTCCACGAATCCTACCAGAGTGATGAAGCCCTTTTCCGCCGCCTGTGTCCTCCTGACGAATACGGAGAGCGCACTTTCGGGGTTGCCATGCAGGGTCGTTTAAAGAACCTGGGGATCAATAAGACTGATCCAAATATGCTGACCAAAGATGAAAGACGACGCTTTATACGCCTGAATATCGATCGAGATACACTCACCTGGCGACGTGCGACCGACACAAATGACCGCCTCCTCCGGGAGATCACTGTAGGTCAAAGTCCAACAGAAAAGGGATTCGACTTAAAGACAGGTTTCTATATCACCGTTGCCAGTGAGTTAATGGCGATATTAGCCCTTTCTACCAGCTTGCAGGACATGCGGAAACGAATTGGTCGGATCGTTGTAGCATTGGACAAAAACAGCCGGCCAGTCACCGTTGAGGATATTGGTGTTGCTGGCGCAGCGACAGTTCTGATGAAAGAAACCATCAAACCAACCCTTATGCAAACACTTGAAGGCACACCGGTCTTCGTCCATGCTGGGCCGTTTGCAAATATCGCCCACGGCAACAGCTCAATAATTGCAGACATGATCGGTTTGAAGCTGGCAGATTACGTGATCACCGAATCAGGATTTGGTTCAGACATGGGTATGGAAAAATTCTTCGACATCAAATGCCGCTATTCAGGGAACATCCCTGATGCGGTCGTCCTGGTCGTCACACTGCGAGCGCTCAAAATGCACGGCGGCGGACCAAAAGTTACCGCGGGGGCTCCCCTCGCCCCGGAATATAAAAATGAAAACCTGGATCTCCTTCGAAAAGGGATTCAGAACCTGAGAGCTCATTGTGAGATTACCCATAAATTCGGTGTCCCTGTGATTTTGGCAATCAATCGATTTCAAACCGATACGGATTCCGAACTTGAATTAGTGCAAAAGATTTGCATGGAAAGCGGAAAAATCATCGCAGCTGCAGTCACCAATCACTGGGAAGAAGGCGGCGCAGGCGCGATTGACCTGGCCCAAAAAGTGATTAAAGCAGCGGATAAAGAATCTAATTTCAAGTTCCTTTACCCCATGGAGTTGCCTATTAAAGAAAAGATCGAAACCATTGCCAGGGAGATATACGGTGCTGATGGTGTGGATTATTCACCTGAAGCTGAGCTGCACATTGAAGAATTTAATAAGCTTGGATACAGCAACCTGCCAATATGTATGGCGAAAACACATCTCAGCCTCAGTCACGATCCAACACTCAAAGGACGTCCAAAAGGTTTCCGACTTCCTATCAGAGAAGTGCGTGCTTCTGTAGGCGCGGGGTTCTTGTATCCCATCGCCGGACCCATCCGACTGATGCCGGGGCTTCCCACACGACCGGCTTACTATGACATCGACATTGACAAGAAAACTGGGCGTATCCTTGGTCTTTTCTGATGCCACCTGTATAAGCTTTCGCTTAATACAAAAGCCCTCAAAACTATATGCTGATGAACCCTTGTTGAATCCTATTCAATAATAGAATAGGGGTAAAATTAACCTGAAAAGGCCTTGCATGAGTCTACTTGCACGCTTATGCTTACTGATTAATAAATATTGAAACATTACAGAATGAACTTATGAACAACCTGTCTATGAACGAAAAATATCTGGTCGACAAGGAAGGGCATCGAATTGGTGTCATTCTGACCATGCAGGAATTCAGATCGCTGGTTAATCGTTTGGAAGAGCTGGAGTCCTTTAAAGCCGCACGGGAAGAGATAAACATTGTTGATCAGCTTTTGGAAGAAGCAAGAGAGGGGAACAACAAAGACAATTTACCAACCTTTAAACGCAGGCAGGGTCCCGGTGGAATGATTGTTGTCTGATCTCAATTTTGTTGGAACTAACAATGGAAAAACGACGGTTTGGCCGCACCAATCACATGAGTACACTGGCTATTTACAGTGCGGTCGCTTTGGGAGGGCTTGACCAACCTTTGGCCGATCAGGTCATCCAACAAGTTATTAATGAAGGGATCAACCATTTTGATGTCGCTCCCAGCTATGGCAAGGCAGAGGTGCGGCTGGGACCATGGAAGCCTGATATTCGCGAAAATGTGTTTTTGAATTGTAAAACCACAAAACGCAGTCGAGCAGGCGCAGTAGAAAATTACAGCCCCATGTCACCGGAAGCTCAAACTTTATTGATCAAGAAACAGGCTCATTATGAATTAATTTTCTAATCCAATTGGATGTGGTTCTTATTTTTTCGAGCATATTGAAGGAATAACAATAATTGGGAGAGGGGGTATTTTCTCCAAACTTACATTATATTGATGACCTGTGACTCAATCTCAGGCAGCAAGGTCTGAACCCTTCCCAAGTCAAATTCACTGACCCCCTCTGTTTCAACTGATGCAGCCCCGGTGGCGACTGCCCATGCTGCCATCTCAGCGAGATCCTTTTCATACAGTTCAGCATAGAGTAATGCTGCCAACAAGGCATCACCTGACCCAGCTGTATTATGTGCGACAACTTTTGGTGCTTTCGCAAATACCATCTCGCGCTGTGTGGCTAACAACAAACCCATCGATCCCATCGTCAGGGCAAAAAAGGATACTCCCATCCGCAGGAAAGGCAGGGCAGCACGTTTGGCATCCTCCTGGTCAGCAACCTCAAATCCAACAATATTCGAGGCTTCTTCGGCATTAGGCTTGACCAGGTATGGTACTGCCTGACAACCATAATGCAGGGCTTCTCCTCTCGCATCAAGATACACACGGGCACCGCGTGATTTAAGTAAATCAATCAAATCAGCATAAAATTCCACCGGCACATCCGGCGGCAGGCTGCCTGAAAGCACCCACCAATCACCTTTTTTTGCATAACTCTTCACCTTGTTAAAAAGTTGTTCAATGGCATCTCTTGATATCGGTTGACCTGGTTCGTTAACTTTGATATACCAATCCCCACTCTCCTCAATGATCATTGTGTTTCCGCGCGTATCCTGGTCCACCCAAACAAAATCCGTTTGTATACCCAAACCCTGCAGCCCATCAGCCAATATCTTACCAGTCGCGCCACCTACCCATGCTATTGCAAGCGATTCAATCCCAAAAGTATGAAGTGAACGCGAGACATTAAAACCCTTCCCACCTAAATCAAGGCGAACCTTATCACTGCGGAGGACGCTGTTAAAGCGGATCTCCGGGATCATCACCGTACGATCAATGCTCGGGTTTGGAGTAAGGGTGAATATCATCGCATCCTAAATGGTCATCTAAAGAGGGGTAATACTGCCTAATCCAGTAATTGTTTCTTCAATGTTGGGATTCCCTTTGAATTCAACCTTACCAGCTCCGGAAATATCCACTTTCAATTCGCCTTCAGCCCACACACGAGCTGATCCTACCCCACGGAGTGATATGGTCGCGGTCTCACTTTTCAGGTTCTCACCTCGGTAGCTGCCGCCGCCATCCAGATTGACAGTTTGTGAGTGAGTCTCGCCATCCAGCTGGATCTTGCCCAATCCACTCAATTCAACCTTCAGTTCCGAATAATTCAGATCGTTTATCACCATATCGCCAACACTGGAATGTTCCAAAATGAGTTTCTCACCCTCAAGTTTGTCAGCATGAATATTGCCTATACCATCAAGGGTGATTTGCTGCAGTGTTTTTACCATTACATGATAACGAATATCACGGAACTTATCAGCCTGAGTAAGCCTTTTCCATTTATCAGCTCCGGAAGGAAGAAGGATTTGTAAAATTCCGTCATGGATCTCTGCTGTGACATCTTCAAAAATCTCACCCCTGCCTTCTATTGTTAACCCGCAGGAATCGCCCTGCACAATAATGACTTCACCAACGCTTTTGAATTCTAAACTGGAAAATTCTGCGCCTTCGGGTAGCGGCTTGTGCACAACCTCAGGGGACACCTGGGGCTCTTCTTCAATTTCTTCAAAGGCTGCATCAACAGGTGTTGGACCTTCAGGCTGAATTTCCTCCGCCTTCGGCATCTTTCTCCCTTTAGAGAACAGTGGTCGGCTGAATATAACAAATATTCCCAGGAGCACCAGTCCCCCTCCCAGGAAAAGACCGCTGTTCATATTCGTCCCAGAAATACCGAGAATGACCTCAAACAGCACCCCAAAGATAACAAATAAGATCAGGCCAATCCCTATCAACAAGCCAGCTATACGGCGAAGATTGACTCGCTTGATGTAAAAGTTCATGATAAACAAACCAAAACCTGCAGCACTGATCAATAACCCCCAAGCATAAGCCCAGGTAACCCACAGGTTGAAGGTATTTTGAATGAAGAGCAATATACCAATCATAGTGATCATAGCGCCTGGTATAGCCAGACCTGAACCACGCTTTCCTGCAGCAACCATCCCGATAAAGAAAGTCACCCCTAAAATGACGATCAACAGCGGCCAAAAGAAAGGCATGATTTCAACTTCTAACAGCTGATCCGCGAGGAAAAGACCGCCAGTTATGATGAGTACAAAACCAAAGTAGAACTGCCAGTTGAAGATGGTCTGTTTTTTTGCCATTTCATGCTCCTTTTTCAATACCTGTATATCACACAAATTTTATCATGCAATCGCTATCATCCCTTGCTTCGTATCTTCTAACATGTCACCCAGAATATTCAGGCAGCCATTCGCCATGAGATTCAATCATCGCATCCACAAGCGCCCAAATCTGATCCAAATCAAGCTCCGCAGCAGTATGCGGATCCAGCATGGCGGCATGATAGATATGTTCACGCTTAAGAGTCAGTGCTGCTTCCACTGTCAGTGCTTGCACGCTGATATTGGTCTGGATCAATCCTGCTAAGTGTAAAGGTAAATTGCCAACATGAGTTGGCTGAAGACCATTCTCATCCACCAGGCAAGGCACTTCCACACAACTCTCTCTGGGCAGATTATCGATCAAGCTATCATTCATAACGTTGCCATACACGGTACGCTGGTGGCCTGTCTCCATGGAATGGATGATATATGCGCCATATTCGTGAGATAAAACGGGATCTTCTAACCTATCCAACATTAGATCAATCATCTCAATTTCACCTACAGTAGCACCCGCATGCATAAGCCGATGGGCAAAGGTTTGTTGATCGACCTTAATCGAAGGGTCTTCAATCCTTTTCCGCATCAGTTCCCAACCCGCAATCTGCACTTTGCAACGGCGAAGATATTCATCTACAGGAATGTTATAAATGTCAATCAGATCTGGACGATCATGCTTGATGAACCAGGGTGTGTATTCAGCAAAATGCTCACTCGACTCCGTAACAAAATAACCTAATCGCTTGAACATTTCAAAACGTACACGATCTCCATTGGGGACACGACCTTCATCTATCACCTTCTGGATGTTGGGATACAGGTCTTTGCCATCCCGTTCAAAACGTAAATAGAAAGCCATATGATTGATACCGGCACAAATGTACTGTATCTCGTCAATAGGGATACCGATCAACCCTGCTAAATATCTTGCCGTCCCCTGAACAGAATGGCATAGACCCACAGTTTTGATTCTCGATGCACGGTTTATTGCCCAGGTGACCATGGCCATCGGGTTGACATAATTGAGCAAGAAGACCTGGGGGCATAATTCAGCCATATCTCGACACATATCCAGGTAAACGGGGATCGTTCGCAACCCGCGCATGA
>CAYTXE010000088.1:0-6404 GCA_964441045.1 uncultured Candidatus Brevefilum sp.
CCAGATCGGCTTATTTTTTACACTTTATCAAATAATCCCGCTGGTTTTGCAAATACTGGGTGGTTGGATTTCAGATTCCCTTGGTCGACTCAAGAGCATCGCAATGGGAAGTGTTGCTGGGGTTCTTTCTTATGTTGGATTGATCCTCGCTCCGACCTGGCAGTGGGTATTCGCAGGTGAAAGCCTGGGTGCTATTACGCGTTCATTGATCGGCCCCAGTTTTGGTGCGTTCATCGCTGAAGAATCTGAAGAGGAAAATCGGGCACGTGTTTACGGGATTACTCAAACAATTTTCTTGATCGTCACCGTGATAGGACCACCTTTGGGTGGGTGGTTGGTGGATAATTACGGCTTCAGGTTCATGCTTGTGATTGCTGCAATAATTTACACCAGTGCCACAATATTGCGGATATTCATGGCTAAAAAGGCTGCCAGCCATGAAAAAGAAACGACTTCGGGGAAATTAACCTTGCAATCATTGAAAAGCAATCTTGGTGCGATGTTAACAATTATGATTTCCGGTGGATTGGTGACATGGCTCCTGCTGACAGACGGCGTTCGGGACATCACGTTTTCACTTTCTTTCACTTACATCCCACTTTACGTTGAACAATTCGGAGGATTGAACGTGACTCAAATTGGTTGGCTAACATCAATTTTTGGCATTGCCAGTATGCTGGTAAATATCCCCGCTGGATGGTTAGCAGATAAGAAAGGTGAACGTGTCAATATTGTCATCGGATTTATATTGGAATTTATCGCGCTAATCATCTTCGTCAGGTTGAACACCTTCTTAGGATACAGCATTGTGTGGATCTTGTTCGGGTTAGGCGTTGGGATGATGCAGCCGGCTTACCAATCCTTGCTCAGCAAAGCCTTACCAAAGAACCTGCGCGGGACTGGTTTTGGACTGATCCAATCGAGCCTTGGGCTGTTTTCACTTCCAGCGCCTGCCATAGGCGGTTACCTGTATGAGAACGTCTCCCCCAAGCTTCCATTTATTATCACTGCCTGGGTAAGCCTTATATCAATTATCCCTGCCTGGTTAAAATTCAAACTCCCAGACAAATCAAAAGAGAATGAAAAGGAATTATCCCCTCCAAACCTCTCCCAGGAAGATTAGGATTGGGTAAAAGGAAATTTCTTGGATATATTAACACAGCAATACGGCAGTTCTTCCTTGCTGCATTAAAAAGAACAAGGATAAACAATGACGACGAAAACCACACACAATGATGCTCCAAAATGGAAAACAAGGTTTTTCACCATCTGGTTTGGACAAGCTTTTTCAATGCTCGGAAGTCACCTGGTTGGATTTGCCTTTGTCTGGTACTTAACTGAAAAAACAGGCTCAGCGACGATCCTGACGCTGGGCAGCTTAATGCAAATCCTCCCTTCCATTGTGATCGCACCCATCGCCGGGGCATTCGTTGACCGCTGGAACCGAAAAGTCGTCATGGCGGTATTTGACGGGATAACCGCCCTTTTCACGCTTTTCGTTGCCATTATGTTCTTTCTCGATAATGCGCAAATCTGGCACATCTTCCTGGTGATGTTCATCCGTTCATCTTGCGGACAATTTCAATGGGCTGCGATGACCGCTTCTACATCACTAATGGTGCCCAAACAGCATCTTCCCCGGATTGCGGGGGCTAATCAAAGTCTGCAAGGCTTTATGAACATCATCGCCCCTGCCCTGGGCGCTTTTTTGATCGCAACAATGTCCATACAGGGCATTCTGCTTATTGACGTCGCCACTGCGTTTTTTGCAATTGGATCACTACTTTTCTTTTCAATCCCTCAACCTGTCCGAAACGGTACCAAAGTTTCGCCAAAGTCAATCGGAAAAACATCTCTTCTTCAAGACTTGAAAGAAGGATGGAAATATGTTACCGGCTGGACGGGGTTAATGGCCATCATTTTCCTGGCCATGCTTGTTAACTTCTTGATCAACCCGGCATTTTCCCTTCTGCCGCTGGTTGTGACAGAACATTTCGGAAAAGGTGCTTATGAATTGGGTTTCATCAATTCAGCTTTTGGTGTTGGAGTCATCCTTGGCGGGCTTGTTTTGAGTGCATGGGGCGGTTTTAAAAACCAGATTATTACGTCGCTTGTTGCCCTGACCATCTCTGGTGTTGCCGTCCTATCTGTGGGCCTGGCGCCATCGAATATGTACCTGATTGCATTGGCAGCCATGGCGCTATTTGGTTTCCTTAATCCCATGGTCAACGGCCCGATACTTTCCGTTATGCAAACCAAAGTAGAGCCAGAGATCCAGGGACGTGTTTTCAGCTTTCTGCATGCGGGTGCGACCCTGGCTATCCCAATTGGTCTCGCGATCGCTGGCCCTGTTGCAGATGCTACCAATAACCAACTGTGGTTCATTATCGGAGGGATCTTGACGCTCATCGTGGGTGCGGCATCCTTTTTCATCCCTGCAATCATTGGACTTGGAAAAGAAACAGATCAAGGGGAAATAGATCCCTTAAAAGACGATGAGATAGCTGCAACTCAAACACCTGGTCATTCCATTACGTAAATGGATTAACCTACACAAACCCTCTCAATTTGGGGCTGATCTGCTTCCCCCTCGATGGGGGTAGCCTTCGCCCAGAATTCAGCAACTCTGTAAGAATAATCCTGATTCTCCCTACTTTTTACTAACCCGATGTGGATGGTGTTCCAATCTTTTTTGGCTTTGCGATTACCTTTTTGCATTGACGGTTAAGTTATTATATGCTATCATAATTTAGTCTTACCTAATTTCTAGCTGGATTTCTTACGAGGAACGAGCATGACAAAGGCTTTAAGCCATAATATTCAAGACTACCTCAAACAGATTTACGAACTTTCTGCAGCAGTCGGCAAAGCCAGCACCAACCAACTGGCTGATGCTTTAGATATCTCAGCCGCATCTGTAACGAACATGCTGCAGAAGCTGTCAAGAACACAGCCTCCTTATGTGATCTATCAAAAACATCACGGCGTGAAGTTAACCGAAGAAGGTCGGAAAATTGCCCTTAAAATTCTGCGCCGACACCGGTTAATTGAGAAATTTCTGGTTGAAAAATTAGGCTATACATGGGATGAAGTCCACAATGAAGCTGAAGTGCTTGAACACGCAATGTCTCCCCAGCTGGAAAAACGCATTGATGCAGCCCTGGGCTTCCCTGAATTTGATCCACATGGTGACCCCATTCCAGATGCAAAATTAAATATTCCCCAGATAGATCCAACCACTTTAAGCACGCTTAAAATTGGTCAAACCGGGCGTATTATTCGGGTCCCCCACGAAGATGCTCAAGTGCTGCGATATCTTGGCAAGTGTGGGTTACGGCCAGGTATCAGCATCAAACTCCTCTCACGCACTCCATATGACCAGACCATGCGCATTGCGATTCTGGATACCGGTGAAGAAACAATCATCGGTCCTGATCTGGGGGGACAAATTTCGATTACACTTGGTGCTTAAGACCTGAGAACCATTAGACCATGCCCGAACTCCCAGAAGTTGAAACCATTATTTGCAGGCTCAGGGATGGCACGCGAGATCATCCATCGGTACTAGGCCATGTCATCCAATCAGTGGAAATCACCTGGGATCGCATCATTGCAGAACCGGAACCACAGACATTCAAGGAAAAGTTAATCGGTAATAAGATCCAGGACGCTAGAAGACGGGGGAAATTCCTGCATTTTCCCCTTTCGGAAGGTCACCTGATCGGGCATCTGCGGATGAGTGGTGATATGCATATAGAAAAGCGACTGGACGCCAACGGCAATCCGATCCAGCCTGGCTCCTACAATCGCGTGATCATGAACTTTGAGTCCATCTGGCGGCTGACATTTAACAATGTCCGTAAGTTTGGGCGTATGTGGTATGTCAGTGATCCTCAATCTGTATTCAACAGCCTGGGGCCGGAACCCTTGTCCGGTGAGTTCACGCCCGAATATCTATACGAAAAGCTGCATGCTGCCCATCGTCAAATCAAGCCCCTCCTTATGGATCAATCGTTTATTGCGGGATTGGGAAATATTTACACAGACGAATCCTTGTTCCGGGCAAGAATCCACCCCTTACGCAAATCAGATTCCCTATCGAAAAAAGAAGCCAGTATGCTGCACAATGCCATTCAGCATACACTCAGAGAAGGTATTCTGCGGTTTGGATCCAGCCTGGATTGGGTCTACCGGGGTGGTGAATTTCAGAATCACTTCAACGTTTATCAACAAGAGGGTGAATCTTGCCTAATTTGTGGCGAGACAATAAAGAAGATTACCGTTGGTCAACGTGGAACGCATTATTGTCCAAAATGCCAGGTTAATCCTGCAATCATAAAATAAATCCGCAAAAAAACTGCAAATTAATAACTATTCAAAGATGTTCAGGAACCTTTAACTATTCTGCTATTTTCTTGCTGGTTCTTGGAAAAGAAAAACGAGACGCTGTAACAGCATCTCGTTAATTTTCTCCTTGGTTTTAATTTCCAGGTTACAAACGCAATGAACGCTTGGTCAATTTCAGGTTACTTAACCACCACTGCACCGTGTCAGAGATACTTTTTGCTAATTTTCTGGGGTGATACCCCAATTCTTTTTTTGCTTTAGCAGAGCTGATTTTTGAATTACTGGAAATTGTTTCAAGCGAATAACGTGTGAAACGAGGTCTGGTCTTTGTGATCTTATAATACAGCTCCGCCATCGGTGCAAGGATCACAGCGATCGGTAAGGGGAAAGTGATCGCTTTGGTTTTCTTACCAGTTATTTTTTGAACAATATTGTGCAGGAACTTTACTTCAATCCTTTCACCACCCAGGATATAGGTTTCACCTGGCTTTCCTCGATCCCGGGCTAAGATTTGACCTTTGGCTACATCTCGGACATCCACAAAATCAAAAGCGCCATCCACTAGGATGTTAACCCGCTTCTCCATAAATGATAGGATCAATTCGCCCATCTCAGAACGTCGGAAATCGTAGGGTCCTATCACCCCTGTCGGGCAGATGATGCGTGTATCTAACCCCTCCTCGGAAGCTTGCAGAACCAACAAAGACGCCTGCGCTTTGGTGCGGTCATAAGCTCCCGCAGGGTTATCGGGGTCAAAAGCCAGGCACTCATCGATCAATATTCCTTCGGGTGGGCGTTCAAGCGCATGGATAGAGCTTGTATAGATCAATTGCTTCACACCTGTCTGCTTTGCAGCGTCAATCACATTACGAGTACCGTCAACATTCACGGCTTGCAATAGATGCAGTTTTTCCTCGGTGATCGAAACCAAACTCGCTAGGTGAAAGACAGTCTCCACACCTGTCATTGCTCGAATCAGGGATTCGCGATCCAAAATATTGCCTTCCACCCGTTCGATGGCCAACCCATCCAGTGACTGCGTATCCTCACCAGGCAGGATCAAAACACGCACCTGCTCACCTCGCGCCAACAGCTCACGCACCAACACATTTCCCAGATGACCCGCTCCACCTGTAATCAGATTCATTTTATCCTCCGTATACCATTCAAAATTAATTTAATACCGGAGCGGGTAATAACCTGCCAATCTGCGCCGTTTGGATCAAAAGAAGCCTGAAGCAGCAAGCCCATGGCGATTGCCATCAAGATGCGTGCAGTAAATTGGGTATCGATATCCTCTTCAAATGCACCTTCTTCAATCCCAGATTGAATAAAATCAGCGAAAAAATCAAGATAATGTCTGTAGGGTGCCACAGCACGTTCCCAGATCAACGGCTGACGGCTGGCCTGCTGCCAGAATTCCAGCAAGATTGGGAAACCGCTTTCCAGGTTGCTGAAAATCAGACCGGTCGTACCGGCCATTCGTTCAAGTGCATCCGGCACATTCTCAGCTGACGATGCTGCCGCCTGGAAGAATTTATCCACCTCCTCCAACCAGGTGGTCATCAACACCAGGAATAAGTCCTGTTTGGATGGAAAATGATAATAGAAGGCGCCCTTGCTGATATGGGCATTCTGACAAATATCAGCCACACCTGTGGCTTCATAACCGTTCTTGGAGAATAAATCTAAAGCAGTTTCAAGAATGGCACTGCGAGTTTTTAATTTATTTGACGGATACGTCATAAAATCCTTAGTAACTTTCAAACAATCACCGACCGACCGGTCGGTATTAAAGAATATACCATTGGGCTGTAGAATGTGCAAGGGGGGAAAAGAAATCCGTGAATTATGAGTTGGGATGGTGCATATAAAATTGTGAATGGTGAGTTGTGGAATGGTGAATGATCCCGCAGTTCGCAGATGAATACACACCGCGTGATGCAAGTATCCAACTTAATCATTAATCACTAAATCAAAACGCCCTACTAAAGGGATCGTTTAAGTCTGGGAAAAATTAGAAAAAAGGCGACGATGGGAGTGCGGAGTGAAACGAA
>CAYTXE010000088.1:6504-9781 GCA_964441045.1 uncultured Candidatus Brevefilum sp.
AAAGGCGACGACGGGACTCGAACCCGTGATCGGGGTTTTGCAGACCCTTGCCTTACCAACTTGGCTACGTCGCCGTGAACTTAAAAGCTGATACTGGTTGCCGATCCGGCCTGATGATACCAGCCTTTCGAGATTTCCAAGAGCGGGCGAAGAGACTCGAACTCTCAACCTTCTCCTTGGCAAGGAGACGTTCTACCAATTGAACTACACCCGCAAGCTCTTCCGCTTTTGTGATAAGGATTTTAACACAGGACAATTAATAAGTCAAACAAAAATTGTGTTCTTATTATTCGTGAATAATAATGGCAGGTATTGAAAAAGAGGTTGGTTTCGCGATCAACCTCTTTTTGTTCAAATTCTTTTACTCCACATATTTCAGGAGGTAAGCATACGCCTCAGCTTCCATATCTTCATAGGGAATGAAGCGTAAAGAGGCACTGTTGATGCAGTAGCGTGTACCGCTGGGTGAGGTGGGATCATTATAGAATACATGCCCCAAATGCGAGTTCCCTGCCCGGCTGCGCACTTCAACACGCACCATGCCAAAGGAGCTATCTTCATATAACCGTATCGTATTCTCATCAATGGGTTTTGTGAAGCTTGGCCATCCAGTACCACTGTCAAATTTGTCTCTCGAGGAGAACAAAGGCTCACCTGTTACCACTTCCACATAGATCCCATCCACGTGGTTGTCCCAATACTCATTATTGAAAGCTGTTTCCGTTCCGCCCTCCTGGGTCACATTGTACTGAAGGTCAGTGAGCATCAGCTTGATCTCCTCTTCCAAGGGTCGCTTGTAGTCTGCCGGATCAACGATGAATTCACTGATCACTCGCATCTCCTCACGGGAGATATGGCAGTATCCGCTGGGATTTTTATCCAGGTAATCCTGGTGGTATTCTTCAGCACCATAAAATCGTTCCAAAGGTTCAATCTCCACCACGAAATCCTCATACCTGTCCTTCTCGATCGCTGCAATCCGTTCAACGGTTGCTTTACTAGCTTCACTCACGTAATACACACCGGTCTGGTATTGAGTACCAATGTCATTGCCCTGGGCATTTTCGATTGTTGGATCAATCACATGAAAATAAGCAAACAGGATCAAATCCAGGCTGACGATGGTTGGATCATATTCAACTCTTACCGTTTCACGATACCCGGTACGGCCGCTGGAAACCCTTGCGTAGGTCGGCACCAGGTCAGCATCCCCATTGGCATAACCGCTGACCACATCCACCACGCCTGGGATGGATTGCATTAACTTTTCCAGCCCCCAAAAACAACCTCCAGCCAGGTAAATCACATCTATTCCCTCTTGCTTTACATAGGTCTGATCATATGCGTCAATTGACATCTCACCTACTTTCTCCTCTTCTGTCAGGGTTGGATCCTTGATCAATTCAAATGGTGTTGTGCTGCAAGCACTTACTAAGACAACTATCAGAACTGCCAATAGACTCTTATGACTATTTTTCATTTTTCTTTTCTTTTTTCTTGCAACATATAAACGTGGTCATTTAGATAAATTATACCTGAATTATCCACTTCTGCTTGGATTAAGTGGTTAATGTGTGAAAAGAGATGTGATAAAATTAGAACAACATTCCAAAGACAATACAACATGCTAACAATAGGACTAGTCCTTAAATACACAATCATTCGGTCTCCTTTATTCGAATCTTATCAGGTTATCCCATATAGATTCGGCTTATGCATCTGGTCTCATAAGAAGGAAATTTTTGCCTACCTATTGAAGAGGAGTTATAAATCCATCAAAAGGACAAATAGTGGTTAGAAAAATTACATCAATTTACTTATTAGGAGGCTCCCCAATGCTTAGAAAAGATTATCCCTTTTTCAGTCTTATCATCGTTTTCTTCCTGATGCTCACCGCCTGTGCTCAGGCCGAACCGATCCCAACCGTAAGGCCACAACCCCTATCTTTCACCCTCACACAATACACATCAAAAATTTCTCAACCACCTCAAAACCCTGAGAACAATGAAGAGAAGGATGATACTCAAAATACTGAGAACATTCAGGACAATCAATGTGACCAGAACATACCTCTATCGAATCTTGCCCTTACAAAGCTCAACAGTATTTTGTATGTTCAGACATCAGCAGAATTTCAAATGGCTGCTATCCAGAGTTATTCACTGGCAGCCGTGATGCTTGATAGAGGTTTGGCAGACCCAAATTGGACTGCAGCCATAGAACAACTGGATGGGAATTACTCAAATTTACCCCCTGCCATCATTTTAGATGTCGATGAAACGGTATTGGACAACAGTGCAAATCAGGTGAGATTGGTAAACTCTGGCTCTACCTGGGATATAGATTTGTGGAATGCTTGGGTGAACGAAGCGAAAGCACCAGCCGTTCCAGGTTCAATAGAATTCCTTCAATATGCACAGAGCAAAGGCGTAACAGTTTTTTATATGACCAACAGGTCATATGAACTTGAGCAAGCCACGAGAAAAAATCTAATTGATCTTGGCTGCCCCATGGACAACAATCTTGATACATTGCTTACCAACGGAGAGCAGGAGGATTGGGTAACTGACAAGACCTCCCGGCGAAGTCTCCTGGCGGAACAATACAGGATCTTATTATTGATCGGTGATGATCCAAATGACTTTGTGTCAGGCACAAAAGAAGGCAATCCACTATCTCGCAACGAGGTCTTCTCTGCATATCAGGCGTACTGGGGTGAGAAGTGGATAATCATCCCCAATCCCATGTATGGTGGTTGGGATGCAGCTCTTTATGACTTTGACTATAGCCTTCCACCTGAAGAAAAATTTAATCGAATGTATGAATGGATGGATCCTTTGGAATAATCCCTGAAGTACAGGCAATAAAGAAACAGACATATTTGCTGCTATTTATTGGGAAAGCTTCAAAAGCAATATTGATGTGTTAACCCACCACTGGATGCAATCAAAATCTTTTCCACCTAAGGCTCAACTTACACACCTTTTCAAATGACCCTTGAGATGGTCTAAAAACGAAAATGTGTAGACCATGGATTTACAACTGCTCCTAACCAGATTACCCCCAAGGTAATCCTTGAGGGTAATCCAGGGAACCTTTCAGAGACTATTCAGAAATGGGAAGATACAGATCCAGAACGAACTCCGTATCTGGCAGCTCTAACGGCAGGCTTTCCTCCAGCCACTGGTGGTTCCCGCATTTATACTTACTATCCTCGCGCCAGGTCACCAGCCTTTTCCATGTGTCCCCGATCACATCAAAGAATCCCTTTGGCACA
>CAYTXE010000089.1:0-9686 GCA_964441045.1 uncultured Candidatus Brevefilum sp.
TTTAACTGGATATTTGATGAAGCATTTTTCCCCCTTGCTTGGTTTGTGCGATTATCGTGAGAAACCCATCCCTGCCTGGTTGGAGACTGATCGCCCCGGATTTCAGAAGCGATTGATGTGGTCAATCCTTGTTTTACCTGGAATCATTGTTGTCGGATGGTTGGTTGCTGGACAACCGAACCTATCCGTGTTTGTACTGGGATTGATCAATATACTGGTCGCTGGAATCCCCGTGTTATGGTTTTACACGATTGGGCAACGGGGGTTAAATGGTGGTTCGCAGGTGCGAAAGTGGCGCATCTTTGGCTTTAGCCTGACGATTATGCCAGTCTTAGTTATGGCCGTGGAGATCCTGGCTTTATTAATATTGGCTGGTTTCGGGGGACTCTGGATTGCATATCGGACGACGATCAATCCACATCTAAAGGCTGAATTGATGTTTTTAGTTAACCAAATCTCGCTTCATGAAGGAGATTTGGAAAGCATCTACAAATTGATTGAACCTTATATTCTTCAACCCAGTGTATTTTTCTGGGGTTTTGCGATCTTCAGCGGGATCATACCCTTGATTGAGGAGATCATGAAACCGATCGCTTTATGGTCACTGGCAGGCCGAAAAATCTCCCCTCAGGAGGGTTTTGTTGGCGGTTTATTATGCGGCGCTGGATTCGCAATAATGGAGAATCTGCTTTACTTTCAAATCGTTGTTACGTCTGAAGAATGGTTATTTGTGTCATTAGGGCGGATTGGAACAGCAGTTTTGCATATGTTGGCATCAGGTCTGATTGGGTGGGGCTTGGCCAGAACCTGGTGTGAGGGGAAGTGGCTTCTCCTCATAGCAACGACCTTAGGGTCATTTTTCCTGCATGGGATCTGGAATGCGTTTGCACTCTTTTCAGGTGTATTCCATTTGTTTACGGGGAACCTTGAGACAACTCCCTGGCAGACATTACTCTTCAACTTGCCGCTCATCCTATTATTTTTAGCTGCTGGGATGAGCATCTTTCTGATTAATCAATATTTTCGCAAAGGGACAGGTCTTAAA
This sequence comes from uncultured Candidatus Brevefilum sp., assembly GCA_964441045.1. GTDB lineage: Bacteria > Chloroflexota > Anaerolineae > Anaerolineales > Anaerolineaceae > Brevifilum. Next base: position 1,046 of record CAYTXE010000089.1, read on the forward strand.
GACTCAAACCAGCATTGATCAAGAAGATATTGTGGATGATGTCAGTTAATCAGCAACGGCAGCGAAAGTTTGGGGTTAATGCTCAATGGAGATATATTCAGTGAACAAACAACCTTTATTGATTCCCCTCAGATTCCTGGTGCGGACATTAACAAAATTTCAGGTCATTGGCAAGGAGAACTTCCCATCTCAGGGGGGGGTATTGCTGACGACCAATCACCTGAGTCGTTTGGATACGCCTCTTCTAATGGCGATCCATGATCGAACAGACATCGTGGCCATTGTTGCAAAGAAATACCAGAAAAAGCCTTTCTTTCGCTGGATATTGGAAAAAGTATGCACGATAATTTGGATAGATCGGGATAATCCGGATTTCTTTGCTTTACGGCAAGCCCTCGATCACTTGCGACACGGTGCAATTATTGGCATTGCTCCAGAGGGCACCCGCAGCCGGGATACAAAGGGACTGCTGGAGGGGAAACAAGGTGCAGCGTTAATTGCAGCCAGAGCAAAAACGCCGATCATTCCTGTTGGTATTTATGGCTCTGAAAAGATCAATGAGCAATTTTCTAAATTCCGGCGTCCGCCAGTTATAGTACGGATTGGTGAGCCTTATCGGTTGCCTGAGATAGATCGAAATGATCGACAGGCCTGGCTATCAAAGAATACAGATGAGATCATGTGTCGTATAGCTGTTCTGCTTCCGCCCAGATATCGCGGATTTTACGCAGAACACCCCCGTTTAACGGAATTATTGGAAGAAAAATCAAATACAACATCATAAACTTTTTTTCCTGTGTGGAAGCATAAATGGGGGAATTTTCTTCTTGTAAAATGAGATTTTTTTTGTGGGAAACAATAGAGTGGTTTTTTTCGGATCACTGATGGAAAAATCCCGGGTGGTATAATCCAAACGTGCTGCAAGAACTGGGTATAGATGATATTGTTCGACTTCGAAAGCCGCATCCTTGCGGTGGATTTGAGTGGCGTGTTGTTCGCTTGGGCGCTGACATTGGTCTTGAGTGTGTCACTTGCGGCCATCGGATCATGCTGACCAGGCGTGCTTTGAAGAACCGGCTTAAGATTATCGTCCGCAAAGGTCAGGATAACGGATAAGACATTCCTGGTATCAGTTTGATGAGATTTAACCTGAGCTGAAAAGATAGCGAGTCATCAATTTTGGCGTTCGGCACTTTCCACGAAAAGGGTTTCCTGGGGTTGATTTTGTCCAGGCACACCTTTGAATAATCCAGTTTACGTTGTTCCTTGAAGCATTAAAATTGCTGATTAGTCTTAAATCTGATATGATACTAATGACACCTTATGCCAATATTAGATAATCGTTTGTTTGAGTTTTTTAGTTACAGTCCTGACCAAACCCGTCGTTTAGGAATTCGCCTCGGTCGGTACCTGTCATCAGGGGATACGGTGTGTCTGGAAGGGAATTTGGGTTCCGGAAAGACCACACTGGTTCAGGGTATTGCCCAGGGGTGGGGTGCTCTGGACCCAGTAACCAGCCCAACATATATGATTGTTAATGAATACAGGCGTGCAGATGAGCAGCGTATGTACCACATGGATGCTTATCGATTGAGCAATGCTTATGATGCTGAAATCCTTGATTTTGACCGCATGCTATCTCAAGGTCCGATCGTCATTGAATGGCCTGAACGTATCCAGGAAAGCCTGCCGAAGCGTTACTTATGGGTAAAACTTACCTTTACGGGCATGGAACACCGCGCAATGCTGTTGACACCAAGCGGCAAACATTATGAAAGCATCATTGAGAATATACGAAGAAAACTATATGGAGAGTTCTAGTGTTACTGGCAATTGATACTTCGACATCCTGGATCAGTCTGGCGCTTTATGATGGTATTTCGGTGCGTTATGAGTTGACATGGCAAAGCCAGTTTCATCATACGGTTGAGCTGGCACCGGCCATTGAGCAGCTTTTTAATCGCACAGGAACGAGCAGCCAGGACCTGACCGGACTGGCTGTTGCGATTGGACCGGGTTCTTTTACAAGTTTACGGATTGGTTTGTCAACTGCTAAGGGGATTTCACTCGCACTTAAGCTGCCTATTGTGGGCATTGCTTCACTGGATGTGGTTGCCGCAGCACAGCCGCTGGATGATAGACCGTTGATTGCCCTTTTACATGCCGGTCGAACTCGCCTGGCTTACGCAGTTTATCGAGCAGAGGATGGTTCATGGCAGCGAGATAGCGGCCCATCGGTTATTGATCCAAAAGACCTCGTAAAGACGATTCAAAAGCCAACACTCATTTGTGGAGAACTTTCAGAAGATGCCCGTTCAATCATTGGACGTCGCTGGAAAAACGCGATCATTGTTTCCCCTGCGAAAAGCTTACGTCGGGCTGGATTCCTGGCAGAATTGGGATGGGAGCGCTTGATTAAAGGCCTGACTGATGACCCGGTAACCTTGGCACCAATTTACCTGAGCACATCGAATTCTATACCAGCTTAAAATGACAATCGATCCAGGACTATCGCAGGTTAATCTGCGACCGATGACCCTGTCTGATTTGGATGAAGTCCTGGGAATTGAATTTGAGTCCTTTCCCACGCCATGGCCAAGAGATGCTTTTCTTTACGAAATTAAGCACGCCAACCAAAACATTTGTTGGGTAGCGGAGTATGCTCCTGAGAAAGCATCAGCGATTGTTGTTGGCTATATTGTAATTTGGTTGATGAGGGGAACAGCACACATTGCTAATTTGTCGGTTAAACCTGGCTTTCGTGAACGAGGGATTGGTCAGCACCTCCTGGCAAGCGCATTGCTGACATGTATTGACGCCGATGTGCAGGGGGTGATGCTTGAGGTTCGTGCAAGCAATATGATCGCTCAAAGACTTTATCTGAAATTCGGTTTTGAAGTGAAGGAGAAGCAAACTGATTATTACAAGGATACTCATGAAGATGCTCTTGTGATGATGCTCTTTCCCTTGATCAGAAATAAACTTGCCGACTTGGCAAATTACGGATAACATTATTATCTATTTGTAATCATCAACTGGAGGTAGATTTTGAAGCCAGAAGAAGTTCTGAAGGAGATTGCGAAGCAAACTGGAACGTGTACCCGCTGCAAATTGCATTTTTCTCGTAAAAATGCGGTTCCTGGCGCTGGTGATCCAAACACATCAATCATGTTTATTGGGGAAGGACCAGGCTTTCATGAAAATGAACAGGGTTTACCCTTTGTTGGCGCCGCCGGGAGGTTTTTGGATGAACTTCTGGATCAAGCAGGATTGTCTCGCGAAAAGGTTTTCATAACGAACGTCATCAAATGTCGGCCGCCTGGAAATCGAGATCCCCATACTGAAGAATTGGAAGCTTGTAAGCCATTTTTAGAACGTCAAATTGCTGCGATTAACCCGGATGTGATTGTCACTCTGGGAAGAATATCAATGAGCTATTTTATTTCGAATGGAAAAATAAGCAGCATCCACGGGAAACATTATTGGTCCAACGGGCGTATGGTTGTCCCAATGTATCACCCAGCAGCAGCACTCCATCAGCCTTCACTCCGCAGTGTGGTGAAAGAAGACTTCGCAAAATTACCAGGATTGATCGCAAAGGCACAAAAAGCACGTCAGGAGAATCCAAACTTAATTTCAATGAGTCAGACAGACCCTGATGAAGAAGAGCCAGACGATCATATCACAGAGCAGCTCAGTCTTTTCTAGACACGATAACAGCGCATGTTCAGGAAGAATATGATATTATTGCAATTTGTTATTTTCAATCTAATTAAGGAAGCATGATGGATAATATTAAGGAAAAACTACTTCAAAAATTTACAGATCGAACAGCACGCGTTGGTGTGGTTGGTATTGGTTATGTTGGTCTACCTCTGGCAGTCGTATTCGCAGAAGCAGGATTTACTGTTATCGGCGTGGATCCAATCAAAGAAAAAGTCGATGCCATCAATCGGGGTGAAAGTTACATTCTTGATGTGGATGCAGCGCGTGTCAAGGCTTTGGTTGAGGCTGGAAAACTTTCAGCCAGTACAGATTATCAAGCCCTAGGAAAAGTGGACGCCGTCTCGATTTGTGTTCCAACGCCCTTAAGAAAAACAGGAGACCCGGATCTTTCTTTCATTGTCTCTGCGAGTTCTTCCCTGGCACCTTATTTACATAAAGGAATGGTGGTCGTGCTGGAATCCAGCACCTATCCCGGAACAACACGCGAAATGGTCTTAACCGAGATGGAATCTGTCAGCGGTCTTTCTGTTTGCGAAGATTTCTTCCTGGCTTTTTCCCCTGAACGGGTGGATCCCGGGCGTGAAGACTGGACAACAATAAATACGCCAAAAGTCATAGGTGGTATCACAGACGATTGCGGTGAGGTCGCTGCAGCTTGGTATGGACAGGCTTTGGATACGATTGTGCCGGTTTCCTCCTGTGAGGTTGCTGAAATGGCAAAACTTCTTGAGAACACTTTCCGAATGATCAATATCGGATTGGTCAATGAGCTGGCGATCATGTGCGACCGACTGAAGGTCGACGTTTGGGAAGTGATTGAAGCCGCCGCTACCAAGCCGTTTGGTTTTATGAAATTCACGCCAGGTCCTGGATTAGGCGGACATTGTATCCCCATTGATCCACTTTACCTATCATGGAAGTTGCGTTCGTTAAAATACAATGCTCGTTTCATTGAACTGGCATCTGAGATCAATACAAGTATGCCTCGATATACGCTTGGGAAGATCCAGGATGCTTTGAACAAGCAAATGAAATCTGTTAATGGCAGTCGTGTGTTGATCCTGGGAGTTGCATATAAACCAGATATTGATGATTTGCGTGAATCACCAGCGCTGGATGTGATCCACCTATTGCAGGAAAAAGGCGCAGATGTGGTGTATCATGATCCTTATATCCAGCAGTTCAATCACGAGAACCTTCAAATGAAGGCTGTAGAAGACCTGATGACCGAGGTGAAACGAGCTGATTGTGTGGCTATCATTACCAACCACAGTGCATATGATTATCCAGCCATTCTTGAAAGTGCTGCTATGGTGGTGGATACCCGCAATGCTTTAGGAAAACTTGGCAAAGATCATCCAAGAGTAGTTAGACTCTAATGGGTGTTTCAGACCGCATCGAATCGTGTTTGGCTGAAATGTTTACAGTTATTAAGATTGTTTCATTTTTGACGGCAATAGAGAGTGAAGAAAAAATTGACTGATCTGGATTTTCACCCAGTTGATTTTTGGGCAAATCACCCAGAGATCATCCATGTGGTGGAGATACTGGATTGGGGATCACGGGTTAGCCTGGACGTGATGAATGATAACCTGGTTAACTGGCATATTAAGGAGTGCGAGTGAGTAAGCCAGATCGAAACCCCGTGAAGAAGATCTTCTTAAACCTAAAAACGTGGGGGAAAGATGTTGTGTTAAAAAAGGTTATCGGAAATTCGGCATATTTATTCGGCAGCCAGGTGATAAGCGCAATCCTGAGCATTCTGACAGCAAATCTGCTGGGGGTGACCAGTTTTGGAGAATTGGGGGTTGTGATAAGTTTTGTCACCAACATTAACCGGCTGCTCTCATTTCGGATGAGGGATTTTGTTGTGCGGTATATGGGCGGATTCTTAGCACATGATAAACGCAAAGAAGCAGCGGCTGTTGTTAAGGCCTCCGCGCTGGTTGAATTAGCGACAGCAGTGCTGGCTTACCTGGTTTTGGTGATATTATCAGGTTGGGGAGCTTCAAATTTTGTAAAAGATACTGCCACACGTCCTCTTTTCATAATCTACGGCATCACGATTCTTGCTAATGTTATGGCTGAGACAGCCACAGGCGCTTTGCAGGTTACAGGACATTTCAGGTCGCAAGCGTTATTAAATCTGTTTCAAAGCCTGGTGACTGCGGGGCTTTTTGGTGCGGTAGCTTTCAGTCAGGGCGGTATTTTTGAGGTGATGCTGGTTTACCTGGCAGGGAAAATAATCCTGGGTATCGGACCAGTTTTATTAGCACTGTATTGGCTTCCTAAAAGCCTGGGCAAACGCTGGTGGCGCACACCGATGGTTGGAAATTTGCCAGATAAAAAACCAATGATCCGTTTTGCGTTGAACTCTAATTTCAGCAGTATTGTCACAATCTTCGCGAGAGACAGCGAGGTGCTGTGGGTCAGTTACTTCTTTGATACAACTGTAGCTGGTTATTTCAAGGTGGCATTGGCGGTGATCAATCTTATGGTCATGCCCATCACTCCCTTCATCAGCACAACATTTCCTGAAATCACGAAACATATCGCAAAAAAACAGTGGGGGCATTTGAAAGCGTTATTGATGCGAGTTACCACCATTTCAAGTGTTTGGACAGGGGCGGTTATTGCCGGTTTGTTACTGTTGGGACGCCAACTGCTCTTCTCTCCGTGGACTCTATTTGGGCGTACAATTTATATCTATGAATCCAGTTATGCCCCAGCATTTATCGTTCTGCTGATCTTATTGATAGGTTATGGTGCGGCGAACATCTTCTTCTGGGATCGCTCTTTATTGCTCTCTTTTGGGAAAGCTGAACTGCCCTTACGGGTGAGTTTCTTTGCCATGCTGGGAAAAGTCGTTTTGGCATTCCTGCTTGTGCCGCTCCTGGGATACCTGGCTGAGGCAGCACTTTTCAGTGCTTATTTTGTGGTATCTGTGGGTGTCCTGGTACTTCAGGGTCTGGCTGAAATCAGGGCCCGATCCCATCTTCAGCAGCACAGTGCGTAAGTATTCCCCCAAAGCACACAGATTCCTGTTTCATTTCTCGGCTCAAATTTGTCTAGGGCAGGTCTGATTCATACGATGGAATGATGTTAAAATTTAAGATGAAATTTGCCGAAAACAAGAAGGAGACAATATGGTCGAACAGGATGTTTCATCACCGATGGCGAGGATCAAAGAGATGCTGCAGCCCTGGCAGGCTGCCCTGGCTGACCCCCCAAAGGCACAGGAAACTGTCCTGAAAAGATTACTGGGTATCTATGCCCAAACAGCTTACGGTAAAAAATTTGGTGCGGAAAATGTGGGCTCTACCGAAGACTACCGTGCCAAGTTCCCCATAGCAACCTATGACGATTATCAACCAGTAATCCGCAGGGTGATGGGGGGTGAGATCGGTTTACTCCTGAATGAACCACCAGTTGGCTGGGCTATTACACGTGGAACAACAAAGGGCGAGAACAAATTCATCCCTATGACCCCAACGGATATCGAGATGCGGGTCTCCGCAGGTCGGGCAGTGATGATGTATGCAGTGCAAACCCGATCGGCGAAAGTTTTTAATGGCGTTAATCTCAACCTGAACTTTCCATCAGTAGTTGGAACGATCAAAGCAGGTGATAGAGAAGTGACTTATGGTTACAGTTCAGGTATATACACCAAGTTCGTCTCGCATAAAACCCCTGTAAGGTCTGTGCCTTCTCAAGAAGCAATTGACGCGATTGGCGGCAGTAAAGCCTGGTCAGCCTGGGAGAAACGTTTTGATTTAGCTTATGAGCAGTGCCTGGATGAGAATGTGACTCTGGTGGGGGGTGTGGCACCTACAGCAATTGAATTCGGTCGGTATGTTCACAAGAGGCATCATTGCTACCCCAAGGATTGCTGGAAGGTCCTTGTTATGACCCTGGGAAGTACTCCAGGGATCAACACTTATCGAGCTGAGACTCTTAAGGCAATGTATGGTCACCAGGTTGTTATCCGAGAGATATATGGTGCCACAGAAGGGATGTTCGGCCAGCAGGTGGATGAAAAAAGGGCTTGGGTTCCAAATTACGACTTGTTTTTCTTTGAGGTTGAGACGCGCAAAGGTGTCAAGATGCTCCATGAATTGCAGCCAGGGGAAACTGGCAGCCTGGTTGTCTCAACGCCTGTATTAGCAAGATATAAAATTGGTGATCTGATCCGCGCCTACACCCCACCATATTTTCGATGCATTGGACGCGATCGCTGGTATACACCAATAGTGCATACCTGGCGGATGCTTAAAACATTGGATTTCGGTGGCGTATAGCGTTACTTTCGTTTTCTGATCAGTGCACTGGCCAGGGCGGAAAGTCCCATGGCGATCAGGATAAAAGGCCACACAACATTCCATCCAAAGATGGCTCCCAGCCCAATTCCCATGAAAATGGCTGCCAGGAAGAAATTACCGCCAGTTGAAAATCGGAAGGCTGGAACGAAGGTTCGGACGACGGCTTCCAAAAAGACAAGCACGCCTGCACCAAGGAAGATCAATGACCAGGTACTCAGACTCGTGACGGTAAAGCCTTCAATACCAAGCTGCTGCGTTTTAATTTGATCCAGCCATCCCAGGTTAGAGGCAAGGAAGACCAGCCCAGCCCATATCAGGATTAGTGCCCAGGTTAGGGAACTTAACGGGTCGTGGTCGTGTTTTTCCATGTGTTTTTCATCTTCTTTTTCGTATTTTTCTTCCGCCTTTTCTTCATAATACGGCTGCCATTGGTTGTGTTCGTCATTTGGTTTATTTTCTTGGTCGCTCATAACTATTTCCTTATCAATTGAGGATTGATCATAGGTTCACTTTATTATATATCACATAACAGTCAGCAAGAAGGATAGATTCTCTACTGGATAATCTAAGAACCTGTATTGGATTGATTTTCGATC
>CAYTXE010000090.1:0-9553 GCA_964441045.1 uncultured Candidatus Brevefilum sp.
ACTTGTCTTTTGCTCAAAAACAATATTAACCTGATATATTCTTGATAACCAGAGTGTATGGTATCTCCTGGACAACGCACAAGTATCATTTGACAGACGCATACTCATTCCTTATAATTCTATAGAACCTCGTTGAGCCGTTTAATCGAGGATGATACCGTTGTAATTAAGCCAATGCATGTACAAAGGTAACGACTTGACCTCAGGAAATTCTTATTTGAATCAAGATGTTGTTTAAATGTAAAAACTAAATATAAAGCTAATTTATTCATTTATGTTATTCGTATAGATAGGAGAAATTCTAATTCTATGTTAGCATGGGTAATTTTAATTTTAACGATTTGTTTTGTGTTGACATCATTTTTCGTTCTCTTTTCAAAGAATTTGATTGTGATTATTTCTGCTATTGGCATCGGGAGTGTGATTTTATCGATAATATTCTTTATTTTTGATGCACCATTTGCGGGCGCATTTGAACTCAGCGTGGGTGCAGGGCTTATCAGTGTTTTATTTATTATAGCTACCAGCATCTCTGGTAGCGCTGCAGATGAGATTGATTGACATGAAAAGGAATACGACTATTCTTCTCGCAGCAGTGTTTAGTCTTTTACTGATTGGCTGTATTTTGTATCAAACGATCAATCAAGATGTTCCTTTTCAGCCTGATGATAAAGACTTCCGATCATGGTTCTGGGAAAGGCGTGGATTGGACTTGATAGTTCAAGTAATTTTGGTGTTTGCTGGTGCTTTAGGCATTTCAGCAATTTTGCCCATAGAGGATGAAGATGAGTGAGTTGGTGCTTGCAGATTGGATGGTGAACTTGATTCATGCCTGCATACTTCTTGTCTTCATAATGGGATTGTTCTGTTTTTTTCTAAGGAAACGGTATATCCCACAATTAGTCGGGCTTAAATTGATGCTTCAAAGTGTTAGCCTAGGTCTGGTTCTGTCAGGTTGGGAAAAAGGTGATTTGCATCTTTCACAATCCATGGTTATATCAGCCCTTGTTATCGAGGCTGTCGTGATTGGCTTAGCATTGACAATGATCATCCGTATGGCAAAACATACTGAGGATGATAATGGTATGACAGAAGAGGTTTAAGCAAAGTCTTAAAGAAATGATATTAGATTTTAGTTCTCTTTTATTCCTGTTCATTTTATTTATTCCCCTGATTTCAGGGATTTTTATCGTTGTTTATAAGCGAATCAATGTAAGTCAAGTTATTCTTGTTGAGATTGGATTGATCATTGCCAGTTTGATAAGTCTGGCGTTTTTGGGGGAGAAAACAATATTTACAGCATTAACGTTCATGAGAGAGCCAATTATATTCAGTGTTTCCAATACATCTCTTTTGCTTTATTTGGGTAATGTTTTTGCATTGAGTGTTTTAATCTATCGCAATTCTAAATTAAATAGGAATCCAATTTCTCACTTTCAGGCAACGTTACTTAATCTTTCGCTGATATTTGGTTTTGTGGCATTCATGAGCGGTCAATTTATGATTCGGTATATTGCACTGGATCTTATTGGATTACTGGTTGCCATTATCGTTCTGAATTCTTTTTCTGATACTGCCTCCTTTAAAAATTTCGCTATCATTTTTCAGGTTTTACGTCTTGGTGATCTAAGTCTCTTAGCTTCAATTTTGCTCATCAGTCAATATTCTGGAACGCTTGATATTTCGCAAATGATCTACATTGCCAGTAATATGAGGATCGGACCCCGCACGTGGGTCTTTATGGGATTTTTATTTGCGATCCTCATAAAATTAGCGGTTTGGCCTTTTGATATATGGCTGCGTCGAGCTAAAAAATCTGGGCCCGGCATATCCTTTTGGATCTCTGGTTTCCTGATGCCAAGCCTTGGATATTATTTGCTTTATCGTGTTATCCCAATTATCACCTCGAATGCAGCATTTCAATACGTTTTACTCTTATTTGGGTTGATATTCTTTTTCTTTTCTCTATTTATTACCCAGTTGAGATCAGGTTCTTATGATCGTTTCAATCGTATGGGAAGCGTATCCAGTTGTTTTTTTCTTCTGGCAGCCACGTTTATCAGTACTAGATATATTGGTTATTATTTATTGGGCTTGGTTGTGTACCGCTTATTATTGCTCATTCAGGATGACCTCAAGAGTCCAATAATGACTAAGCTCATCCTGATCTTCCCCATATTGATTAATGGTTTGTATATTGGGGTCAATGTCGGCAATCTACCTATTTTGTTCTCAACTGTTTGGTTAGTGTTGACAGGCTTTATGGTTTGTTGGGATTGGAAGAAGTGTTCAACGGAACAGCGGCAAGATGAACCCATCAGCTCTGAGATGATTCTCCATGTTGCTGAACCGAGATTAGGGCAAAAGATCTCTAACTTTGCACAATGGTTAAACCTCAACCTGGAAATAAATTTATTTTCTGTGGGTTTAGTGAAATTAAGTGAGTTATTTACCAAATTTACACAATGGCTGTATCAAAATTTGGAAATAAATGTATTCACACTTGGATTTAAAAAATTGAGTAAAACTTACAATAAAATTTCTGCATGGATTCGAGAGAATGTTGAAGAAGGTTTTGAGAATGCCTGGTTATGGATTAGCCAAAAACTTGTGAAGATTTCTGAAGAAGCGTTTTTCAGATTAGAGTTGAAAACACCTGAAAAATCGGGCGAGTTATTGGATGGAGCGATCAATTCTATAAAAAGTTATGAACGAAATGTTCTCAAAAAACAGCTTCGATGGGATTTGGCTTTGATCCCGTTATTTTTAATTGTTATTTTGGTTTTATTGGCTATTTTCTAAAAAGGAAAATCTGATGGAAAATCATGAATGGATTCTATCCGGAATTATAGTAATTCCAATTTTAGGCGCACTGGTTTTATTGATCTGGCGTAAAGCGACGAAAAAGCAAGCAGCGACCATTGGTATTATTAGCGAGAGTTTTGCTCTCGCGATACCCTTAGTGTTATTATCTGTGCTCAGGAGGAATGATCAAATTGTTTTTTCATTGCCCTGGATTCAAAATATGGGGATTTCCTTCAGATTGTCACTCAACTGGCTTTGTTTGATCTTTCTCTTAACAGAAGTGCTGGTTACACTGATTGCAATGGTCTATTCACTGGGTGAAGAAACTGGTGAGAAAAATAGTAATTTTTATTATGCATTACTTTTACTCTTTAGTCTGGGTATGTCTGGAACCACCCTCGCTGATGATGCATTTCTTTTTTATATCTTTTGGGAATTGATGCTGGTTGCATCGGTCTTGTTGATTTTGATTTGGGGTTACGGGGAAACTCGTTTCAGAGTCGCTCTCAAATATTTCATTGTGACCCATTTGGGCTCTTTGATGGTTTTGGTATGTCTGATCACCCTGTTTGTCAATTTTGGAACGGCTAACATATCGGATTGGATGATGCAAGCCAACTCGCTTGCGATTAATACGCAGGTCTTGCTGATCATTTTTTTCATTGTTGGTTTTTCAGTAAAAATGGCGATTTTCCCTTTGCATATTTGGCTTCCAGACGCTCACACTGTGGCACCTATGCCGGTGACGATTATCCTGGCTGCCGCCATGCTTTCAATGGGCACCTATGGGATCCTTCGGTTTCCATTTGCGCTTTTCCCCCTTGAAAACCTTCAGCCCTTTGCCATCTGGATGATGATCGCCGGATTGATCTCTGAGATGTATGGGGCTTTGATGGCTTTGGCTGAGAAGGATATCAAGCGCATCATCGCTTTTAGCTCTGTGAGTCAGATGGGTTATATCATCTTTGGCTTGGGCTCACTGACATTAAGGGGGATGGAGGGCGCTATTATGCACGTTGTGTATCATGCAATTATCAAAGCGCTCTTATTTATGGTTGTGGGCATCATTGTTGCTGTTACCAGCGAAAGAGATATCCAAAATATAAGTGGGTTGGGGTTTAAATATCCCATCCTCTGCGTTTGTGCAGCCATCGGTGTATTGGGCATTTCTGGCATGCCCCCGTTGGGCATCTTTAATAGCGAATGGATGATTTTTGCTGGCGGGTTTGATTCAGGTGTTTCGATTGCACTCACAATCATAGTCCTGATTGGTTCATTACTCACTGTAATTTATGCCTTACGTTTTTTTGGGAATATCTTTTTCGGCGACAGAAAACCGGAATCGTTACCCCAAAAAGCACCACTGGCACTGATTTTGCCAACACTTGTTATCACAATTTTCTTGATCGTTGAAGGTCTTACGCCGGGTCCGCTGTTGACATGGGCGATGAAAGGGTTGACCAGCTTCATCGGAGGTCTCCACTAATGTCAGGTATGTTTACTATCGTCTTGCCGGCTGTTATCCTTATTGGTGGCGCTTTTATCGTGTATCTTATCTCAATGATATGCGATCTCAATAATCGTACTGAATCAATCTTAGCTGTTCTTGTTTTGATTGGCGCTTTGTTTGCGCTGATAAACAATTTTAATGAAATTCCAAATCTGATACCCAGTTCAGATGCCCATTTTGGCAATTCAGAGCCGGGCGGGGTTATTTTAATGCCAAGTGCATTAAGCATCTTCATTATGATTGTTTCTATTATTATTACAATTTTAATCACGATTTATTCTGGAGAATATCTGGCAAGAGACTCACGATACCTGGTGTATTACCCACTGATTTTAATCATCCAGGCAGGCTTGTTTGGTATGTTCTTATCCAACAACTTGTTTAATTTGTTTTTACTCACAGAACTTACGACGGTTGCCGCTAGTGCTCTGATTGCTTTCCGGTTTGATCTGGAAATCGCGATCAAAGCTGGATTTAAATATCTTATCATGAGCAGTTTGGGTGCGATGATGATGCTTCTGGGGATCTACTTTTTTTACCGCAGTACTGGTGATATGCACCTGACGCAGATTCTGGAATCACCCGACAATTTAACACGGATTGCAGCGGCGTGTTTTTTGCTCGGTTTCAGCTTGAAGGCAGGTGTCTTTCCTCTGCACACATGGGTTCCGGATGTTTATGGGAATGCCCCCAGTGCTATCAGCGGATTATTAGCAGGGGTATTTTCTAAAAGTATGTTATTCATCCTGCCTGTGATATGCCTTCGGTTGGGGATGACCCGGGAAGAACTGGGGGCGTATCTGATGATTTTCGCCTGTTTTAATATGTTGGTGGGATCAGTCCGGATGCTGGGACAGAGTCAGCTCAGGCGTTTCCTCTCTTTTTCTTCAATCGCTCAAACCGGATATTTAATGTTTGGACTGGGGATTGGTTTTTATTACGATCTGGACCAGGCTTTTTCGGCTGGTTTATTTCTTTTTTTGGTGATTGCGATCATGAAGAGCCTTGCATTTCTTGCTTCCGGTGTTTATCAGTTTTATTTAAAAACACAAGATATAGAGAAGTTGCGAGGTGAGGGTCATCATATGCCTTTGATAGCCCTCTGTTTTAGCATTGCATTAGCGGGTTTGGCCGGCATTCCTTTGCTGGCGGGTTTCGCAGGAAAATGGATGATCTTTTCTGCAGCTTTGGTGACGGGTGATTTATTCTCGATAATCTGTCTGGTGATTTTTCTGACGAGCACGGTGATCAGTTTGGGTGGTTATCTTCCTGTCCTTATCAAGCAGTATTTTCGTTCTTCTAATACAGTAGAAGTATTTAATAGTCCGGAACGTCCTGTGAGTGTCTCTCGATGGTTGTTAATCCCGATTACTCTATTATCTTTATTGGTTGTTATTATCGGGGTATATCCCTCACCGTGGATTAATTTGGTTAATTATGTCATTCGTTGGATGTTAATATGAATATGAAGTTGTTACTTAATCCCCCAGTTGCTTTTATCATATTTTTTGTGCTGTTGTCTTTGGCATATAGGTTTATCCAAAAGTACGCTGCCAAAGGATTGGACCATCCCGAAAAGTATTTACCTTATTCCGGTGGTCAGAAAATACCTCCACTGGAGGTTCGGTTGTCTTATAAGGCATTTTTTAGGCTTGGTTTACTATTTGGGATTGTGCATGTGTCTGTGTTAGTTCTTGCGACCATACCATTAGTGAGGCGTTCTCTTTTAATTGGTTTGGTGTATTTGGTTGGAATATCGATTAGCGCAGCTGTTCTTGGGAGAATAAAAACGCGCGAAACACAGGAGTGATTTAATTGGTGATACGAAAGTGGATTGAAAAGACCTATCGATGGGCTCAGAAAAACTCCTTATGGGTGATTCATTATAATACCGGTGGTTGCAATGGCTGTGACATTGAAATTCTGGATTTATTGACTCCACGTTATGATGTGGAACGTTTGGGTATTATTGCCGAGGCTTCACCTCGTCATGCGGATGTTTTGCTTTGCACGGGGCCTGTGACGAAACAAACAAGTGATAGCCTCTGGGAGATTTATTCGCAAATGCCTTCGCCCAAATGGGTTGTTGCAGTGGGAAGCTGCAGTAACACAGGTGGGGTGTTCTATGGCAGTGATACTGTCTTGGGTGGTGTTGACAAAATTTTGCCAGTTGATCTTTATATTCCTGGATGCCCCTGTCGCCCTGAAGCGATTATTGAAGGTTTACTGGAATTAAGAGAGAGGATCTCTGAAAATGGGCCAGACTAATATTGAATCCCTCTGTTCTAAATTTAAATCGCAACTTGACTGTGCGTTTGATGTTTATACGGAGATCCGAAATGACGATACCTTCGTTATATCCCCGGACCGATTAAAAGTTGTGGTCGCGATGATAAACGAGCACTTTGATGGCATACATCTCTCCACGATCACAGCTCAGCAGCGCGAAGCTCAAGTTGATGTCATCGAGGTCATGTACAATTTTTTTCAAGGTGTTGGGTTCTCATTAATGATCTCATTGCCTACCAAAGCACCCGAAGTGACCTCGATTGTGTCGATCATCCCCGGTGCTGATTTCTATGAGCGTGAGGTTGCGGAAATGTTTGGCGTAAAATTTACTGGTCGAAGTGAAACACCGCCCTTATTGCTCCCGGAAGATTGGGATCAAGGCCCACCGTTTATTAGAAATGAGGTCAATAATGACTAAAATTACAATCCCGATTGGGCCGCAGCATCCCCTTTTAAAGGAGCCCCTTTCGATGAAGATTGATATCTCGGGTGAAAGGGTTCTTGGTGGATCATTGCGTCTGGGATATGTTCATCGTGGTATTGAAAGACTTGCACAAAAACGCAACTATGTCCAGAATGTCCACTTAATCGAGCGCGTTTGTGGAATTTGTTCTCACATCCACACCACAACTTATTGTCATGGAGTGGAATCCTTGTTGAACGTGGAAGTGCCAATACGTGCCTATTATCTCAGGGCTTTGATGTGTGAATTAGAAAGAATTCACAGCCATTTATTGTGGTTGGGAATCTTGGCCAAGCACGTTGGTTTGGATACGATTTTCATGCATGCATGGCATGATCGAGAACTGGCTTTAGATATTATGGAAGAAATCACCGGCGGACGGGTTTTACATGCGGCTAACCAGATTGGTGGTGTACGATTCGATTTGGATGAGGCACAAGTTGCCATGATCCGTACAGCGGTTGAGAAGTTGCACATCCAGGTTGAAGGTGTTTTGGATGTGATTGAAAACGAACCAGCCTTGATCGCGCGAACTAGGGGCGTTGCGCCGGTTTCTGCAGATATGATTAAAAAGTACTGTGTCGTTGGGCCAATAGCGCGCGCCTCTGGTGTGGATGTGGATATGCGGCGGGACAATCCAATTCCACCATATGACCAAATGGAATTTTCTGTGGTTACACTCCCGGATGGGGATGCCTTGGCACGGATCCTTGTCCGAGTACATGAGACACGAGAAAGCATTTATTTATGTGAAAGGATACTCCGAGATATTCCTGAAGGGCCGGTGAACACACGAGTTCCGCGTAAGGTTCCAGCCGGCGAAGTTATTATCCGATCTGAGGCCCCCCGTGGCGAGTTATTTTATTATTTGCGCAGTGATGGCACCGATAAACCCGCTCGTCTTAAAATACGCACTCCCACGCTTGCCGCACTATGTTTACTTCCGGAACAAATGTCCGCGATTCAAGTTGCTGATATTCCTGTTGTTTTGGCTGGGATAGACCTATGTGTCGCTTGTGCGGACCGATGAGGAGTATTATCAGTGATTGAAGGTTTATTTTATTTGCTCTTATTTCCTGGGCTGGTGTTTCAGGTGGTATGCGGGCTGGCTTATGAATGGCTGGATCGTAAGCTGTTGGCTCTTTTTCAACGGCGAGTTGGTCCACCCTGGTATCAGCCCCTGGTGGATATGATCAAGCTATTCAGTAAAGAGGACCTCTTGCCAAAAGGGGTCAATGAACGGATCGCGGGCTTGCTGCCGTTACTCTCTTTGAGCGCGGTCCTGACAGCAGGATTGTATGTTCCAATCGCTGGTTTCAGTCTTTACGCATTTGAGGGGGATCTTATCGTAATCTCGTTCTTGATGAGTGTCCCAACTTTGGCTTATTACCTGGCGGGTATCCTATCAATAGGAATCTACAGCCTTTTGGGTGGTGGGCGATCATTATTGCAATATTTTTCTTATGAGGTCCCTTTCCTCATTGCTCTCATAGGGCCTGCAGTTATGGCTGGATCTTGGTCGGTTGAAGGAATCATGACATCTCAACATTTATTGGGTCCTTTCATCCTTTACCAACCTTTGGGTTTTATCCTGGCGTTTGTAGGCTTGATTGGGAAATTAAAGCGGGATCCTTTGGATATTCCCAGTGCAAGTTCAGAAGTCGTGGGAGGATCACTGACTGAATACACCGGATCAAAACTTGCTCTATGGCATCTGGTGATGAATATGCAAGCGGTTGTGGGAATCTTTCTATTAATTAATCTTTATTTGGGCAGGTCAGGAATGACCAAACCAATCATTGCCATTATTATTTTTATTGTCGAGTGCTTGGTGATTATGGGTATGCTGAGTGCGACCAGCGCTGTTTTTACGCGGTTGCGTATTGACCAGTTGGCTGGTGTAGGTTGGAGAATATTGGTGCCCCTGGCATTTGCACAATTAGCATTTGTTATCCTAATGGGAGTTTAAGGTGATGCAATTTAAGAAACGATTCAGTTTATTGTCAGCAATTCTTGACGCGTTTATTAAAGCACCTGAAACTATTGACTATCCTTTTGGTCACCTTGATTTGGCTGAAGGATTTCGGGGCGCTATTGTATTTGATACTGATAAATGTGTTGGATGTGGGTTATGTGTCCGTGACTGCCCGGCGGATGCGTTGCAAATGGATAAGAAATCCCGTGAGGAATATAAGTTGATCTATTATCCAGCGCGCTGCGCCTATTGTGGGCAGTGTGAGGACAACTGCCGACACGAAGCAATCTCTCATTCCAATAAGCTGGTGAAACCTACCCTGAACCCTGAGGGCTTAGTGGTGATATTGCACGAGAAGAACGGAAATTAAATAAAGTTGTGTCAAATAATTGCAACCACCCATTTCTCAGTGGGTGGTTTTTGTTTTTTAGATACTGAATTTGGATTCTGGGGCTACGGTCGGCGTCCATTGCCTTGTCCCCTGCTGCCAACAGCTCCAGAGACAATCGCA
>CAYTXE010000091.1:0-9533 GCA_964441045.1 uncultured Candidatus Brevefilum sp.
ACTTCCTCTTTAGTTTGCAACTCCATACCTGGTAATACGGTTAAGGTCTCACCTTGTGCGGCCTTCATGACTGATGCAACGTTGCTGCTTGCGTTATGATCTGTGATGGCAATCAAATTAATTTTTTGAGCGATGGCTGTCTGGACGATCAGGGGAGGGATCATCTCAACACCTGCACAAGGCGATAACACAGTATGTACATGCAGTTCAGCCAGATAAGAATTCAAGAAAGAACCTTTGGTTAGATCGAATTTAATTGGCTCGCAAACCGAGTTCCCAAAGCTCACCAATGATGTTGAAATTCGATTTTGGTGTAGACAGCATGATGACACCTTTATCATTGGCTTTTTGAATGGTGTCTTCGTCAGGTTGTGCATCTTCAGTAATAATGATTGCAGAAATGTCCAAAAGGGCTGCGACAGCAACAATATTGCTGTGTGCCATCAAAGTTATCCAAAGGCATCTGGATTCTGCACCGGTCATCACACAACTGAGTAGGTCGGAGCAATAGCCGCTTTTAACTTGGTTAGAAGAATCTGTGGCTTGAGTCAGCAGTCTTAAGTTTAATTTTTGGATGATTTCATCAAGTTGCATTTTGCCTCACTTAAGGAATATTTTCAAAATCAGGTGATCGTTTGGGTGTTTTCATCCGAATTTTTTAGATTCATGATCATGTACAGGTTGGTACCATGTTCTTTGGAAGAGATCAATCGCATTTCATCAACGCATCGTTTGATATTGAACAAGCCCATGCCAGCACCAAATCCCATTTCCATAATTTCGGGTGGGGCAGTTGAGAATCCCGGTTTCATGGCTAATTCAACATCTTCAATGCCAGGACCATCATCATAAGCTTCCATGGTGATCTTATGAGGTTCGATCTCGACTCGAAGGGTTCCTCCATTGTTGGTGTGGATGATCAGGTTCATCTCAGCCTCATAAACAGCGATCCCACACCGTCTTGCGATTTGCGGTGAAGCCCCCAGGCGTAATAAAGCACGTTTGATATTGCTGGAGGCATCACCACCATGGATAAAGTCACCTTTGTGTATGTTATAGCGCAAAATCAGGCTGGAACGGTCTGAGACAATATCTTCAAACAAGTGACTCGCTCGATACCGGATGAGTTCTTCAGCTTGATAATCTCGTTGTAGTGCTGAGAGCATACCATTGGAAATATCACCTTTGGTGAGGATCCCGACCAAATTTCCTTCTTTATTCAGTACTGGTAAGCGCCCAAAGTTTGTACGAGAGAAAATCTTAAGCGCTTCTACAACAGGGTCATATGCCTTAACAACGGTTAGATCCTTTGTCATATACTCGGTTACACTAGCGTCCATACGCCCTTCCCGTAATGCAAGAATGAGGTTTTCTATGCTCAGGATGCCGATCAATTTATTGTCCTGCGTGACAGGAGCGCCTGAGAAACGCTCCTTGTGAAAAATGTCGAGTGCCTTTTCCATCTTCATATCCGGCGGTAGACAGTAGACGTTTTTTGTCATAACTTCTTGTATGCGAAGTTCATACGCGAGTTCCTCAGTTCGCGTGACGTTTTCTGCATCTTTATCTGATATTGGTTGTTTTAGTTTCGTCATTTTTGCCCAATTTTAGTTATGCAAGGTCATGGATATTACTGGACTCATATCCTGGCAAGCCGTTTTGGTAGAGGATACCGCAGGTATCAAACATCCCATAGTTTGTTTTGATAAGGGGAATATTCTCCTTATTTGCGATTTCCATGGTCTCCTTTGCTGGGCTTTTCCCTCTAATAAAAACAATAGCAAGGATTTCAGCGATCGATGCCGTTCTGACAACCTGGGGGTTGCATAACCCCGTCAATAAAACGGATTCGGGACGGATAGAAGCTAATACATCACTCATCAAGTCAGCCCCCATCGCACCAGCGATCTCCACATCCCCTGATATGGGCTCTGTCAGTAGTTTGCCATTGACCAAATGAATTATTTCAGATAATTTCATTTTTTCCTTCTTTTATTCGAAAGCAATTAATTTCTTAATTTTTGCTTTAAATCAGTCAAACAATAACCATTAAATAAGGAATCCTTTAAGTGGGGGTAAAATTGTAGATGTCGTCTGATTATAATATCATGATATTGAGGTTTCTATGGCAGAGATGATACGCAGCGTAAAAGGTATGCGAGATTTCTATCCTGAGGGAATGGCTGTCCGACGCTGGATGTTTGACATCATTCGCGAAGTTTCCACGCAATTTGGTTATCAAGAGTTTGATGGACCCTGCCTGGAATTCATTGATCTATATGCTGCCAAATCGGGAGAGGAATTGGTTAAAGAGCAGGCATTTGTGTTTTCCTCCCCAGGGGATGACCTACTGACTCTCCGCCCGGAGTTAACGCCAACCCTGGCGCGTATGGTCGCTCAGAAACAGTATGAAATTCCGATGCCGTTGCGATGGTGGTCCATTGGGCCATTTTGGCGCTACGAGAAGCCTCAAAGAGGACGAACTCGAGAGTTCTATCAATGGAACATTGACTTTGTTGGCACAGAAGCTGTCGTTGCCGATGCAGAGATCGTAGCTGTTGCTGCATCTTTTTTCAAAGAATCTGGCCTGTCCCCAGACCAGGTATGTATCTATGTCAACAGCCGTCGATTGATGGATACGGCGTTTTCCAGGCTAAAAATTTCTGAATCATTAAGTGGGAAGGTTTTTAGGCTTGTAGATAAATTAGACAAACTTTCAAAAGAAAACTGGCATTCCTACGCCCTTGATTCTGGGTTGACAGAGTCTCAGGTGAATGGCTTAATGGAACTGCTCAACAACCAGGATCTATGGCAGGAATCTCAGGAGCTCGTAGAATTTTTTGAGTTAATCCGTGCTTACGGGGTTGAAGATTACGTGTCTTATAATCCGAAGGTGATCCGGGGGCTGGATTATTACACCGGGATCGTCTTTGAAGCCTATGAGCTGGGTGGAAAATCACGGGCGATATTAGGTGGGGGGCGCTACGACAACCTGGTGTCAGATGTGGGTGGGAAGCCCCTGACAGGTGTGGGTTTTGCGATGGGGGATGTGGTGATAGAACTTATTCTGCGGGAAAAGGGGGTTATCCCTCAAGAGCTTGGGGCAAGACCGCAAGTGATTGTAACTCTTTTTGATGAGACAACAATGATTGAGTCTCTTCAGATCACCAATGAAATTCGAAATTATGGATTCACGGTAGTGCTGTATCCGGATCCTGATAAACTCGGAAAACAATTTAAATTTGCCAGTAAACAGAGTATTCCTGTTGCTGTGGTCCTTGGCCCGGATGAAATCAAAAATAATCAGGTGGCCATAAAGAACCTTCAAACGCGAGAGCAGGTGACTGTAAAGCGGGAGGAATTGATGGCCCAGATAAAAGATTTCTTGCTAATGTAATCTCGATGTGATAAAATCAGTTTCAACTTATGGTGCCTGTAGCTCAATGGTGGAGCGCGTCACTGTGGATGACGAGGCTGTGGGTTCGACCCCCATCAGGCACCCCAAAAAGATAAAAGCCCGCAGGGGCTTTTTTGTTCAAGAATATTTTTTGATAGTTGCATAAAAAGAAGATTAAGAAAATCTTTTTTGTGTGAGAAAAGAATTCATCTATTCGGGTAAATTTGATTATTCGAGATAAAAAGATTTTGTGTTGCTTGTTAGGTCGATAACGGGATGTAAAATTTTTCTCCTGGTGAGGTTCCTATTTTGTCGAAAATATTCAAAGCTAGGATATGAACATTTTGTCTCGTAATAATGAAATACTAGCATAGGCTAAATGCTGGAAATTGCTCTTGTTTCGTATAGATATAAATTATTTGGGTGAATATGTGTTAATAAATGAATACATTGATTGTCAAAACCGTTAAAAAAATAATGCTCACACGTATTTCCAGGGTGAGTATTTATTGGATTTTAATTTAGTTGTTAGTCAAACCTGTCCCATAATGCTTTCGCTATCACTTCCTGATCAACGGGGGTCTTATCTATTCTCACACCAACTGCATTATAGATCGCATTTGTAATAGCAGGTGTTGTGGGAATACTGCTTATTTCTCCTACACCTTTCGCGCCATAAGGTCCATCTGCAGTAGGTTCTTCGATAATTATTGATGTTATCTCGGGTGTTAGTAAAATTCCAGGGATGCGATACCTGGCAAGCTGGTCTGTGATTACATGACCTTCTTCCACAATGAATTCTTCTGTAAGGCAGTGACCTAATCCCATCATGACACCACCTTCAATCTGCCCCTGTAATCCTAATGGATTAATTAGCATGCCAAGATCATTTGCAGAGATCACTTTTAAGACTCTCACTTCACCTGTAAACTTATTTACTTCAACCTCCGCTGCTTGAACGCTGTAAGAATAGGCAAAATGCATATCGCCGCCAGTACCAAGTGGTTGAGTTTTAGGCGCATCATATTTATAATGTGCACGTGGTTCTTGACCTGCGTGTTTCATCTGTTTAGCTATTTCCGAAAAGGTTAGGCTTTGGTTCTTAACATGTGCATAACCATCCTTAAATTTGATAGATTCTGGCTCTACATCATACTTGTCTGCGAGGAAAGATATTATTGCGTTACGCAATGTTTGTGAAGCAAAACGAGAAGCATTTCCAGTTATGTATGTTTGGCGTGAAGCTGTTGTTGGACCACCATCTGGAGTGAGGTCGGTATCCATCACCAATACCCGAACATTGTCAGGAGAAACAGACATCTCTTCGGAAACGATCATCTGCATAACAGTGACAAGTCCCTGACCCAATTCTGCAGCAGAGCTTCGGATTTCAAAAGAACCATCATCGTAAAGTTCAATCTCAGCGTTGGAGAAATCTGGTGCACCACCACCTAAACCTGTGTTTTTATAAGCTGCACCAATTCCCCAAGCCCTAATCAGATTTGGATTGCCAGGATCTGCCACCGGTTTGAATGGCTCTGGATTGGATTTGCGCATTTCGGAATCGAGTCTTACAAGGCATTCTGTTAATCCAACCGACTCATTCAGAACCTGACCAGTATTCGTAATACTGCCAACATGTAAGACATTAATTTTTCTAAGTTCTACTGGATCCATGTTTAACTTCTCGGCAAGCATATCCATCATTGATTCAATAGCAAATGCCGATTGTGTCACACCAAATCCGCGATAAGCCCCTGAAGGTGGATTATTGGTATACATGGCATAACAATCATTGCTCACATGGGGAACGTCATATGGGCCGGCAGAATGAGTTGTAGCCCTTTCCATCACTTTTTCTCCAAGGGATGCATACGCCCCTGTGTCCCCATAAAGTTCTGTTTCGACAGCTGTGATGCGGCCTTCTTTTTTGGTGCCTATCTTTACACGAATTTGAGTGGCGTGACGTTTAGGATGTGCCAATAAACTCTCATGACGGTCATACAATAATTTCACTGGACGCTGGGTGGCATCGGCTAATAGCGTGGCATGGATTTGGCCAGCAATATCTTCCTTACCGCCAAATCCCCCACCCATTGTTTGTCCAACAATCCGCACACGGTTTTCATCCCAGCCCATGACACGTGCAGTTTGGCTTCGATCCTCATATGGAATTTGTGATCCAACATAAACTTCCATACGTCCATCCGCTGTTGGGACAGCAATACTGCATTCCGGTTCCATGAAGGCATGGTCTGTGGTTTGAGTATGAAAAGTGTGTTCAAGAATTAAATCCGCTTCCTTAAATCCCTTGGAAACATCACCTTTCCGAACTTTTATATGCTTGAGTAGATTTCCTTTCTCATGGAGCTTTGGTTGTCCTTCCTCCAGGGCCTGGATTGGATTGGAAATAACCGGGAGCAATTCAAATTCTGACTTGATTAACTTAGCAGCATGTGCTGCTATTTCAGGTGTTTCAGCAGCAACAATCGCTATTGCATCGCCCACATAGCGAACACGCTGACCAACACCTACAATTGCAGGCCAATCAAATATGATCAGGCCATGATTCTGTTTTCCAGGAATATCCTCTGCTGTTAGAACCGCTTTTACGCCTTTTAGAGCTTTAGCTTCTGAGATATCCAGCTTTTTTAGGATTGCATGTGGAACCATAGCTCGCCGGACTTTTGCATACAGCATGTTGTCAAACTGCAAATCATCTGTGAAGATGGCTTTCCCGGTTACTTTGTCGACTGCATCCGGGCGTAAATGATTTCGACCGACGATTTCTTTTTTGTGAATCGACTCATAAATTTCAGGTAAGGGAAGGGGATCCCCAGTCCGCAAGGTGTGAGCAGCGGCAAGAATTGCTTTCTCGATCATCGGGTAACCGCCACAACGACACAAAGTGTCTTTAAGTGCATAACGAATTTCTTCCTGGGTGGGGTTGGGGTTGCGTTTGAGTAAAGCAAAAGCTGTCATGATCTGCCCGGGAATACAAAACCCACATTGAACGGCACCATGTTCAACAAAGGCTTCTTGAATGGGGTGTAATTTTATTACTTGATGAACATGTTCCGCAAGACCTTCGACGGTTATAACCGTTTTGCCATCAGCTCTGGCTGCAGGATAGACGCAAGATAAAACAGGTTCATCATTCACCAGTACAGTACAGGCACCACATTCTGCCTCTTCGCACCCAATTTTCGTACCAGTCAAGTGCAGCCTTTCTCTAAGAAGCGATGCCAGAGTTTCTCCTGGTTTTATGGGTAATGTATAGGATTGATTATTAACAGTAAGTGTGATTGTCTTTATTTTCATTTTTCACCGTGATCATTCAGATAAGGGGAATGAATTATGACACAACTCATGATGTGTCTTTCAGGAAAAAGTCCGCGACCATGCTTCATTGAAGGTGTCACGAAAGAGTCCTGATAAGATATGTTTGCGATATTCGGATGTCGCCCGGCGGGGGCTTGTTCGAAAGCTGCCTTGCTCCAGCAGTGCTTTTAATGTTTGGTCTAATAAAATGTCATCATAAATCAGACCACGCAAGATATTTTCGGCATTCGTCGCTCGGAAGGGGGTTGGTCCGCCTGGACCGACAGCTATTCGAGAATCTTCTATTCTATTTTCTTCTCGTTCAACCCAAACTGCGCAATTCAATATCGGCAGTGCAACTCCCTGTGGGCGCATGAGCCTTTTAAATGCAGAAGCCTGATTTGATTTGGTTATCGGGATGTTAAACCCAACAATTATTTCTTTTGATCTGTCAATCGCAGATTTTCCTGGTCCCAAAAAAAGATTCAGAAAAGGCATCTTACGCAACCCATCTGGGCTGGCAATTTCTGCAGTTGCATTAAGAGAAACAAGCGCAATCGTACCATCCGCAGCAGGGAGGGCATGAGCAACGTTTCCTCCGAGGGTTGCTATATTACGCACCTGGGGGCCTGCGATTAAATTGCAGGCTTCGAGAAGGGCTTGTGCATTTTTCTCAAGAAGGGGATTAGCGATAATTTGACTTATTGGCACACAGGCACCGATAAAAAGCGAATCATTTTTTCTTTCGATTAGATTCAATTCTGGAATGCCTGTAAGATCGATCAAGGTATGTACTGGCGTATGTCTACCTTGCTTCATATCCAAGAGTAAGTCTGTTCCACCCGCTATCAGAACTGCTGGCGCTGGTGCATTTGTTAAGTCTTCAATTGCCTTAGAAATAGATGTGGGTTGTCGGTATTCTTGCCAAAGGTTCATGTGGTATCCTCTTTTGGTAATTCAGTTATCTTCACCTGGTAAGACGCCAGCCATCAATAAGCCAACTTTTTCTTTAGTAGCTTCAGCTCTCGATAATACACCCATTATTTTTCCCTCATAGATCACGGCGATTCGATCAGATAGTGCGAAAATTTCATCAAGGTCTTCAGAAATTAAAAGTACAGCTGTGCCTTCATTTCTCTGTAATATGAGCTGTTCCCGCACATATTCCGCAGCTCCGATATCGAGTCCACGTGTGGGTTGTGCTGCAACGATTGTGCGTGGTTTCCTCGATAATTCCCGAGCGAGAACAATTTTCTGAATATTCCCACCTGAAAGGCTTTTTACCAAAGTTTTATGTGAAGGTGTCTTTATTTGAAATCGGTCAATTAGCTGTTTGGTGTGGTTTTCAATTGATTTCAATTTTAGAAAACCCTTTTCAGAGAACTTAGGTTGATCATGTTCTCGCAAAATCATATTTTCCGCAACGGTAAACTCTTTAATTACTCCATCGTGCATTCTTTCTTCAGGGATATAGGATAACATTTTAATTGTAAGCTCATGCGTATTACAATCAGTGACATCATCACCCTCAAGAAAAATCTTGCCGGACTTAGGTTTTCGTAATCCTGCAATAACCTCCGATAAATCTCGTTGCCCGTTACCAGAAACACCCGCTAATCCTAGGATTTCCCCAGAATGTAATTCTAAATTAACATCTACTAACCCTTTTGCCCCCCGGTCACTCTCATAGTTGACATTTTTCAAAGATAAGCGAACGTCACCTTCTTGAATTTGCTCCGTGGTGGTTATAAAATCAATCGAATGCCCAACCATCCATTTTGCTAATTCACTTTTATCTACCTCTGAAGTTGGACGTGTACCGATTTTTTGTCCGTTGCGTAAAACAGTAACCCTGTGACTTATTTCAATAACTTCGTGTAGTTTATGAGAAATAAAAATGAGTGCATATCCATCTGCTACCATCTGTCGCATGACAACAAAAAGTTCGTCCACTTCCTGGGGTGTGAGTACCGCAGTAGGCTCGTCGAGGATCAATAAGTCTGCCCCCCGGTATAAAGCCTTGATGATTTCAACACGCTGTTGTTGACCAACAGACAATTGCCAGATATAAGCTTTGGGATCGATTTTCAATCCGTACATGTCAGCCAATTCTATTATTCGGTTCGATACACGCTCCAGATCTGTCATTGGACCACGCGATGAAGGCAAACCAAGTGCGACATTCTCGGTGACGGATAATGTCGGCACAAGCATAAAATGTTGGTGGATCATGCCAATGCCAAGTTTTATAGCGTCAGTGGGGGAATTAATTTTTTCAAGTTCATCATTAATGAATATATCCCCATTGTCCTGGTGATAGAGTCCATATAGGATTTTCATTAACGTGCTTTTACCAGCCCCGTTTTCACCCAGCAAAGCATGCACTTCACAAGCTTTAACATCAAAATCCACATTGTCATTAGCAAGAACACCTGGAAATCGCTTGGTGATATCCTGCATTTTTACCGATTTGATGCGAGTTTCACTGGAAGGACGGTTATCCATAGCTTTCATATAGTCAACCTGATCACTAAAATTGGAGTAATAAGAGGAATGATATCGGAAGTTCTGTTCAAACCTCCGATATCATTTGTAGACTAATTAACTAGGGAAGTTCAATGGTAATTGATCCATCTATGATCCCTTGAACTGCCGCTTCTCCAGCGGCTTTTACTTCTGCGGGTATCTCGAGGTCAGGATTGAATACCATCACTTCACCGCCGTTTTCAAGATTTATTGCAAAGGATTGACCACCAAGCGTACCATCTGATCTAAGTTCAATCATTTCCTTGAGGACTACATCCCAGTGATAAAC
>CAYTXE010000092.1:0-9386 GCA_964441045.1 uncultured Candidatus Brevefilum sp.
AATTGTTAAATAGCTTCGGTAGTGTCTTGTCAAGTGGTGTAAAATTGTACCGCGATCGTTTTTTGGACACTTTTAAGGGTTGAATAAGAGAGGGTCCAGTGCTCAAACAGCAACCTGGGCTGCCGCCTCCTGCATGCCTGGAATGATGTGAGGGTGCATACATATTGTCATAGCAGCTCTCTCACTTACCAAATGACCAAAAACAATTGGGGGATGCATAAGCTTCAAAGGATTTTTCATACTGTATAATTATCACTCCGGTGCAATTGGCCGTTGTTTGATGCCCAAGTAATCAAAGGACACACGTTCGAAATCTGAACAAATTCCGTAAATCTGGAAGCAGTCTTGTAGAAATATGGAACGTAGATGTTCCCCTGGGTCAATTAAGACCTGTTAGCAAAATCTTGAAAGTGATTGAATGAAAACAGAAAAATCCTCAAGATTCATTTTAAACTTATTAGGTATTGGAACCGCCATCTCCCTCCTGGGGGATGCCACTCTTTATACTGTGTTGCCGCATCCAGATATTTTTACCAAATTAGGAATTACACTCTCAATGGTGGGGCTTCTCCTGGGAGCAAATCGAGCCATCCGCCTTGTCGCTAATGGACCTGTGGGTATACTCTATGACCGCTTGCCGAGGCGCGGATTATTGATTTTTGCGTTATCCCTTGGAGCAGGCTCCAGTATATTTTATGCCGTTGGTAATGGATTTTGGCCTTTATTGTTGGGTAGGATTTTCTGGGGTTTAGCCTGGTCATTATTGTGGGTAGGCGGGAATTCTGTGGTCTTGGATGTGTCCACAGAAGAAAACCGCGGTCATAATAGCGGCATTTATCAAATGTGGTTCATTATTGGTGTAGCAACCGCCTCCTTAATCGGAGCAATGCTGACCGATACCTTTGGCTTCCGCATTGGCCAATGGATCAGTGTAGCTGTTTTAGCTTTAACTGCCTTGGCCTGGTTTTTCATCTTGCCAGAGACAAGAAAAAATAAGGCGACTGGCAAAAACGATGACAAAGAAACATATAAATCAGCAGCGATGAGATTGCCATGGAAAGTAATAGCCGTTACATCATTTACAACCTTCATCACACGTTTCTTGGCCTGGGGAGTTTTAGCGGCAACCGGAATTCTATGGCTATCAGATCTATTTGGAGAGGGGACTCAGATTTTTACCATTTTTATTCCCATAGCTACGCTTACTGGGCTCTATACCGCCTTGAGTAATCTGGTCAGTATTGGCAGCACACCGTTAGTTGGTTCTGTTTCTGATAAGTTGGGGCGGAGATGGCCGATAATTGGCATGACAATGATCTTAGGAGGGTTAGGCTTGTGGCTTATGAGCAGCGAAATCCGCAACCTGGCCTTGATAGGTGCATTCCTGGTGCCGCTTGCAAGCAGCAGCGCCGAGACCTTGATTCCTGCCATTGTTGGTGACCGCGTCCCGAAAAACTTACTCGGCCGCGCATTAGGCCTGATCAATACCGCAGGAGATCTGGGAGCCACAATAGGGCCATTTGCCGCTTTGGGTGCCCTTAATTTTGGTTGGCTTTCACTATCCGGTATCTATAAGATCGGGGGGATATTTTTTGTTGTTGTAGCAGTGTTGGCTTTGTCACCGTTGGTCACCAATCAGCCGAGGACAACGATTTCTGATGAGTGAATCACCTGACAGGTGATTCTGTGACATTTCCTTCCTATAATTCTTTTCAAAATGAATAAAACCTCAAAAAAGAGGTGACAAATTGATTAGGAAAGTTATTTAGGAGAAGAAATCCGGGGCTTTAGCCCATAAATAATCAGGTTAATTGTCCACTTCTCTGCGATTATTCAAACCCGTCAATAGATCTTCGGTATCAGTTTATACTTCACGCGTGATTGATAGTCTTCATACCCAGCCATCCCCTTCAGCAGCATTTCTTCTTCAAATTCAATCCGAATGACCAGCATCAGTGAACTCAATAGTGCTGGAATCAACCCCCACAAGCCTCCCAGTGCAATGGGTATAAAAAAGCCCATGACAATCGCGCCAGAATACAATGGGTGACGCACATGTGAATACAACCCGGTATCCACCAGCACCTGGCCTTTATTGATATCCAGTATTTTTGAAGCGTAAGAATTCTGCAAGGTTGCGATATTTACGATCGCCACCCCTAAATTCATGAGGATCACACCAACTATGACAATCGGGAGAGGCAAAGTGTACCAATTAAATCGGTGCCCCAGTGCAGGCAGGATCATTGCACCAAAAAAGCCAACTGCCAAGAGAGGGTAAATGAAGCGGTCTGAAGAAGCAGCCTGCCGTGTATCTTCGGTTAATCCGGTCTTTTTTAACTTGCTGCGGTTGCGCAACACCCGTGGATTTTTCTTGTTGATAATCATGTAACTGACCGTGACATTAATGGCAATGGTCATCACGAATATCCAGCCAGTTATCCACCGCCAGTCTCCTGCAATAGGGAAAACCATCACCGACAGCAACAATACGATCCAAATCGGGAGAAACAGCATAAACCATATCGGGAAAGGCTGATCCAGCTTATTCACCCCAGTTGGTTCTTCTACCATCATTCACTCCTTGAACATATTCATTGGATTTGGTTTCTTGCATAAAACAATTGCCTATCTGGATTTCCTGTATTAAATGAGGCAGAGATACTTTACCCATATCATCGGATAAATGAGCGAATGGCACCACCTGTATTTGTAAGGAAATTAATAACTAACAAAGTAATTATCCGTTATTTTTTAGTATATCCCGTTTTGGATAAACCAGTTGGTCCAGCCAGATGTGTCCAGCCAGATGTCAGTTGGCTGCATGTTTTCCCTCGGGGGTGAAAAAACAAGTCATACTCACTTACAAAGGGAGCTTAACACAACCTTAAACATGTCTTGCTCCTTTGATATATAATTTATTAGTGATTTGTTGATATCCGGAGGTATCTATGGAACAAACGCCTGCAATCTACACCATGGGACTAAAAAAATATTTTAGGGATATCAAGGCAGTTGATGGCGTTGATTTCTCGATCAAGCGCGGGGAAATCTTCAGCCTACTGGGACCAAACGGCGCAGGCAAATCCACAACCATCAATTTGATTACTGGCTTATTCCCGCCGCAATCGGGCGATGTTGAAATCCTCGGTTTTTCCATCAGCAAGCACCCCATGCAGGCAAAGAAGCATTTTGGGGTCGTACCACAGGAGGTTGCACTATACAATGACCTCTCTGCCCGGGAGAACCTCATGTTCTGGGGCCGTATGGCGGATCTGAGAGGTCAGCACTTGCGACAGCGGGTGGACGAAGTGCTCGAACTGATAGGTCTTTCTGAACGGAGCGATGGCAAAATAAGTAAGTTCTCAGGGGGTATGAAGCGTCGTGTAAACATCGGTGCGGCCCTTCTGCACAACCCGGATGTGATCATTATGGATGAGCCCACTGTGGGTATCGATCCACAGTCACGCCGCTATATTCTTGACAACGTGCTGCACCTCAACGATGAAGGCATGACGGTACTCTACACAACCCATTACATGGAGGAGGCGCAGGAGCTTTCTGACCGCATCGCCATCATGGATTTTGGTAAGATCATCGCAAGCGGGACACATGATGAACTTGTCAAACTAGTCGGCCAACAAACAAGGTTGGAACTATCTGTCACCAACCTGAATGATGCGTTAATAACCGATTGGAAAAAGGTGGAAGGGGTATCCCAGGTGACTTCTATGGGAGAGGGAAAATTGCTGCTTCTTGTGGATGATTCCAACAAGGTCCTCCCCAGGTTGTTCGAACAAATCAACGGTGGGATTCACAGGATCACTTCTATCGAGATTATGGAACCCAACCTGGAAGCGGTTTTTTTACATTTGACTGGACGTGCTCTGAGGGATTCAAAGGGGTGATGCCGTGAAGATAATGCACATCGCATGGAAAGACCTCATCCTAGCCTACCGGCGGCTATTTCTGATTGGCATGGCATTTATCGCGCCAATGCTGCTTGCGTTCATTTTCTCCTCTGCATTCAGTGGTTCGGGTGAATTTGAGATTGCCCGAATCGACCTCGGCATTGTAAACCTGGATACGCCTTCCTTCGGCTTCTCATCAGGTGATCTGGTCGTGGATTTCTTGAAGGGTGAAGACCTGGCAGACCTGCTGAATACAGCCAGCTATCCTTCAGAAGAAAAAGCAATGGCTGCCTTGAAATCTCAGGAAATTCACGTGGCGGTAATCATCCCAACAGACCTTTCGAAATCTGTGACAGGTGAAAAGAGTAACCCAAGTGAAATACGCATCTTGCACGATCCAACGCTGACATTGGCTCCGCAAATCGTTGAAAGCATCCTTGATCAGATGGCAGGAGGATTCTCCAGCGCAAAGATCACTTCAGATCTTGCAGCCCTGGAACTGCAGCAGCGAGGTTTCGAAATTGATCAATCCCTTATCCAGAAAGCAATTGCGGCATTTACCACCAGATCGCAGGAAAACACAGAAAGTGCTTCAGGCTACCGAATCATTCACCCAGAAAGTAATCTAGCTGATCAAATTAGCCTGAGGGAGCAGATCGTGAGTGGTGTCATGGCATCCATGATGATCTTCTTTACATTCTTCACTGGCGCTTACGGCGCGGGGACAATCCTGGATGAAGAAGCAGACGGTACGCTGCAAAGAAAAATCAGCTCTCCAATTCGGTTGTCCGCCATTCTTGGGGGAAAATCATTGGGTATCGTCTTCATACTGCTTTTACAAATGCTTGTGCTGATTGCACTTTCCTCTTTAGTTTTTGGCATCAACTGGGGCAGCCCCTTCAAAATCTTAATTGCGGTTTTCACAACAACTGCGGCCTCCACCGGGTTGGGCATGTTCCTGATTTCCCTTTGCAAAGACAGGAACCAGACCGGTATTGTATTCGGCGGTGCATTGACGGTGATGGGCATGGGCGGCGGTCTGTTCACAGGTGGTATCGAAAATCCTCCAGCTTTCCTGGAAACAATCAAAAATTTTACTCCTCAAGGTTGGAGCAGCCGTGTATGGGCGCTGGTTCAAAAAAACGCGTCCTACCTGGAATTACTGCCCGATGCCGTAGTACTTCTTATAATCGCCCTTGCGCTGTTCTTTATCGGTGTGTTCTTTTTCCGGCGGCGCTTCACCAGATAAAAATGGATCGATAGATGAAAAAAGTCATTCAGATCGCGATCAGAGATTTCCAGCAGACCATGAAATCACCCATGTCACTGGTCTGGATGTTAGTGCTTCCGCTCGTTTTTACTGGTTTTCTAGGGGCGGTATTCGGCAGTATCGGAGCATCAGAAGAAGGGTTAATTCCCATAGGGATCCTCACCCATAGCACTCAATCAGATCTGCTTAATTCCCTTCAAAGCGAAATGGAAAGCACCGCACCAATTGATTGGATGGAATTTGATAACGAAGAAAAAATGCGTCAGGACATTCTGAATGGGAAATTGTCAGGGGGTATCATCATTCCCGAGAACGCCAGCATTGAAGACCTGTCGGGTCAGGAGAAGTCAATTATCCTTATTGCTGATGTGACAACCAGCGCAGGTACTACCGCGGAGGTAAGCCTGCGCAAGGCGATAACACGGCTGGTTCGTGCCAATCGCATTGCAGAGATGGTTTTTGCCATCGTTGACGATACCTATCCTTATCCAACAACCGACATCGCACAAGCGGCTGAGAACAACCTGCGCTCCCTTGCCCAGATAGCCCTGCAATCACCTGCAGTAACCATCCAAACGGAAGCTGCAGTTGTGAGTCCAACCGATTTATCGACCCTAAAATCAAGCTATGATCAATCGGCGCCCGGTATGCTCGTCCAGTTCACGATCAATAGCGTCATTGGTACAGCTGTTGTAATTGTGATGGAAAGGCGTTCGAAGACCCTGGAAAGGCTGCTGACCAATTCACTGAGTGTCTCTCAGATCCTGGCTGGTCACGCGTTGTATATTTTCGCAATGGCCATTTTGCAGCAGTCTCTGCTGGTCATTGGCGGGCAGTTTATCTTCGGTGTTAATTACCTGCAAAACCCGGCAGGTATCTGGTTGATCATCTTAACCTTCTCATTGTGGGTTACGGGCTTGGGGATGCTGATCGGTGTACTGGCGAAAAACAACGAGCAGGTGATCCTTTTCTCGCTGCTTGCTATGTTCATTTTCACGGCACTGGCTGGCGCATGGTTCCCGCTGGAAGGCACCAGTCCCGCATTCTACCGCATTGGTCATCTGACTCCCGGAGCCTGGGTGATGGATGGATTGCAGAACATCATCGTGCGCGGGTTGGGATTTAATTCCGTGCTCAAACCTGCTGGCATCCTGACGCTTTTCTCACTTGGATTCTTTGCCGCTGCCTTGCTGGTCTTCTGGCTGGAGTGGCGCACAGCGCGTTAGCCAAAATTCCATTCTACATGCCATGTGATCCTATATGATCTCATCCTTGCCAAACAAGTTTTCCACCAATAAAGGTCCTGTCTACACGATTGGTCATTGTAAGATCATAAACTGACAAACTCGATGGGTCTTGTGGCCAGACAATAAAGTCCGCAAATTTCCCTGGTTCCAATGAACCTAATACCTGCTCCTGGTGCCCGGCATAAGCCGCTTCGATGGTGTGCGCTCGCAGCGCTTCGGAAAAATTCAACCTTTGTTCGGGCGCAATGGGAGTCCCTTTAAATGTCTTACGAGTCATTGCACCTCCAAGTGACGCTTGCGGGTGATAAAACGGGGTTGAGGGGGCATCAGACCCAATTGCCAGGTGTAAACCTGCTTCCAGCCATTCCCTGGTAACCATGATGCGGTTCATCCTCTGCTCACATCGCTACTGTGATCACGAAAAACAATCAAACCTAATGAACCTGACTACTATTGATTATTCTCAAACTTCCAATACATTCAGAATTATGAACAATTACATGTAATAACCGTAGAATGGATTACCTTCTCAATAATAAATTCACCCTTTTGTGTGCTTAAATATTAATTTTTTAATCTTCCCATAGTTCCCGAAAGAAAGGGATGATTGCATCCAGATAGGCCTTTGGGCAGTCTCGAAATAATTCCGCATGGCTGCAGTTATCAAAAAGTACCAATTTTGCATGCG
The DNA here is from genome assembly GCA_964441045.1 of uncultured Candidatus Brevefilum sp. GTDB lineage: Bacteria > Chloroflexota > Anaerolineae > Anaerolineales > Anaerolineaceae > Brevifilum. Next base: position 7,117 of record CAYTXE010000092.1, read on the forward strand.
GAACGGCTGCTGCCAACCGATGTGCGTGACTGACAGGGATCATCTCATCCGTTTTGCTATGGAGGATTAACACAGGCCGTGGTGCGACCTGCACAATATCTTCCACAGGCTTCACATCCTTGGGATTGATTCCATACAGCAACTTCCACATCAAGTAAACACCCGGCAGGAAAAGCATTGGTAAGCCGCTCTCTTTTTTCCAATTGGGTGCCACCAGATCAATCAAATCAGCAAAGGTGCTTTCCAATACCATTGCACCAATAGCAGTCTCTTTTGCCGCCGCCCCAATAACAGCTGCACCACCCAAAGAGATGCCTATTAAAGCAATTTTTCCAGGCAAGAAACCCTTTTCCAAGAGATAATCGACTGCGCCGAGTACATCCCGCTGCTCATAGACTCCCCAGGTATAACGTTTCCCCTCACTCTCCCCATGTCCACGCAAATCCATCATCAAAACATTGAAACCTGCACGATGAAGTTCTGCAGCCAATTCAGGCAGCTTGCCAGAAATCGCGTTTTGTTTGCTGGCATTCCTGCCATGAACAAGGATAATCGAACAATCTGTGTCCTTATTAGGAACAAACCATGCTGCCAGCCGCAGCTTATCCCTCCTGGAAGGAAAATGGACGGTTTCAAAATCCAATCCAAAGGTGCCTGGATCCTGATCATACTGAGGGTGCTCGCCTACTTTGGTCATCGTCACAGCAGCATATGTCCCCACGCCAAAATAGATAAGAATAACCACCAGAAAGACCAAAATAAACCAAAATAGAAAATTCATTGATTAGTACTCTTGAATAATCACTGTTTACGATGTTTCTTCATTAAGAGGTCTTCTTTCTCATCCTCCGAAAGAAACGCCACTTCCAGCGCATGCTCCTGTGCCTTGCGGGTATCCTCGGAGGTCAGTCCAGCTGCTTCTGCTGCGGTCGTAAACTCATATTCCAATGTCACAGGGCTGATACCAGGATCATCCGTGTTGATCGTTGCCAGCAAGCCTAAATCCAAAAAGGTTTTAAGCGGGTGGTCTGCATAACTGGCAACAGTATTCGTGTGAACATTGCTGGTCAGATTCGCCTCAATCCCAATCCGTTCCTCACGCATAAAATTGACCAATCCCGGATCTTCCAATATGCGTACAGCATGACCGATCCGGCTGGCGCTCAAATCCCTGATGGCATGCCACACGCTTTCCGGACCATCGGATTCACCTGCATGCACGGTAATTCCCCAGCCAACTTCCTTTGCTTTCGCAAAATGTGGCTTGAACAAATACGCAGGATAATTCACTTCATCCCCTGCCAGGTCCAACCCTACGATATCCTCCTTAGATGCCAGCAGTGCATCCAGTTCTTTGTAAGCTGTTACAACACCATAAGTCCGGCTGATGATTCCGATCAGGTTCACCTGAATATCTGGGAACGCAGCACGACCCCGCTGAATGCCATCAACGACCGCTTCAACCACACCGTTGGGATTAAGTTCATGCGGCTCAGCCATGAACATGGGGCTGAAGCGCAGTTCAATATAATCAATGCTTTCCGCCTGTGCATCTGCCACATTTTCAAATGCCACGCGAGAACAGGTTTCATAGTCGACAAGGATTGAAGTCAACAATGCAAACTTTTTAAAATACTCCAATATATCAGTTAGGGGTTCCGTCACCTGGACATGCGCACGTAAGCCTTCCAGTGTGTCTGCAGGCAGTGGAATGCCGTGTTTTTGACCCAATTCCAGGATCGTTTCTAGCCTTACATTGCCATCTAAATGGCGGTGTAGATCAATCAGGGGTAAATCGGTATGGATCATAATAACATCTCAGGATAAGATTGACGAATGTGATTAGTATTATAATTTATTCCAACATTGATAACAAAGCATGGAGGACCTAAATGTCCATTGTTCACCGCTTTACAGGCAATCCTTCTGCAGAAAATTATGCATGGGAAAACGTACGGCCAGAAGAGATCAACTTTCATGAGGTTCAGGGAGTCTTTAAACATGTCCTGGTCGGTCCCAAAGATGGCGCCCCTAACTTTATCATACGGTACTTTCAAGTCCCTGTGGGTGGTTGTACATTCTTCCATAAACACGCCCACGAACACGGCATGTTGATCCTCCATGGCCGCGCAAAAGCCCAGATCAATGAGGATTACCATGAGCTAAATTCCCTGGACGCGGTTTTTGTGTCAGGGGACGATCTACACCAACTTACGAATATCGGGGAAACCCCCCTGGGTTTCATCTGCATTATTCCTCGATTGGAGGCG
>CAYTXE010000093.1:0-9334 GCA_964441045.1 uncultured Candidatus Brevefilum sp.
CAATTGAATAGTCAAGTCCCTGGCTGATGGCATCAGCTGCCAGGAGACCACTTTTAATGGCTGGGCTGATGCCTTCGCCCATGTCACGTGTGGCTAAGCCTAAAGCATCACCAACCAGGAAAGCATTGTCCCTTCGGAGGGGGGGAGACTTCTGACGCAGGGTGTAGCTGTAGCCGCTTGGATCGAAAGAATAACCTTGAACCAATCCCATTTCTCTTAATTTTTCGATGTATTTCAGCCAAAAACTCTTAAGTGTTTTACCTTTGCGTTTCAATCCTTCTACACCTGCGCCAATGCCCACGTTAAGGATCCCACCAACTTTGGGCACATACCAGGCATAGCCAGGCAGCCCGTCCTCAAAGAACCAAAGAAAACAGCGACCATCTCTGACGGGGTATGAAAATTCTTCTTCTTTTGTTATGATCAGCTTTTTTCGAGTGTTGTTAGATTCACCATCAAAGAATGTCCGGCGAACTGGGCAATGTGTGCCACCGGCGCCAATCAGATATTTTCCTTGATATTGTCCATCAATCAGATAGCTCTCACCGAAATTTTCGATGAATTTTACATCATGAAGAATTAAATCAGCTGATGCATAGGTTAACAACCACGCATCAAATTCTATTCTACGGATGGCGAATTGATCGGTTGGAAGTTTGAAGCGCAAACCTCGTAATGAAATCTGGAAGGATTCAAACCTTGTCAGGTTGTATGGATAATCGTCAGGGGTGATTTCCAGGGATCTAAATACGGAAGGCGTAATCCATCCGGCGCAGGGTTTGCTGCGCGGGAAAGTCGCGCGATCGAGTACCAGGCAGCTGATATTATTTTGCTTCAACCGCCAGGCACAAGCTGCCCCGGCGGGACCACCACCCACAATAAGGACATCCGCAGTGATCACCATTAATCCTAACTGAACCGGCACAGGGGTTGTGGTGTGCCCACACGGGTGAGCACGATTTGCCATAATTGCGATGAACGGGAGCGGAAACCTCCAGCGCTGCTGAGCAGGTAATAATTCCACATTCGCCGGAAGCGTTCACTGTACTTATCTTTCAGCTTTGGCCAAGCATTATTGAAATTTGCATGCCATGCCATCAAAGTGCGGTCATAGTGGGGTCCGAAATTATGCCAATCTTCCATCACAAACAAACCTTCAATGGCTTTCCCAAGCTGTGTGATGGACGGCAGCATCCCGTTGGGGAAAATGTATTTGTCCGTCCAGGGCTCTCCAGATGTGATGCTTTTATTGCCGCCGATGGTATGCACGAACGCAACGCCATCTGCCTTCAGACAGCGGTCAACCACGTTCATATATGTGTGGTAATTCTTATATCCCACATGTTCCATGACGCCTATTGAGATGACCGCATCAAATTGACCCTCGACCTCGCGGTAATCCTGTAAGCGCAGTTCTACAGGAAGTCCTTCGCACAACTCACGACCCAAAGTCACCTGCTCTTTGGAGATATTGATCCCTACTACCGAAGCGCCATGTTTCTCTGCTGCATATTTGGCGAAGCTGCCCCAACCGCAGCCCAATTCAAGGATCTTCATACCAGGTTTCGCACCGATTTTTTGGCATACAAGCTCTAATTTGGCTTCCTGTGCTTCATCGAGATTCTGCGCATCCTTCCAGTATGCACAGGTATAGTTGAGACGTTTATCGAGCATAGCTCGGTACAAATCGTTGCCAAGGTCATAGTGGCATTTGGCAACTTCGTGAGCCTTCTCTCGGGATTGACGGTTGAATAATTTGGCTTTCAGGAGATACCATGCCATCCTCAGGTTCTTTTCAACTTTTTCGCGTAAGTTTGCACGCAAAACTCGATCAATAAAGGCATCAATTGCTTCACAATCCCACCAGCCATCCATATAAGCTTCCCCCAAGCCAAGGGACGCATCCCGTATCACTCGCTCATAGAATCGCTCGTTATGAACTTGAATATCCCAGGGGTTTTGACCATTGACAGTTATGTCGGCTGATTGCAGTAAATCCTGTATGACACTGGTGGAATTTTGCATTATTTATCCTTTCCTGTGGATCATGGTCGAATATCACACACTCATATATATAACACACTTGCTGTGTCATCGTGGCGGTCATTGGCGATTTTCCTCAATAATAATTTTTTTGATTTCATTAGTGAGATGAACAAGACCTGGATGTCCAATCATCATCAGCAACACATTTTGAATACAGGTCCAATCACATTATAGGTAATTTAATGAAAAGCTATTATTGAAATGCCTTATGTCTTCTCTTAGCAGCGGAATGGAAGTGTGTTTTAAGCACCGAAATTATATTAGAATAGAACTATCAGGAGAAGAGGACAATATGAATTTTGCCTTTAACCTGAGTTGACTGTTGGGCTTCTGTCGGACCTAAATTTTTTGAAAAGATAACATTAATTTTTAGAAAAGGAGAGAAAGCAGTGGTTAAATCAATAAAAATTGGTATTATCATTTGCGATCGTTATCGAACCTGTGCGGGTGGGAAATGTCTCAGATCTTTGAGAAATCGCGAAGGTGCATTCAGCCGTTATAAAGATCAAGAGATTGAGTTGGTAGGATACACTACCTGCAACGGCTGTCCTGGTGGAAACATTGAATATGCTGGGGAGGAAATGGTCAAAAACGGTGTGCAGGTGATCCATCTGGCAACAGGTCTGCTGGTTGGGTATCCACCCTGCCCATATATTGACACCTTTAAACGATTCATAGAGAATCGTTATAACGTTAAGGTTGTATTGGGAACGCACCCAATTCCGGAGAAATATTTAACGATGCATCAAACCCTTGGAACCTGGGAGGATCCCATTTGGGATAATTGGTTGGCTCCCACGATGGCTGATGAGGCAACTCGCAAAGCATATAATTAGAAAACTTATGATTAGGTTGGATTAAGCGATTGATGGATGTGTTTGGGATTTCTTTCACAGATGGTTTGGCTTGACACCATTTAGGTTTTTAAGGATAATATAGAGGATAAAAATAAATCAGCAATGACAGAGGAAAGTAAGCTGGTGGAAGTTGACAGGGCAATGCAAGCAAGACTGAGACTTGCATTCTACTGAGCCCAACTGAAGTTCCCTCTCGAGCTGCTCAGGTGAAAGCATACTTGCGCTGTTAGTCTGAGCCGTAAGATCCCACGTTATCGGGACAGTCAATCGCCTGTCAGGCGGTTGGAAGTGAGTGGGTTGTGCAGTATAGCTGCACAGCCAAGAAAGGTGGTACCGCGGTGACCCCGTCCTTTTCAGAGGACGGGTGTTTTGTTTAATTTGAACTCACTTCGGTGAAAATCAATTTTTTGAGGATGGATACCTATGACCGATAAAGAAAATGAATTAATCAAGTTGGACCAGATCAAATCTGCAGCATTGGAAGCGTTGAAGGATGTCTCAGATGTTGAATCCCTGGAAACCTGGCGAGTAAGACACCTGGGACGCAGCTCAGCGGTTATGGGGGTTTTTAGCAGCATGGGAAAGTTGGAAAAGGAACTCCGACCAGTGATGGGCAAAGCCGCCAATGAAGTACGCCAGGTTTTAGAATCAGCCCTCGAGGAGAGGAGCGCAGTTTTGGAAGAAGCTGTTATGCAAAAGGCATTGGAAACGGAGCAACTGGATGTGACCCTGCCAGGACGTCCGGCAATGCGCGGCAGGCTGCACCCCCTGACACAGGTGCTCCGCAGGATCATCCGCACCTTTGGGGATATGGGGTTCCAGGTTTATCAATCACCTGAGGTTGAGACAGATGATTACAATTTCACTTACCTGAACATGCCACCCTACCATCCCGCCCGAGACATGTGGGACACATTCTATACAAAGACCGAAGGCGTCTTACTGCGAACGCATACCTCGCCAGGACAGATCCGGGTGATGCGTGAACGTGCACCGGAACCGATCCGGGTGATCTTGCCGGGTGCAACCATGCGCTATGAGCAGCTATCCGCTCGCAGCGAAATTGAATTTGCTCAGGTGGAGGTACTCGTCGTTGGGAAGGGAGTCAGCTTTGCTGAACTTAAAGGCACATTGGAGGAGTTCGCCAAACGTTTGTTTGGGGAAGAAGCTCCTACAAGGCTGCGCCCGTCACATTTCCCATTCACTGAGCCCAGCGCTGAGATGGATGTGGGTTGTTTCGTTTGCGGCGGTAAAGGCTGCCCCGTGTGTAAAGAGACAGGTTGGCTGGAAATCGGGGGATGCGGCATGGTGCACCCGTTGGTGCTGGAATACGGCGGATATGACCCTGAGATATATTCGGGTTTTGCGGCCGGTATGGGCATTGATCGCAGCACCCTGATGCGCTACCGAATCGATGACATCCGGCACTTTAGGAATAATGATATTAGATTCCTCAGACAATTTTGATGATGGTGAATTGTGATTGGTGAATAGAGAATAGTGAATTGTGTTTAGAGAATTGTAGAATTTTGGAGTTTGTCGTGGAAGGTTTGAATAGGTTAAAGGTTTATCAGGAAGCACAGGCACTGGCAAAGTTTATTTATCGCAATGTTATACAAAATTTACCACCTGAAGAAAAATGGGGTTTGGCTTCACAGATCAGGAGAGCTGCCGCCAGTATTCCAGCCAACATTGCTGAAGGGTATGGTCGATATTACTATCAAGAAACGATTCGATTTTGTTATTTGGCTCGTGGTTCATTAATGGAATTATCAAGCCATATTGATCTGGTTTTTGATCAAGGATATTTAACGGTTGAGTACAAAACTCTTGTTGATAAAAAGATGTCCACTCTCATAAAGCTAATTCAAGGCTACATAAAATATCTCAAACAGTCCAAACGTGGATGGAATGAGCCGGGTGCTCAAAGGAACTCAAATTCGATCTCTGATTATTCCGTTGATTATAGAGATGAGCATGAAGCGTCATGATGAGATTTTCAACCACTCACCATTCACCGGTTACCATTCACGAAAATTCAAATTGTTTTACGAAGTTACTATTTGAGAACGCGAGGTTCACATGAAAGTACCACTGACTTGGTTGAAAGATTATGTTGATATTGAAGATATGGGGATAGAAGAACTGGCGAAGGTCATGACCATGGTCGGGCTGGAGGTAGAAGAGATCCGCCTGGTTGGGTTACCAATGCCCCCGGGTGAGAAGCATGAATTTAAATATACAGGCTTCTCATGGCCAAAAGAGCTGTTTGTCGTGGCACAGATTGATGAGGTTATGCCCCATCCAAATGCAGATCGGCTGGTGCTTTGTCGGTTAAATGATGGCGAGGAAGAGCTGGTAGTCCTGACCGGCGCACCGAACCTTTATGAGTATAAAGGGAAGGGACCTTTGCCCCAACCTTTAAAGGTAGCTTACGCCCGGGAAGGTGCAGTGCTGTACGATGGGCATGAACCCGGACATAATTTGACAAAACTAAAACGCATGAAAATTCGAGGTGTGGAATCATTCTCGATGATCTGCTCCGAAAAGGAACTGGGGATCTCAGACCAACATGAGGGCGTCATTATCCTGGATGATAGCGCGCCAATGGGTGAACCGCTTGTGAATTATATGGGCGATGCTGTCCTGGATGTGGACACCTTGCCGAATATGGTTAGGGATGCCAGTGTACTGGGAATGGCACGAGAAATCGCAGCTGCAACGGGAAAGACATTAATATATCCGGATGACAGCATGGAAATGAAAGGGAAGCCGCTCGCAGGAAGGGCAGACATCAAAATTGAAGACCCGGATCTCAACCCGCGTTTTGTCCTGGGTTTAATTGAAGGCATAGAGGTGAGGCCAAGCCCATACTGGGTGCAGCGCCGCTTGAACCTGGCCGGGATGCGACCGATCAACTGCATTGTGGATGCAACCAATTACGTGATGCTTGAACTTGGTGAACCACTGCATGCCTTTGACTATGATATCCTCGTCAGACGAGCGGACGGAGAAAGTCCAACCATCACCACGCGTACAGCCAGGGGAGGGGAAGTGTTAACGACCCTGGATGGGGATGAGCATAAATTGGATAACGAAATGGAACTTGTCACGGATACAGCCGGTGCACTCTCCCTGGCTGGTGTGATGGGTGGATTGGAGAGTGAGGTGCACAGTAAGACTCAAAGCGTCTTACTTGAAGGCGCTTCATGGAATTTCATCAATATCCGCAAGACCATCAGTAAACTCAAAATTGATTCCGAAGCAGCGTATCGCTTCAGCCGTGGTGTGCATCCAGCATTAGCTGAGACGGGCGTCCGGCTTTGTTTGAAGCGTATGTATGAATGGGGTGGTGGGAAAATCGCACAGGGTTTATTAGATAATTATCCAGCTCCGCCAGAGGACCCAATTGTGGATCTCTCTGTAGATTGGGTGAACAGCAGCCTGGGAACGGACATTTCCCCTGATGCAATTGCGGATATTTTAAGGCGATTGAAATTTGAGTGTGAAGTGGATGGAGATCGGATCACTGCAAAAACACCACCGCATCGTTTGGATATTCACGAGGGTATCATCGGTCGCGCTGATCTGTTGGAAGAGATCGGACGAATTTATGGATTTGATAAGATCCCCAGCCAGGCTTTAGATAAACCTCTACCACCCCAGCATGTGAACCAGGAAATGACAATGGAGGACATCTTACGTGATTTACTGGTCAACCTGGGTTTACAGGAGCTGGTTGCATACCGCATGACATCCCCTGAACGTGAAGCCCGACGCTTTCCACCAGACTATGATGCCCCTGATGTCGAATACCTGGCGTTGCAGAATCCGATTTCAGAAGATCGACGTGTGATGCGCCGCAGCATCCTGGCGACATTATTGGAAATCCTTGAATATAACAGCAATCTTGACAGTCGATTAGCATTTTTTGAGATTGGGCCTGTTTTTCTTCCTATAGAAAGCCAGCAGCTGCCAGAAGAGAGATTGATGCTCTCGATTGGTCTGACTGGCTTACGTGAGAAACTCTCGTGGAACAATGATACTTCTGATGAGATGGATTTTTATGACCTGAAGGGAATCATTGAGGGGATGATTAATGGGATGCATATTAATGATGCTAAATTCCAGAGGGGGCAGAACCCCAGCTTTCATCCCGGTAAGGCAGCAGATATCCTGATTGGTGCGTCAAAAGTGGGCGTGATGGGTGAACTGCACCCGCTGGTCAAGGCGAATTACGAAATGGGAGACCCCCCTGTGTTCGTAGCGGAGATCGAGCTGGCACCCTTGTTAGCTGCAAGCCAGATTTTGTTCGATGTAGAAGCTGTGCCCACTTACCCGCCCGTGCTGGAAGACCTGGCTGTGGTGGTTGATGAAGATGTGACAGCTGCAGAAGTGGAAGATGTGATTCGCAAGGGCGGTGGACAGTACCTTGCGATGGTTCAGATCTTTGATATTTATCGTGGGACACAATTAAGTGAGGGTAAGAAGAGCTTGGCTTTCAACCTGACTTATCTTGCACCAGACCGCACATTGACGGATAAGGAAGTGCAGAAGCTGCGGAAAAAGATTGTGTACCTGTTGGATCAGGAATTGGGTGCAAAATTAAGGAGTTGACCAGGAGTTGGTGTAATAGATTATATTTGGGTTTGCAATCCCCCCATATCCCCATGCAAAAGGGAGTATGGGTAATAATTTGTGGTGCCAGGTTTTGTTTATATTCGATTGAGTAAAACCCTTGGATATTCACATTGATGATTGCAGTGTATCCCTAGAGAAATTTTTCAATCAAGTTCTGTTTCTCCAAGTGTTGGGTAGGTTATAATTCGGATTCAAATGTTAAACTTAGTTTTGGGAGGGAATATGCGGATCACAACCTTGCTTGAAAATCATATCAATGAGAACCACTCAGCTCTCCAGGCGGAACACGGCCTATCATTCTATATTGAGAACCGGGGCTATGTGGTGATGTCGGATGTGGGCCAGTCAGGGAAATTTGCTGAGAATGCAGAAGCATTAGGCATAGATTTGACGCGAGTGGAAGCATTGGCAATCTCGCACCACCATTATGACCATGGAGGTGGGTTAGATCGATTTTTCGCGGAGAACAAGCAGGCAAAGGTTTACCTGCGCTTCTCGCCTGATGATGCGGATTATATTGCAGAGAGTCCAGAACAGCCTGCCAGGTATATTGGGTTGGACCGGGGACTCTTGCATGAAAATGCTGATCGTATTGTATACATCTCTGAGAAAATCGAGGTATTACCAGGGTTTCACCTGCTTACAAAAATCCCGAACGACTTTCCAAAACCAAGTGGTGACCAACGGTTGAAAATTCAACAGGGAGGGAAAAAACAGGTTGACACATTTGAACATGAGTTGGTGACGGTCCTTGAAGGGAAAAAAGGGTTGGTGGTTCTGACTGGCTGTGCCCATAACGGCGTATTGAACATGATCGCTGCCACACAAGAAGCCCTGCCGGGCAAGCCAATTTTGGCGGTGGTGGGCGGCTTTCATCTTCACCATGAGTCGGTTGATGATATAAGGATGGTTGGTGAAGCGCTTCTTGCTGCCGAAATTCCTGCTATCTACACAGGTCACTGCACCGGTGATAATGCGATGGATGTGCTCGCGGAGGTGCTGGGGGAGCGCTTGAAGCGTTTGTATACAGGATTGGTGATGACGTTCTAATTGGTGATGAAGTGAAATTAAACTGCGATAATATCTTTATATGGAGGAATGATGGCAGAGATACAGAAACGAGTATTGGGTAAATCCGGGATTGAAGTAACCAAGATAGGTATTGGACTATGGGCAATCGGTGGAGATGAGTGGGGGCCAGTTCAAGATCAGGAATCTTTAGATACAATCTCAGCGGCATTGGATATGGGGATTAATTTCTTTGATACCGCCGATGTTTACGGTGCTGGACATAGTGAGGAACTCCTTGGTCAGGCGATGAAAGGCAGACGAGAAAAGTTCATCGTTGCAACTAAGATTGGTTGGTTGGGTTTCCATGAGCAAGAGCAGGTCAGTCAATACAATACTGTAGGCAAGCTCATTAAAGGAGTGGAAGGCAACCTGAAACGGCTGCAGACCGACTATGTTGACCTGATCCAATGCCATATAGACTACCGTGAGTCGAATATGGAGGTCTTTGTAGAAGGCTTCCAAAAACTGCAGGCACAAGGAAAAGTTCGGGCATACGGCGTCAGCACGAGTGATTTTGAATACCTTCAAGCTTTCAATTCAGATGAAAAAACAACCACTTTGCAGATCGATTATTCAATCCTCAACCGTTCACCTGAAGGGGAGATATTCCCCTACACGATGGAAAAGAACCTGGGGGTTCTTGTGCGGGGGCCCCTGGCAATGGGCATCCTGACCGGCAAATTTACAAAGGACACACGTTTTGATGAAGGTGATTTTCG
>CAYTXE010000094.1:0-9211 GCA_964441045.1 uncultured Candidatus Brevefilum sp.
TTGGGCTTTATGGCTCAAGGATAAAATCCACCCAATCGGAGTTCTCTGATTTGTTTATTAATATGGAAAATCTTGACAGTAACGTCTTCTTATTGCTGGTTGCATTGATCGGATAGTGGTACGGTTTATTACAAAGGATAAAATCGTAAAAAATATGGACATATGAGGTAAAATTACACTAAATTGTAAATAACAAAGGTGTTGTTGCCTATGAAAAGGAGCGAATAAGATGAAAGTTGTGATTGTAGGAGGTGTAGCAGGTGGTGCCAGCACGGCAGCTCGTTTACGACGGATGGATGAGGGTGCTGAGATCGTTATGCTGGAGCGAGGGCCAAATATCTCTTTTGCTAACTGCGGTTTGCCTTATCACATTGGGGAGGTGATTAAAGATCGGGAGCGTTTGCTGGTTGTCACACCCGAAAAATTGAAGGAGATGTTGAACATCGACTCTCGCGTAAAAAATGAGGCAGTGAAAATCAATCGTGCTGAGAAGTTCGTAATGGTAAGGGATTTAGAAACCAACCGCACCTATGAGGAGAGTTACGATAAGCTTGTGCTTTCCCCCGGTGCTGCACCGATTGTCCCCCCGCTGCCTGGTGTGAATTTGCCAGGCGTTTTCACACTGCGCAACCTGCCGGACATGGACCGGATCAAGGCATTTGTGGATGAAGAAAAACCGGCTCGAGCGGTTGTGGTAGGTGGGGGGTTCATTGGACTTGAGATTGCAGAGAACCTGCAGCATCGAGGGGTGCAGGTAACCCTGATTGAACTGCTCAACCAGGTGATGGCACCCATAGACCCTGAGATGGCTGCGCTGGTACATCAACACCTGATCTTCAAGAAAGTCCGTCTGGCTTTGGGGGATGGGCTTAAATCGATTAGCACGGGTGAAGATGGATGGTTGAAGGTTGGTTTAAACAGCGGTCGTACCGTAGATGCGCAAATGGTGATCCTCTCTATAGGGGTCCGACCAGAAAACAGGCTGGCAAAAGAAGCCGATCTGGAATTGGGCGTGAGAGGGACAATCAGGGTCAACAGTCATATGCAGACCTCTGATCCAGACATCTACGCAGTTGGGGATGTTGTCGAAGTGATCAACCGGATCACAGACGAACCAACAAACATGGCATTAGCAGGTCCAGCCAGCCGGCAGGGACGCATGGTGGCAGATCATATCACAGGGCGAGATGTGAGTTTTAAAGGTGTGGTGGGTACTTCGGTGGTGAAGGTCTTTGATCTGACAGTATCTGCGGTTGGTTTAAACACGCACCAGTTGGAACAGGCTGAGATGGAATTTATGAACGTGATCGTGCATGTTTCCAATCATGCAGGGTATTACCCGGGTGCGTCACCGATGGCACTTAAGCTACTTTTCAGCCCTGAAGGGAAGATTTTCGGCGCGCAAGCGGTGGGCATAGAAGGGGTTGAGAAGCGCATTGATGTGATCGCTACAGCCATGCAGGCTGGGATGAGTGTCTTTGACCTGGAGGAATTGGAATTGTCCTATGCACCGCCTTTTGGTTCTTCCCGCGATCCGGTTAATATCGTCGGATTCACCGCTGGCAATGTCCTGCGGGGTGATGCGAAAGTGATGCATTGGGATGAGGTCAACCAGCTCGACCGAAACGCAATGACGGTGGTGGATGTGCGCCTGCCTGAGGAATTGGGATTGGGGATGATCGACGGGGCGATCAATATTCCCCTTCAGGGGATCCGACAGCATCTTAACGAGATCCCTAAGAATCGACCGGTGCTGCTCTACTGCCAGACGGGTCAGCGCTCCTATTTTGCATCTCGGGTGCTCAATCAATTGGGATATGACGCCTATAACCTGACCGGCGGTTACAAAACTTATTCGCACGCGGTCGGACGCCAGTCCAATTTTGATGTCTTTGAACATGTAACGATCTCGAGCCGGGAGGAAATTAAAGAGATTCTACCTACACCCAGCGGTGCAATCGCTGAAGTGACCGTGGATGCTTGCGGGTTGCAGTGCCCTGGCCCGATCTTGAAGCTGTATAACAAGATCAAGGAGGTCAACGTAGGTGATATCGTCACGGTGCAGGCCACCGATTACGGTTTTACGAGCGATGTGGAAGCCTGGGCGCAGTCCACTGGCAACCGTCTGCTTTCGTTGGATACCGAGGATGGCATCATCGTGGCCAAAATCCAGAAGGGTGCGCCCAAGGAAGCAGCTGGCGGCGTTGTGATGGGTAAAAACAAGACCTTGGTGATCTTCTCCGGCGATCTGGATAAAGCCTTAGCAGGCTTCATCATCGCCAACGGCGTGATCGCCTCGGGGAATGAAGCCGCGATGTTCTTCACTTTCTGGGGGCTGAACTTGCTGCGAAAAAATGAACATGTCAAGGTCAAAAAGAACCTGATTGAAAGGATGTTTGGCTGGATGTTGCCGCGCGGCACACAGCGCGCCAAGCTTTCGCAGATGCACATGGCTGGGATGGGCACGGCGATGATCAAAGGAATCATGAAAAAGAAGAACGTTGATTCACTTCCTCAAATGATTAAGACAGCAATGGACAACGGTGTGCGCATCCAGGCTTGCCAGATGTCGATGGATTTGCTGGGCATCAAGCGAGAAGAGCTGATCGATGGGATCGAGGTTGTTGGGGTGGCAACAATGCTGGCGGCTTCGGATGACTCCAATGGGGTCATCTTTATTTGATGTTGGTTAAACTGTAGAGAGAAACACACTGCTGATATTCATTTGAGCAGTGTGTTTTTTATGTATAGATTGATTTATATATTAGATTGACCAATAATTATTCAGTCATGAATTTCTGAAATAGTTTTACGTCCGACTTTCACATTTCCCCCATCAAAATATCCCAATACCTGATTATTTCTTACCTACTCACTGATTTCCACACTGTCCACAATGCCCACGATCACCGAGATAATGCAGCCGCCTTCAAGATTTAACACATCACGGGCACCGTTCCCTTCACGGTTGACCAGGACGGTATCGCCAATCCCTGCATGAGTGTGGTCTACAGCGATGAAAGCCCGGTCATCCTCGTCGCCTTCTCCAACCAGAGGCTGCACAACCAGTAAGCGCCGCTTATCATAATGCGGATGGCTGATGGTGGTTACCACAGTGCCAACAGCTTTTCCAAGGATCATAGCTTTGCCTTCATGTAAACTTATTCACGCCCGACTTGAGCGTGTAATCGAAATCACCATGTGGACGAACGATAAACTCATCCACGATTCCCACCAGGGCCAGGTCCACAGGAACGAAGGTGATCTCGGGCATAGCCAGGGCAGCCTCACGAGAACGCACCATCACACACAGTTCCCCGATACCAGCCTGGACCACATCTGCAGCGACTTGCAGGGCACCCACAGGCTCAAGATTTTTGTTGAGGGGTTGGACGACCAGAAGTTTGATCCCTTCAGTGCCCGGGTACTTGATCGTGCACACCGCGGTGCCGTGAACTCTTCCAAAGAGCATCGCTCAGCTAATCCCGATGTTGCTCAGCACACGTGAGATGATGGTTTCAAGCAGGTTGTCGTCGATTTGGTCACCTAATTTTGCTTTGACTGCTGCACGAATGCGCTGACGCAGATCACTATCCTCTGAAATAACCTGGCTGGCAGCTGTTTGCTCCTTAGATGTCGGTTTTACATCCTCCGACAAATAAGGCCGGATGGGAGCCACAGGCGGGAGGGGATGGGGTTGTTCAAGTTTGACACCCAACCGCTCTGCCTTCTCAAAGGCTAACTCAGTCAGGACAACATCATCACTCACAGTGAGGGCGTATTGTCCTCTGGCAGCCATATCCTCGATATCTCGTTCTGTGTAAAATTTCTTGGGCATATCTTTCTCCTATCAACTACAAGCACCTGGTTTAGCTTGCGGCACCTTCCAGATCTTCCAGCGCGCTGACGGCAGCATTCCTAGCTGTGACGATTTCAGCTTCACTGCCGGAAAGCCACATCCTGCCAAAACGACCAACGGATGAAACATGGATGATCTTGATGCTGGCCTTCTTTTCAGCTTCATTGCAGGCGTAATTGATGTACGCTGCTGGGGCACATTCCAGAACCAGAAGGGTCTCACCTGGTACCAGGATGCTGCCTTTTCGGAAGCGGTTCAAAAGCTGTGCCTGGTAGGAATCAACTCGGGTGATAACCTGGGTGGAAACCACTTTCGGTTTTATTCGGTCTTCTTTTTTAAGCCCAAGGCGTTCCAGCACCACACGACCAGCTTCTTTGACCGCAGCCTGGTTGAGGGAATGAACTTCGAACATCCCAAACTCGCGTTCGACGATCTGAGCGCCGGGTTTGGCTTCGGTGGCTTTGACTGCGATATCGACCACACGGAAGACCTCATTGCCAGGTGCCATCTCAACATAAAGTGAGGCCATTCCTTCCACGGGCAGGTCCCCCTGGGTGACCGTGCCGATGAATGCGGAATATTGTGCCTGCATACGGTCAATAAAACAATAACAACGCAGTGAGAAATCTTCTGCCATGTTTGCTCCTTATTCTAAAGGTTCCTTTTGATCATGCATCGCGATCCCTAATGGTGTAACAAATAGAGGATGCTGTGAGACTTTTGTGGGCAGCCCGGTGACATCTTCGATCACCGACGCTATTCCCGGGAAGAGGGTGGTACCACCTACAAGTGTTATCGATTTTGCGCGGCTGCCCCGGATGTGTTTTGCCACGATGGTACCCATCTTTTCCATCACCGGACGGACGATTGGGAATAAGCGGGATTGCTGAGAGGCATCCTTTTTAAGAGCTTCAGCATTTTCAAAGCTGATATCATTCGCGCCAGCGATCACTAATGAGAGATGAACGCCACCTGTCGCTTCATCTGCGGTATATATCACTTCGCCATTTTCAAGAATTGCAAGGCCTGTGGTCCCACCGCCAATATCAACGATCACGCCATCCTGGATGTGAAGGATATTGTTGGCTGCTGTCGGTTCATCGATCAAGGATTCACATGTCATCCCTGCTGCTTCAACTACGTGGGCGGTTGCCTGCCGCTCCATCACGGGTACATTGGGAGGAAAGCCGCTGGCTGCTTGGGTAAGCTGTCTGCCAAGATGCTTTTCAACCCGTTTTTTCATTGATCGAAGCAGGTCCACTGCGCCGATGAAGTCTACAACCAGGCCATCCCGAACCACCTGGGAAAAACGATATTCGCCGATCAGCGGATCACCTCGTTCATTTAAAACGACCAGGACTGTATAGGCGGTGCCCAGGTCCACACCTACCCGCAGGAATCCCTTTAAGGCTTGTCCTGCGGAAGGTGAAAGAATGTTCAGGTCTGGTGAAATGACTTCGGCTGCACGGGATAACACCCGCGCCGGGTCAGCTTTTCGGTCTTTCCAGGCCGATTCCGTCACAAGTTAGACCTGATACTACTTTGTTACTTTCGCAATGGCGCCCTTTTCGCTGTGGGGCAGGATCATTTCGACATCTTCATGTGGTCTCGGGATGACATGGACAGAGACTAATTCGCCAACACGCTTCGCAGCGGCAGCCCCTGAATCGGTGGCAGCTTTGACAGCACCCACATCGCCGCGGCACATGACGGTGACATAACCGCCGCCGACATATTCTGAACCGATTAAAACCACATTGGCAGATTTGACCATCGCATCTGCTGCTTCAATCGCGCCCACCAATCCTTTGGTTTCAATCATTCCGAGTGCAATTAATTTTGTTTCTTGAGCCATTTTCTAGTCCTTTCTAGTGATCACAGTGTTACTTAAGATTTAATAGATCATTCACCGCATTACGAACTGCTGCTTCAATCTCCTGTGGAGAAGGACCAGGCTTAGGTTGGCCTGGAACCATCGCTGCAGCAGGCGGTGGGGATAATTCATAAGCAAGTCTTTTTGTATTCATCAGGTGCCGGGCTGTGACATTATCTCCTGTAATAGAGCTTCCAACGCCCCCCGCACCCAGTGTGAGGGAGGGGTCCACGCCTGTGGTCAACCCGATAGCACCAAGTGTTCCCATTGTGTTAACGGCGATTCGGAAAACAGGCTTTTCAAGCCCAAAAGCCATAATGACATCTTCATCAGTGGCGTGAATCATCAGGCTGTGACCTCTGCCGCCAAATTGGATCAATTGAATACAGCGTTCACATCCAGCTTCCCAGCCTTCCTCTACATACCAGGCGAGTACAGTCGTAAGCTTCTCGCGTGAAAGCGGTTCTTCTTTTCCGGTTTTGTTCAGAGGTGTTACCAAAACACGGGTCTTCTGGGGGATGTTGATACCCGCCATAGCCGCAACATAAACGGCTGGTTTACCAACAACGCTGGTGTTCATGCTCCCATCGGGGTGGAACAGCAAGCGCCGCAGGAACTCTGTCTCTTGTGATGCGGTGAAGTAGGCACCTTCCTTTTCCATCAAAGCTTTCAACTGACCAGCAATTGGACGATCTGCTACTACCGATTGTTCCGTGGCGCAAACGGTGGAACAATCAAAGGCTTTGCTGGCGACGATATAACGTGCTGCCTTCTCTATGTCAGCTGAACGGTCCACATAAGCTGGAACATTTCCAGGACCGACGCCAATTGCAGGTTTTCCAGTAGAATGGGCAGCACGCACCATGGGGGTACCGCCAGTTGCCAAAATCAGGGCGACATATTTGTGATGCATGAGTTCTTGTGTGCCATCCAGACTGATATGCTGCATACAAGCGATCAATCCTTGTGGCGCGCCATTCTCTTCAGCCGCTTTTGCCATGATACGAGTGGTTTCCCAACAGCATTTGGCAGCTGCTGGGTGTGGAGAGATCACAATCGCATTTCGAGCTTTGATAGCGATCAAAATCTTGTAAATAACTGTTGATGTGGGATTCGTACTTGGTGTTAACCCGGCGATCACGCCCATGGGCCAGGCGATTTCATAGAGTTTGCGCTCAACATCATGCCCAATCACTCCTACTGTTTTTAGGTCTTTGATGCTCTCCCATACATTGCGTGAGGCAAACTCGTTCTTAAGGCGTTTGTGTTCAGGGACACCGTACCCGGTTTCCTCGTGAGCCATGATCCCCAGGCGTTCTGCAGCTGATAGCGCTGCGGTGGCCATGGCTTCACAGACACAGTCAACCTGTTCTTGTGAGGCTTTTGACCAAATTTTCCAGGCATTAAAGGCGTGGGTAGCGAGGTCCCTGGCTTCCTGAATGGATAACAAATCCTTATCAAATGACGGCATAGGCATTAACCTTTCTCGAAGGTTATTTCTCCATCGACTTCTAATGAGTCAATCATGGCCATGATGACCGCATCTATTGGGCGTTTGTCAGTTATGTTGGTTTGCCGCGCGCTGGACCCGTGAGCTGTTAAAACCAGATCACCCACACCTGCATTTACGGTATCGACAGCCACATATGGCTTACCGATTGGGTTACCCTTTTCATCTGTTTGACGGAGGAT
Organism: uncultured Candidatus Brevefilum sp.; assembly: GCA_964441045.1. Lineage (GTDB taxonomy): Bacteria > Chloroflexota > Anaerolineae > Anaerolineales > Anaerolineaceae > Brevifilum. The sequence continues at coordinate 7,425 of CAYTXE010000094.1, forward strand.
AAGCAATTTCCGACCAACGATTTTCTCGTCTTTAATTGTAGAAACTGTAGTACCGATCACTTTGGCAATCAACATGGTAATTCTCCGATCAATAGGATTTCCCTGCTGTGGACGATGCAGTATTTTCTTGGCTTTCTGATTTATCTGCCTGAATGATTTTAATGCCAGCACTAGCACCAATACGAGTGGCACCTGCCGCGATCATCTGCTCTGCTTCCTCATGAGAATGGATGCCGCCTGCAGCTTTCACGCCTAGATTTGGGCCAACGGCTTTACGCATCAGGGCAACATCATGCACCGTTGCGCCGCCGCTGGAAAATCCCGTTGATGTTTTGACATAATCGGCACCGGCTTCTTTTGCCAGCAGGCATGCTACGGTCTTTTCTTCATCTGTGAGCAACGCTGTTTCGATGATAACTTTCAAAATTGCATTGGCTGCATGGGTTGCTTGTACAACTTCATGAATATCGTGCGCTACCAGTTCTGTGTCGCCAGCTTTGAGGGCACCGATGTTCATCACCATATCAATTTCAGTCGCGCCATTATCGAGGGCATTTTTGGTTTCAGCCACCTTGACTTCCGTGGTGGTTGCGCCTAATGGGAAGCCGATCACTGTGCAGACTTTAACGTCTGAACCTCGCAGCAGGTCAGCACATAGCTTTACGTTAGTTGGGTTGACACATACAGAAGCAAAATGATATTTCTTGGCTTCAAAGCAAAGCTGTGCGATTTTATCAGCTGTTGCATCTGGTTTGAGAAGGGTATGGTCAATCATACCTGCCAGTGACTTATCCTCGGGGATGATACCAACGGTAGATGTCAGACGCTCTGCGCCGGCGCTGACGACGTGCCCAGCATTGTCGAAGCAGGTCTGGACTTTAACGCCGTCTGCGATTTCCATAACGCAAACCGCGCCTTCGGGTGCTTTTTGCTTCTCCTCCTGCTCAGCGATTGCCAATAAAACCTCACGAGTGATGATTTCGACAAGTTCTTCAACAGTTTTATTATCAAGGGTCATGATATTTTTCCATCTTTCAGGAAGCGATTCCCTATTGCAGTGATTTTATTCACCCGCCTGGCATGCCTCCCCCCGCCAAAGGCTGTTGCCAACCAGGTCGTTATGATTTGTTTTGCAAGGTTAATGCCAATCAAACCGGCACCCAAGGTCAGAACATTCGCGTCATTGTGCTCGCGGCTGTTTACCGCAGTGGCATAATCATAACACAGGGCAGCCCGAACCCCAGGGACTTTATTGGCTGCCATGCAAGAACCAATCCCTGCTCCGTCAATGATCACCCCCCGCCAGGCTTTGCCCGATGCAACAAGCTCTGCGACAGCCAGCGCAATATCAGGATAATCGACGGAATCTTTTGTGTGGGTGCCGCAATCGATCACTTGAAAGTCATTCTCAACTAAAAATTTCTTGAGGATTTCTTTTAATTCTAATCCACCATGATCCGCGCCAATCGCGACCACGTTTTGTTTTGGAGTATTATCCTGCTGTGCTTCTGGGGTATCAGTCTTTTCAGAATTAAAAATTTTTGATTGATTTGGTTTGGCAGGATTGGTTGAATCCCCCAAGGATTGGTGAACGACCCGCTGTACAATCGTGTGAATTGCTTCATCTGAAATGCCATTGATCATAGAAACTGCTCCCATATGAATAGGCGTTAGACTGATGGCAAAGGTTCTTCTTCGTTGATAAGAATTGCCGTTTGCGGTTGGGTTCAATTATATGATAAATTTACAATTCTAATTAAACCATGAATATTCAAAAATAACAAATC
>CAYTXE010000095.1:0-9138 GCA_964441045.1 uncultured Candidatus Brevefilum sp.
AACACCGTTTTCAAATAATAATTTCCAGGTTATAAATGTCAGATTATCATCACCAATGATAATTGGAATGACTGGGGTAACTGAGTCGCCTGTATCAAAACCCAATCTTTGGTATTCTTTACGCATTATTGCGCCAATTTCGTTGACACGTGCGATCCGCTCTGGTTCCTCACGCATCACTTCCAGTGAAGCCAGAGCAGTGGCAGCATTTGCAGGAGGAATACTGGCGCTGAAAATCAAGCTGCGAGCATGGTGTTTAATATAGTCCACCACATCCGTATCGCCCGCGATAAAACCACCCAATGAGGCAAACGACTTACTGAATGTTGCCATGATCAAATCCACATCTTTCGTCATGCCAAAGTGAGCTGCTGTTCCCCTTCCCCCTCCCAGGACCCCAATCGCATGTGCGTCATCCACCATCAAGCGAACACCATATTCCTTGCACAAGGGTACTAAATCAGGCAGCGGTGCGATATCACCCTCCATGCTGAATAATCCATCCACAACGAGCATTTTTGGCTTGTCCTCTGGAAGACTGCTCAGTACGCGCTTGAGATGGTCAATGTCATTATGACGATAGCGCACGATTTTTCCACCGCTGAGAAAAGCGCCATCTACAATGCTGGCATGGTCCTCTTTATCCAGGATCACAATATCCCCACGGCCTACAATGGCACTGATCGTTCCTAAATTTACCTGCATTCCCGTAGAAAACACCAGGGCAGCATCTTTACCAACCCATGCTGCTAAAGCCTCTTCCAGCTTCTCATGAAGAGACATATTCCCATTGAGAAATCGGGAACCTGTACAACTGGTGCCGTAGCGCATGGTGGCGTCTATGGCTGCCTGGCGAACCTTTGGATGCATGGTGAGTCCGAGATAATTATTTGAACCACACATGATAATATGGCGACCATCGTAAATCACCTCAGTACCTTCATTTTCATCCAACGGAATGAAATAAGGATAGATCCCGGTTTCCTTAGCATCCTTGGCTGTAGTGTACTGATAACATTTATTAAAAATATCCATTATGCCTTCCTTAAACAAAGATATTTAACAGAGAATATTATACTTGAGTTTACTTTTACTTTTGTAAACAACAGATAGGGCTTTCCATATATCATTAACGAGTGAAAACGAATCAAGTTGCGCTTAAAACTTAATAACCATATAATATCAACAGGCCAATACGTCGACCACCAAGGAGCTTCCCATGAAAAAACTATGTCTGGTTTTATGCATTCTCATCCCGATGTTTTCCCTGATGAGCTGCAATATACCGGGAAACATTGAACCAACGGTAGATATCGTTGCCACACAGGTAGCAAAACTGCTTACAGAAGCGCCTACCGATACGCAACCAGCACCACACGACACTGTCACACCAACAAACACACAAACAGACACCCCGCCAGAGAACACACCGACAGCGACTGTTACAGTCACTGTAACGCCTACAGAAACTCAAAACCCAGATGATCCTGCGCAGCAATTGGGAGCGCCAGCCTGGACAGAAGATTTTAACGGTAGCAGCAGCTCATGGGACTTCGATTCCTATCAAGCGACCTTCAAAGTTAACAATGGTGCACTGAATTTAACCGCGAATGCAAGTGCTAACTGGCACAGTTGGTATGTTTCCAGTCCAAAATTGAAGAATGCCTACATTGAAGCAACAATACATATGCCTAATTGCTCGGGATTCGACCGCATGGGACTAGCAGTTCGGTCAAGTTCTGACGGTCAAGATTTCTACTTCATGGGAATCACCTGTGATGGTCAGTGGGGTTTCTTCCGCATGGAACCTGATGTGAATATCATTAAAATTAGTGATTACAAGCCTGCAGAACCGCTAAATTCAGGGACAAACGTACCGCATCGGGTGGGGATATGGATGAGTGGCTCCTCTTTCACATTCTATATCGATGGAAAACAAGTCGGATCTGCATCTGATTCAACATTGAGCAGTGCGGGCTTCATAGGATTCCTGATTGCCCATACTAACACACCAGGATTCACAGTGCTTGTTGATAAATTACAATACTGGAATGTGCCATAATAATCATTCAACCAGTATCTCGAGTCATTAGTCTAAAATTAATATTCATTTTTCGAGTAATCTTTCTATGAAAACACTTCAATTTGAACCTGCCGATAGACACAATAGAAATTTATTCATCGATTTCCCATTCAAGCTCTATAAAAACACTCCCCATTGGGTCCCACCCTTCCGCATGGATATGCGCAAAATCTTCAAACCCAATTATGCATTTTACAATTATGGGGATGCAGCATTCTTTCTCGCAAAGGATGACAATGGAAGGGTCCTCGGGCGATTAGCCACTGCCAACAGTTATCGATATAACGATTTCCACAAATCGAAGACCGCCTTTTTTTACTATTTTGAGAGCGTTGATGACCCCCTGGTCGCGGAAGGTTTATTCTCAAAAGCATTTGAGTGGGTGAAAAATCAAGGGTTGAATCATATTTTAGGACCTAAAGGTTTTTCGGTTTTGGATGGATTTGGATTACTGGTTGAAGGTTTTGACCATCAACCAGCTTTCAGTCAAGCCTATAACCCGGCTTATTATCAAGATTTGATAGAAGCACAAGGATTCACCAAAGTTAAAGACATCCTCACTGGATGGACCGACAGAAGTAGTAAATGGCCGGAAAAAATCCTTAAAGCAGCCGAAATTATTATGAAACGAAGGGGGATCAGGGCACCAGAACTTAGGACAAAAGCTGAGCTGCGCGCAACAGCAGATGATCTCCATAGACTTTACAATGAGTCGTTAGCTGAACCTGCTGGCAACCCGCCCATTACTGACAAAGACATGAATCAGATGGTTTCACAGTTGTTGTGGATTGCTGACCCTAAATTGATCAAACTGATCTATAAAGATGATAAACCTATTGGATGGCTTCTTGCGTATCCTGATATTGGTGCTGCCCTACAGCGCTCAAAAGGACGTTTGTTGCCATTTGGTTGGCTGCAGGTCTTACTGGAAAGTAAACGTTCAAAGTGGATCAACCTGAACGGAGTAGGGGTCATTGAAGAATATCAGCGTCTGGGCGTTACAGCAATTCTGATTAACGAACTCTACAAGAGTGTAATGGATTCTGATCAATATCAATATGTTGAGTTATTACAATTTCGCGAGGAAAATATCAACAGTCTTCTAGAAGCTTCCAATATCGATATCCATTTTCACAAAAAACACCGGCTTTATGAGAGATACCTGTAAACGATACATTGATGAGTCAACAATAGCTTAAAATCTGCAAAACTGCTTCTCTGAGAAAATTAGTAAATCAGGTATTTGGTAATCAGGTAACAAAAACAACCATTCACATTATTATTTCTTCCTCTTGACCTCCTTGTTGATACTGAGCTTGTCGAGTAATACTGGAGTCTGCTTGTGATTAATCCAAATAATTATTGTTTCAGAATCATCTCTGTGGTTTATTCCCTTTGCGAAAAATATAAGAATACCTGTCACACATTCATACACATTTTCACGTTTACAAGCTTCACTGTACCCATGTAATTGTTTCAATCCTGCATTCACTTTCTTTCTTATTCAATATAAACTTATTTCAGGACGGGTCACTAGTACCTTGAACCTGATAACCAATACACGATAACTGCGCTACCATTCCCCCAGCAAACTACTACCCGGAAAAATTTTTCCCCTTGCTAAGTTTTTTATCTTATATTATCATACTGGTATGACCACTTACCAGACGACTCACAAGAACAAAACAACCTGGAAACCCATTCAAAAACCAGCTGAGATCGCTGAAAATCGACTGATTGAATCCATTCTCAACGGGTCATTTCCAATCAATACACACCTCCCAGCTGAAAGAGAGCTCTCTCAAACACTGGGCGTTACTCGCCCAACATTGCGGGAAGTGCTTCAGCGATTAGCCAGAGATGGATGGCTGGAGATTCAACAGGGGAAACCAACCCGGGTCAGAGATTACTGGAAGGAAGGAAAATTAGGTGTTCTCAATACACTTTCAGAACATCTCCAGCATCTTCCAGACAATTTCGTCCTTAATTTACTCAATGCCCGTCTTGCCATGGCTCCTACTTATACCTCCTTAGCGGTCTCGAGATCACCTGAGGAAGTGGAGCAATTACTTGCAGGTCGCCATGCACTCGATGAATCACCACTGTCTTATACAAAATTCGATTGGGATTTGCAACATCAATTGACCATCCTGGGTCAAAACCCTTTGTTTGTGATGATCCTGAATGGATTTAAAGACATGTATCTCAATTTGGCGCCCTATTATTTTTCAATCCCAGCTGCACGTCAGAAATCGGCTAATTACTATAACGATCTTGCGAATGCTGCCCATAACAATGACTGTTCCAAAGCAAAAAAGCTTACTGAAACCATTATGAGAGACAGTTTGGTTTTTTGGCGGCATACAAAATTAACTTAAAAACAAACCAATTGGAGGAGCCTATGAAACGCATACTTGGTTGGGGAAATTTAGCTACTGAATACCCTGTTCCTGAACCTGCCAGGCAGTATCTCGAGAATGTAGTTGGAAAACCTCGAAATCTACAAAATATTTCTGTAAATCAACTCATCGAAAAAGTGCCGGCGGCATCAAACCTCCCCTCACATCCCCTCATTTCAACTGAATCTGAAGATCGATTAAGACATGCGCGCGGCCAATCTCTTAACGACTGGATAGATATGTGCGACGGTCTTGTGGACACCTTTCCTGATGGCGTCGCCTATCCCAAATCCGATGCTGAGGTCCAGGCGCTAATTCAATTTGCTGAAACCCATCAATTAAACCTGATCCCATACGGTGGTGGATCGAGCGTGGCAGGGCACCTCACGCCACCCGGCGATGGCCAACACACCATCAGTGTAGACCTTACGAGAATGAATCAACTGCTGAACCTGAATGAAGAAAACCTTGAAGCTACATTTGGCTCAGGTGTCAGTGGTCCGCAGCTTGAGAGCTACCTAGAAAAGCACGGTTATATCTTTGGACATTTCCCGCAATCCTGGGAGTATTCCACTCTGGGCGGTTGGGTTGTAACCCGATCAGTAGGTCAGCAATCTTATCATTATGGCCGCATCGAACCCTTATTTGTGACAGGTCACATGGAAACACCCTCGGGTTCCATAGACCCTCTAAGGGTTCCAAAAAGCGCGGCCGGTCCTGACCTTCGACACATCATTCTTGGCTCAGAAGCCCGGTTAGGCATCCTGACAAATGCAACAGTTCGTATTCGGAAACTCCCTGAGGAAGAACTTTTTTATTCTGCATTCTTCCCTAATTTTGAGATCGGCACAGAAGCTGTTCGGAAGATCGCCCAGGCTGAAATTCCCTTATCCATGATCCGCCTCAGCGATCCCCTGGAGACAGAAACCACTTTCCAACTTTCTGGTGAGGAAAAGCTGGTCAACATTGCAAAAAAAGGATTGAACCTATTTGGACAAAGAGATGAACGGTGCATGTTGATCTATGGACTCACGGGAAACCAGGCTCAAAATCGTTTGGCTGACCGACAGTTAGCCCATATCGTGCGATCACACCAGGGTATGATTGTGAAATACTACCTCGGGGAAGCTTGGATGAAAAAGCGCTTCCTGACACCTTACCTTCGCAATACACTTTGGGATTTGGGCTATGCACTTGACACACTTGAAACTGCACTACCATGGGACAAGCTAAACCACGCACGTGAAACAATCCTCGATGTGATCCGTAAAGGTCTGGAGAAAGAGAACGAAATTGTGCTGGTCTTCAGCCACATCTCACATGTCTATACCAATGGCGCTTCATTATATATCACATATCTTTATCGGCGTGCACAGGATCCCCATCAAACCTTAGATTGGTGGCACAAATTAAAAACACCTGCCAGTCACAAGATTGCTGAACTTGGGGGGACCATCACCCATCAGCATGGCATAGGGATCGATCTTAAGCCTTTCTTACCCACGGAAAAAGGTGCTTTAGGAACACACATGATCAAGAATATCATCAAAGATGTGGATCCCAACCAGGTCATGAACCGTGGGAAACTGGTTGATTTGGATTGAATTAGGAGATTTTGTATGTTGAACAAACCCTGGCGAGAACAAACCTGGAGGGACATTGATCAACCCTGGGATATCATCGTTATCGGTGGCGGGATTACGGGCGCCGGGATATTCAACATGGCGGCTAAGAAAGGCTTGAAAGTCTTGATTGTTGAAGCCAAGGACTTTGCCTTCGGCACATCCAGCCGTTCTTCGAAACTCGTTCATGGGGGGATCCGTTACCTGCGAAACCGTCAATTTGATGTCGTTAGAGAATCAGTTAATGAACGTGAACGGTTGCTGCGAGAATCCGATGGGCTCATCGCCCCTCTGGCATTCATCTTTCCATCCTATGAAAACCATTCTCACGACACTCAAATTATGAAACTCGGAGTGACCCTTTATGACATGATGGGGTTGAAATGGCAGCATAAAAATCGAAATAAAAGTCAAGTTATGCAAACTTTGCCCGGATTGAATAATGAACAGCTCGTAGGTGGATTGGAATATTATGATGCACAAGTGGATGATTCTCAACTCGTTCTGCGTGTGGTCATGGATGGAGTTCGTTTTGGTGGAAACGCCATTAACTACGCCAGGGTGATCAAACTGCGGAAATCTAAAATTGGTCAGGTGGAAGGTGTTATCCTCCAAGACGAGACAGGCTCCCTGCAACCCTCACAGGTGGAAGTGCAAAGCAGGGTGGTCATCAATGCAACCGGACCTTGGTCAGATAAACTAAGGGAAAATGTTAATGGTCTGCCAAAATTGCGCCGCTTGCGGGGGAGTCACCTGATCTTTTCACAAGAAAAGCTCCCCATCAAAGCAGCTGTAACCTTACTTCATCCCAGGGATAACCGAGCGATGTTCGCTATCCCCTGGGAAAACCGAACGATTATCGGTACGACTGACCTGGACCACAACCTGCATGAAGAAGAAACACGCATTACCCAATCAGAGCTGGATTACATCTTGGAAGCCACCCAACACGTTTTCCCCAAATTTAAAATCAGTGAGGAGGATATTCTCTCCACATTTTCTGGATTGCGACCAGTCATCAATACCAATGCACCCACACCGTCACTCGAATCACGTGCACATTGTATCTGGGAAGAAGAGGGGTTGATCAGCGTTGCGGGTGGAAAGCTGACTATATTTCGTGTCATGGCTGCTGACGTGCTTAATTTCTGTAGTGAAAAACTACCGCAGCGCCCCAAGTTTCACCCGCATACACCCTGCTTTGTTCATCCCAGACCTCCAGACTACCAAACTTTGAACAAATCTGTTTGGTTATTAATGGCTGGCCGGTTAGGTAAAGACGTAAATGCTTTCTTTGAAAACGCCGACCCTGATCTTCTCCATCCCATCACACCCATGCCAGAACTGTGGGCTGAATTGGTGTGGGCGGCAGAGAATGAGGCTGTAGTTCACCTTGATGATCTTCTCCTGCGGCGAGTGCGTTTTGGTTTGTTGATGCCTAATGGCGGTTTAGATGACATTAAACGCATACGCGGACTTGTGCAGGATCCTTTAGGTTGGTCTGATGAAACCTGGTCGGCTGAAGTAATAAGATATGAAACACTCTGGCGAGAGAATTATTTCTTGCCCTCCTGAGTTGTTGATTGCTTAATATTTGCATTTAATGAAACTCAGGTAACATTAACTGAATAGACACTGGAGGAGATAATGACCGAGCAGCAGATCCTTGCGATAGATAACGGCACCCAAAGTATTCGAGCGCTTATATTTGATTTGAGAGGTAACCTGATCGCGAAGAAGCGCATTCCCATTCAACCATATTATTCAACAAGACCAGGTTGGGCGGAGCAAGACCCCGATGTGTTTTGGAAAGGAGTCTGCCAGGCCTGCCAGGGACTTTGGGAAATGCCAGAAGTGAATAAGAACGCTATTTTAGGCATTGGATTAACAACACAACGCTCCACCGTGCTCAACCTGGATGAGAACGGCACGCCGCTACGACCCGCCATTGTTTGGCTTGATCAACGTCGTTCAGAAAACATGGATCCTGTTGGTGGTCTTTGGGGGATCCTCTTTAAACTGGCTGGTATGCAAGATACAGTGCGTTACCTTCAGGCAGAAGCAGAAGCGAACTGGATTAAAATAAACCAACCTGAGATCTGGAAGAAAACAGACAAATATGTCTTCCTATCTGGATTCCTAACCTATAAATTAATCGGCAAGGTGATTGACTCTGTCGGATGCCAGGTGGGTTACATGCCCTTCGACTATAAGAATCTGGCATGGGCAAAACCCTCAGATTGGAAATGGGATGCAGTCATGGTTGAACCTGAAATGCTGCCTGACCTGGTTGAGCCTACCTCCCTTCTGGGGCATATATCAAGGGAAGCTTCACAAGCAACAGGCATCCCTGAAGGCTTACCTTTGATCGCCACAGCCGCCGATAAGGCTACCGAAGTCATCGGTGCTGGTTGTTTGGATCCGCACATCGGCTGCTTGAGTTACGGTACAACTGCAACGATCAACACAACCCACAAAAAATATACAGAGGTCATTCCACTAATTCCCCCTTATCCATCTGCCGTCCCTGGTTCATATTCATTAGAAGTGCAAATCTATCGAGGTTTCTGGATGGTAAGTTGGTTTAAAGAAGAATTTGGCCAGGTTGAGAAAAGAGAAGCCGAAAAGCAGGGTGTAGAAGCAGAGGTGTTTTTTGATAAATTGCTTCAGGCAGTCCCCCCTGGTTCTGAAGGATTGATACTGCAACCTTACTGGTCACCGGGATTAAAGATTCCGGGACCGGAAGCAAAAGGGGCCGTGATCGGCTTTGGTGATGTCCACAACAGGGCACATTTCTATCGCGCTATCATTGAAGGATTGGCTTTTGCCCTGCGCGAGGGCGCTGAAAGGACGGAAAAACGTTCACACATTCCCATCACCTCGCTGCGAGTAGCTGGCGGTGGCAGCCAGAGCCCAGGTGCCATGCAAATTACAGCAGACATCTTCGGGCTGCCTGTATCAAGGCCGCATGTTTACGAAGCATCAGGCTTAGGAGCTGCAATTGACGTGGCTGTTGGCTTGAAACTGCATCAGA
>CAYTXE010000096.1:0-9135 GCA_964441045.1 uncultured Candidatus Brevefilum sp.
CACCCTGGCGGAGATTTGACAGGCCTTCCTGGTAGACTTGATGGGCTTGCATCTGGTTCTCCAGGTCCTGGCGGAGCTCCTCCCCCTCACGCCAGCGGTTAATCCCAGCCTCCTTCAAGTAAGCAAAGGCTTCATCAAGATATTCTATAGCAGTTTGGTAACGGAAAACTCGCGCAGCAGATTGTGCCTTGCCGTAGGTCCTGCCAGCTTCAGGAGGCAGTGCTACTGAGGGGATATTCCCGGTTCTAAGGAATTCCTCCGCTTCATCCCGGTGCTCCTGGGCGCGAGCCCATCCGGGTTCAATTTGCAGAACCTGCTCAAATAGGGGAATGGCTTTTTGGTAATTACCACCGTAAAATGCTTCTTCGGCGGAATCCATGATGTTTTCAGCCTCGGGGTCATGGCTGGAGCTCATAAATTTCCGCAGGGGATCATAGGTATCATCATCGTCAAACTGAGGTGAGATGTTCAAACTGCCATCGGGCACAGGTGTGCCTTCTATTTTTTGATTGGATGGCTCTGCTGTGTGTTGGGATCGTTGAGACTCTGCCATGTGTCGGGAACGTTTACGGCGGATTTCACGCAGCAACCTGTTGGCATGTTCCAGGTCAGCGGGTTGAACGGGTTCTGAGACTCGCTCAGTTGCCACTGCCTCAAGAAAAGCGCTGAGGGCATTTTCGACCTCAACCAGCGCCTGATCTTCGGGATTGGTCTGGTCAAGAATGTTTTTTGCCTGCAGGATCAAGTCTTTTAGCACGGGTTTCCTTTCTCAGGCGGTTGCGATCAACCTTGTGACTGACGTCGATTATACAAGGATTGGAGGTCCTGTGCCAATCCACTCGCCGTCTTGTATTGCCCTTGAATCGCATCACCAAGGACGACCATCTCCTCGTCCGTCAGCCGTTTCTGATCGTCATAGGTCCAGATCGGTTCATATTTCCTTGGTGCACTCTGGATCTCTTCTGGTTTGTTGGGGCCGACATTGACAGATCCAGGAGCCTGGCGACCTGTCATGAGGTGATGCAAAGCCCGGGCACTGAACTGCAGTACATCAAATGCATAGACCTCTTGTGAGTTCTCATTATTGATTATTCGGCCAATATTCCAATCAAGGACAAATACTTGCTGACGGGGTTGATTCCAATAGTAATGCAGCGCCTTGTGGTCCAGGTAAACGATGTTCTTTTTGTGGGCTTGTCCCAGAATTTCACAGATCTGCAAAGCGGCTTTGAGAGCTTCGTTAACTGAAAAACTGCGATGATACTCACCCCGCGTATACCCCGCATCACAACGTAAATAGAGGTTATCCTCCCATCTGCGCGGGAGTATGAAGAATGCCAGCCAGCTTTCCTCAACTCGGGAGTCCAGTTCAGACAGGAAGGTCTCAATTTCATCAGGGGTGAACAAATGTGCTTCACCGCTCATGTGTGAGGCGGATGCTTTCTCCAGTGTGGTTGTGGTCAGTGGAGCAAGCTCCAGGGGCCAGTTGCCTGGATAGACTTTCATGAAGCCAAATCCCATCGGCGGTGTGATCCCGGAGACATCCTTCATTCGATCCAGGATTCGGGCTTCACTTCGAAATAGCGGTAGGGCGTACTGGATCTTATCTGGACGCATGATCTTGATAGCCGGGTTGTCAGCGTATTCACCAGCCATGGGGGAATAGTCCAGGCTGAATACTCTTGCAGAGGAGCCAATGGCTTCCGGGACAGCGAAGTCCCTTAAGCCTGCTGACAGCCATGTATCCAGCGGTTCCGTTAACCTCATGATTTGGTCGGGGCCAAAGCGTGTTGTTTCCATAGTATCGTTAATTTTACATGTTCTCTATGCTTAAAAGAATGTCAATTGTACCAGCCATCGATAAAGTGGGTGTTCTTTCGGTAGGGATGATAGCATTTGTTGACGAACTTCTGGTGTATTTGCATCGAGTATTTTCATGAAAGCCATTTGCCACCTGGAGAAACAATGTTCATCATCCAACTTGATGAGGATGGCTTCCATCCTGCCAAGATGATACAGCACGTCCTTTATGTTTTCAATTTGCGTTTTGGATGGATACATTTCTTCTATGTTCAGGAACCCAAAGCTGAGCTTTGCATGATGTGAATGTTGGGATAATCTAAGCCACTGGGCTGAGATTTGACGGATGGTATCCAAATGACAGTGATAGAGTAAACGATTGATGCGATCATCACTGTGCTCAAGGGATTGACGCCAACGATAAAACCCAAGACGGAGCCTTTCGATGTCTTGTTCCAGGGTTTCCAATAAGGGCGAATCAATACCCAGTTCATAAATATGAGCCCATAATTGTCTGATTTCATACACCCCATTCGGAACATCTGCCAAATTTACTGGCAAATGATCTTGTTGGTTAAATTCTGGTGGGGATGTAAAAGTAAGCATAGCCTTAAGTATGGGCAGGATTGAATCCTGCCAATCTTGCGTCAGGTTGTTTGCCTGTCTTAATATTTCCCAACCCATCAATGGCGCCACATTTAATTCATCTAAGGCGGTTTCAAGGTCGTTTTGGTTTATACTTTTCCGCCAACTGATCAGCACCTGAAGTGCTTTACTGCTTTCTTCCAATACCGCAGGCAACGTATCGTCAGATTGCGTTTCTTCTATCAAGGGGTCATAGTTCAATGCAAGTGCGTGATAAAAACCATTTGCCAGCCTGAGACATCGGGGATGGTAGGCAGGGGCTTCCTGTTTGACAACCTGCAACCCAACCTCAATACCACGCCAGCTTTTCAACTGATCTACGAATGCATTGATTACACGTATATCAGATTTATTTTCAAGCATGTGTGGTTTCACAGCGGCAGCTTGTATCGTTGGGAATTTCAGCAGCCAGGGGCACCAGATTTGAACACCAACCTGATAGTCCCTGATGGCGGCGCCGCCCTGGACGGCGTTGAGCATTGTCACTAAACGCATGAACCAGGGTGGGCGGCCTAAAAGGCGATCAACGGGTGGGCGGCTTTGGATGCTGTTTTGGAAGAATTTAGCAGCATCTTCCTCTGAGTTTGGTCCTATATAGAGATGTTTCAACCAATCCTGGAATTCCTGAACACCCTCCTGCAAGGTCAGGATACCCCAACGGTCAGGATCCCAGCTCAGGACAAGGCGGAAAGCCTTCGGTAATTCGTCCCAGGCTATGTTCACCCATCCTTTGATCAATTCACGGATAGCTGTCTTTCCAACCGCAAAGCTCCGGTTCAGTTTAGCGCGAATTGCCGTGGGATAATCGGATTCTTCAAGGGCAAGATCCAATACAGCATATTCAAATGGGCTTTCAACAAAGTTTTCACCCCTGGTATGCCAATTCATAAGGCTTTCATTCAGGGAGGCTATTGCACCCTTCTTCTTACCGTTATGAGTCATTAACCAGGTTTGAAAGGATCGAGTAATTTGAAAAGGTCGGGGGGATACCGTGCTCAGGGCTTTTTGATGAATGACGGGGATCATTTGAGACCACCATTTTGGGTTCTCAATCTCATGAGCGATGCTGGCTATTGTCCATACCACCATGGACCAGTTCTCATTCAAAGTGAATTTCACTAAGTCAGCAAGAGAAGGATGTGAAAGGATATCGGGATGCTTCAGGTATTCGCGTACCAGGTGCCAGGGAAGGTCCAGCTCCTCCTCAAATATCTCCCAAATTGAAGCTGTGCCCTTAACAGCAGTATTCGTATCATTGTTTGATAAGGCTATTTCAACCAGGGACTGACCAAACTTTAAAATATCATCACACGGCCAGGGGGCACCAATTTGGTCAAGGATTGAAGCGTATTCCTGGATTTTATGCAGGCTTTCAAGGGTTGGCTCGCTGTTGAGAACCACCCTGATTAATGATTGGTATTCCATTTCCTTTAAAGCCAATACCTGCTGCTGGTAGGCGATCCGCCGGGCGAGGACGGATACACGGGGGGAGTCAAGTTCACCTCCCTGGAAATCACCCCAGCCGAGGGCGGTGTACAGATCAGGTGCGCTATGCTGCAGGAATCCGCCCAGAGAGTCTACCAGCTGGCGATAATCCTGCCAGCGAGGTGGGGTTCTTTGACCCTTGTTGATTTCATCATCCAGGAAGAGGGCATTTCCCCAGTCGATCACGCCGATCTCCCCTGTGGGATTGTGCCAGTAGATATGATCGAGTTTAACATCATTCCACAAGACACCTGCTCTGTGAGCGCGAGCAAAAAGGTCAAATAGGGCATCCAGAACTGTAATGATCACGCGATGTGGGAATGGCTTGCCCATTTGTCGTGATTGGGTCAGCATAGATGCAAAATTTTCACCTGGTGCCGTCTCGCTGATGATGAAGTAATTGGCAGTGCCCTGGGTGTAGGCCTGGGCTTCATCCAGAAGACGCGGGGGGTGCACCTTGCCGCGTGGAAGACCATCCAGGCGAGCCAGGGCACGGCGTTCCTGTGCAATTTGTCCAGCCTGGCGCTGGATGGTTCCTGTGGTTGCGATCCGGGCTGGGGTTTTCATCACACCGTGCAGGTCAGGTTGTTCAATACACGTGGCTGCATACACCTCGCCAGCATCCCCACTGCCGATGGGCGTATCGCTGAGCTGCCATTTGTACATCTGACCCTGTACAGTTCGCGCCAATAAACCTCTCAATGCTTGTTGTTGATAACGCGTATATTTTACCTATTAAATCCACAATTCAAAAGCATATGCTTTTACACCTGACATCAAAGCAAGTAGTGTGATAGGATCACATCTTCCTTTTTATGCATGATATTTTGTGGATAAATTTACGAGAAATACTGTAAAGCTTTGCGCAGGCGTGTTTCCGCGTCCGAATCTTTGTCCTTACCCAGGGATTGCAGGGCAGCCTGGGCTTCGATAATGGAATACCCTAAGGCTGTCAGTGCTTCCATCACCTCAGTGTCCACATCATCCATCATTGTGGCGGCTTCTAGCGGTTCAAAGGGTTGGATCTTTCCCTGCAGATCGAGGATGATCTTCTGGGAGGTTTTCCTGCCAATTCCAGGGACGCGGGTGAAGATCTCCGGTTGATCTCTGGTGATCGCCCGTCGAATTGCTTCCGGTGAGAGGGTGGAAAGGGCCGTCAGGGCGGTTTTCGGACCGATGCCCGCGACGCCGATCAGGTGGACGAACAGGTCCCGCTCTTCTATGGTCTCGAAACCATAGAGTGATAATTGGTCCTCGCGCACAACCAGGTAGGTGTGAAAGGCTTTCCTCATCCCAGGCCGGCTGTCCAGGCAGGCTGCTTCTGTGATATTGACCAGTAAACCCACTCCCCCGACATTGATAACAACTTGTCCATCGAAGATCTGGCTGATTTCACCCGTGATAGATGCAATCATGGTTAATTATCCTTCCGGTTTCGAGTTTGGTTGAAAATTTCATACAGCATGACTGCTGTTGCGGCTGCCAGGTTGAGTGAATCACTCCGGCCTGTCATAGGGATCTGGACCATGTGATCACAGGACGCACTCATTTCTTTGCTGAGGCCGTGACGTTCACTGCCCATCAGCAGGACCAGGGGACGCTGGTAATCCAGCGCCTGGTAATCCATCATCGCACTGTCGGATGTGCCAACCATGGTAAGGTTGTTATTCAACAGCCACATTTGGAATGCCTTCCACTCAGCCTGGATCAGTGCCACGGAAAACACAGCTCCCATGCTTGCTTTGACCGCAACAGGGGTGTAGGGGTCCGTTGAATGACCCAACAGGATCACTCCTCGGCAGCCAACTGCTTCAGCGGTGCGCATGATCGTGCCCAGGTTGCCCGGGTTTGCAACCGCATCCAGGGCTACCCACAGGTCCTGTCTGGTCGCCTGAATTGCGTCCAGGTTCTGCCATCTTTGATGAACGACGGCACCAATTCCTCCCGAACCGTGCTTATGGGCGATTTTCTCGAAAATTTCTTCACTGACTTCAATCAGTGCGACATCACGAACTTTAGAATCTTCCAGAAGGGTATGACCAAACTTACTCACCAATAAATCTGGCGCAACCACCAGTGATTCTATCGCTGCGCCAGTTTGCACAGCCTCACCAACTATTCGTAAGCCATTGATAAAAAATAAGCCGGTCTCTCTGCGGTATTTTTTATGTTCAAGTTTCCGGATATGTTTAATTTTTAGGTTGGTGAAGCTGGTAATGGTCATGCTGTTTTTGATTGCTTGACGAAATCATTAAATGATTGGTGGTTGATATGACAGATGGCAACTGCCAGGGCATCTGCTGCATCGTCCGGTTTAGGGAGGTCATCGAGCTGCAGAAGACTCTGCACCATGCGCTGGACCTGGATTTTACTGGCATTACCATAACCACATACAGTTTGTTTGATCTCGTTGGGGGTGTATTCCTGTACCGGCAAATCCGCCTGGGCAAGGGTCAACAGTGCAACCCCGCGTGCCTGCCCGACAGAAATGGCTGTGCGGACATTTTTCTGGAAAAACAATTTTTCAACTGCGCTGAATTCCGGTTGGTGGCGATGGATCACCTCAGTCAGTCCATCAAACAGGATCTTCAAGCGTTCAGCATCCTCAAGCCCGGCCCTGGTGGTTACTACGCCGTAATCAACGCATTGATAATTGTCTTGTTGGTCGGTTCGGATCAGCCCATAGCCTGTGATGGCAATTCCGGGGTCAATACCCAAAACTAACATGCGGGATCAGCTGTTCTCCATAAACTGAATCGCTTCTTCTGTGATGTCCAGATTGGAGTCAATATTTTGAACATCATCCAGTTCCTCAAGGCTTTCGATGACCTTCATCACCTTTACGGTATGTTCGACATCAAGAGAAATTTCTTGTTTGGGCAGGAATCGAATTCCAGAGTCCTCAGGTTTGATGTTGGCTTTATTGAGGTGGTCAGCTATGTCCTGGAAGCTGTTTGGGGTGCCGAAAATTTCAATCAGTTCATCATCTTGTTTGATGTCATCCGCGCCGGCCTCAACAGCCAGCTCAAAAATCTGATCAAAATCGTTCCCCTCACTCGAAATAGCAAAGTAGGTCAAGCGATCAAACTGCCAGCTGACGGATCCGGGATCGCCCATACTACCGCCCCCTTTAGTAAGGATGTGACGCAGTTCTGCCACGGTCCGGTTGCGGTTTTCGGTGACACATTCGATCATCAAGGCAACTCCGTTAGGGGCATAGCCTTCGTAAAGGATTTCTTCAAATTTTACTCCCTCTTTATCTTCACCGGTACCGCGTTTAATCGCACGTTCGATACTGTCTTTGGGCATATTGGCAGCTTTGGATTTGTCAATCGCAAGCCCCAAACGCACATTCATGGTGGGATCACCGCCACCTTCGCGGGCTGCGATAACTATCTCTCGCGCCAGTCGTGTAAAGATTTTGCCTTTTTTTGCGTCAGCAGCACCTTTCCTCCGTTTAATAGTCGCCCAATGCGAATGTCCTGACATATAAATAATCTCCTTGTGAACAAGCAAGATAATTTTAGAATTGTTATGAAAAGATTATACCATTATAAGAACACAGAAAATCGTACAGGATTATCAAAAAATTACTCATTGAATTTGTTTGTTGTCCTGACGGGAGAGCCTGCGTTGTAAGCGATTCAACCTGTGATCAAGGCGCCCTCGCCAATGGATATATTTGTAGGATGGAAAATGTTTATTTTCGAGTACTTCTAAGGCTCGAATTGACCAAATTCGCGCTGATTCAAGGTCTTTTACACGATGTTCGAAGTATTTTGCCAGTTCTTCAAAAGCATACAAGAAATTATTTTCCGCTGCCACCTCCCATAGGGCGAGCGCTGAATCCCAATCTTCTCTTCTTTTCTGAAGGAAGGCAAGCCTGGAAAGCGAGTCCCAGTAGAGGCTTTCTTCAAGCTCCAAACCTAATGCCTTTTGATAAAGTGCTTCAGCCAGGGGGATATTTCTCAGGGACTCGAAAAATCGCGCCAGGGCAACGACATCTTCGTCAAAAGGAAGATCTCTTGAGAGCGGATCGTCAAGCAGGTAAGCTGTATGGCTGAAAAGTCCTGCCAGGCTGAGGATATCAATGGCGTTATGGTAAAAGATTCCTGCTAACGGTCGGGCGTCGCCTGATTTGAGGAAGTCAAAATACATATCCGGGATCAAATAACCCGGGACTTCCTCTTTTCCTCGCTGGACGCCCAAAATTTGCGTTTCCACATTTCCCAGTGTGCGGCTTTCCAGTCGCAACCGCCATAATCTGCGCGCCAGGGGCAGCAGGTCAAAATGATCCACACCTTCAAAGGGGCTGGTCATGCCCATCATCGTGTAGCGGGTGTTGAGCAGTGGAATATCAAATGATTTGCCGTTATAGGTCACAACTGCTTTCATACCGTGCATGAATTCTGTCAATCCAGCCAGCAGGGCAGGTTCTTCCCCGGGATGACGCATGAAGTACTGCGCCAATTTGAACCCATCTTCGGTGAATCGACCCAGTCCTACCTCAAAGGCATAGGTTCCAGTCCCTCCTGCCAGTCCGCTGGTTTCAGTATCCAGGAATATAAAATCCTGCAGGTCGTCCAGGGAGTACGGTTCAGCCTTAGCCCACCGGCACAGGTTGGTGATCGGATCTGCAGGGAAGAGATGTTTTTCTCCGTGGTGATGACCTTTTTTGTAGATCTCCTCATGACAGAAAATCTGGCCGTAGATCACCTCGCAAAAGCTGCCTTCGATTACTTTTTCAATGGGATATCTGACCTTCGATTTTAAGGCAGGAGGCTTCACTTTGCCAAGTTTGACGCCCAGGTCTTTGAGCTGTTCGGAAAGAGCTCGCCAGTCAGTCATGAGAAATCAACGCTTTCAATATTGCCAGGGTTTCCGCTTTACCACCTGATGCTTCCTCACCTACCGGTCCGACACAGGAAGGGCAGCCGTTATCACATCCACAATTTGCCACCGTTTCATAAGCCTGCTTTATCAGGTTGTCGTGCGCTTCGTATAGGTATTCAGATAATCCCAGTCCACCAAGGATGTTATCAAAAAGAACCACAGTGGGCTGACCGTCTCCCAGGGTTGAATTTGGATCATAGTGAACCCTGATATCATTATCAGCACACATCAACAGCAGGGGTGCCAGGTGATGCAGCAATGTGCTGAACCCTGCCATCCCGCTGCGAATGCGCACGGCGGTCTCAGCCTGTC
>CAYTXE010000097.1:0-9010 GCA_964441045.1 uncultured Candidatus Brevefilum sp.
TGCCAAAGGTGCTCGCTGTCGCTAAAAGGAAGAGGCAGCCTATAACCAATATCAGCCCGCCGCGATAACGCTTGAAATTTGACCAATTGAAGGATTCCAAAAGGCGACCGAAACTCCAACCGCTGGTAAGGATCATTGGCATGGCGATGTGTGTGGTCAGCCACGGCATACGCTCTCCAGCAAAGCTGAAGGCGATCAGGCTCATCAATGACCAGTAAAGCAATAATGCCAGGACAGGGGGTTTGCGGACTTCACCTTCATTGTCCACAATGCGTGCAGGTATTACTTGTTCTTCATCTTCTTCATCTACTTCTATATCTTCGCTTGAAGGTTCACCCTGTTCTGGAACTTCATCCAGTTCATTTTCAGAGGAAAGTGTGTTGGAACGAAAAATTAATCGTCCTATGCCGGGAAGTCCCATCAAAGCAGCCAAAATAGTGCCAAAAGCTGGCAGAAACTCATACATAGGAATCTGAACAAGGGCATAGTAGTAGAGGGGTTGGGTCCCACGTGTGACGCCCTGCTGTGCCATCCAGTAACCGAGGGCGCCCATAAGTCCCATGGCAAAACCGCTGCCTTGTGTGAAGAGTGTGGTATAGAAGATCGTGAAGATCGCCCAAAATATGCCAATATTGAGTGCCCAAACCTTCCAATTCCACCAGATGCCGATCAAGAGCGCAATGATGAATAGGGGCAGGATGAATAAAAAGGAAGTGATGATGCCATTCGTACTATAGTCGAGTGGATTGAACCCGAGGATATCCATGGGCAGTGCTGCCAATAGAGGAAGCACAATCGTACCCTGCAAGATCAAGAGGTCAAAAGACCGCTCGTCACGTATGCCGTGCCTTCCGATGCCTTTAATAAGGAAATAAATCGCAGCACCTAACGCAGCCAGGAATGCCAGTGCTAATATCCCGACCAAGAGCCTTGTGGATGCCGCCAACTCACTAAACATCACCCCAACGCCTTCATCGCCCTGGGTATCTGGTGCGTTTGTGAGGGCATTGTAACTTACCCCAAACAAAGCCAGGCCAATCATCAATGTTAAAGCTACAACAGCTGAAAAAATCATCCTGTGCTGTTTGGTTTGCCAGGGTTTCGTGATAATTCTGGCAATAAATATCACGGCTAAGAAGATCAATAATTCTGCTGTGAAAATGTAGGAGGTAGCTTTGTCGGTGAAGTGTAAAGCCGTTATGATCGTGATCAATAACAGCGTTCGTTTTCGACCATGTTCAAGGTAGCGCAAAACGCCCCAGATCAGCACCATGCCCCAGAAGACGATGTAGATCTCATTGCGAGTGTAGCGGCTGTAAAAAGAGATAAATGGGGAGATGGTGAAAAGGAATCCGGCGACCAGAGCGCCAATGCGCCCAAGGTAGTCCCTGAATGCAACAATAGCAAAAACGATCACTGCAATACCAAACAGCGCATCAGGGATTCGGGCGGAAAAATCGCTATCGCCAAACAGTGTATAGGATAGTGTGATCAAATGAAATTGGAGCGGCCCATGAGTGACAGGATCATAGCGATAGCCACCACCCGTATAAAAAGTATAGGCTGGGACTACGTGGTTGACTTCGTCGTGACTCATCACACGCTCTCCCAGCATGATAAAACGGCTTGAAATCGCTGCAACCAAGATCAGTATTACGAATGTGTGATAGACCGTGAAGCGAGGCCAAAAGGGAAAAAGCGGGCGATCCAACCAGGTGTTGATTTTTGCGTTAGAGTTCATAGGCTTTTTTTATCGATCAATAGTGTCTTGTAAAATTGCATTTCCGCTTGATTTTACAACTATACTTTAATCTTGTTCCCCTGACAAGGCAGTGATGTGATCCCTGTATCCCTGAAGAACCCGGGTAAATTAAGGTAGAATCCAGATTGATAACATCATGTTCAAAAGAATTGTATTATTAAGTTTATTGTTGGTCGCTCTGACGGGTTGTATTAACCAACCTTCGTCAACAGCAGTGCCGACTCAGGATGAAATTAGTCAGACAGATGAGCAGCAAGTGACACTGGAAACGCCAACAGCGATTCAGCCTATACCAACACAAACATTGCAGCCAATGAGTACATGGACTCCAGTTCCAACAATCGATCGTACTCGACCATTGATCCAATCTCCTACCCCGGATGTTCCTTGTAATCATGCTGAAGCAGGCGTTCCACTTGATGTCACCATCCCGGATGGGACTGTCATGGCACCCGGTGAGATTTTCTCAAAGACATGGCGCTTGAAGAATGTGGGTTCCTGCACCTGGACACGCCTGTATGCCCTGACTTTTTTCTCGGGGAACAGCCTCAAGGCAATGCAAACGAATATGCTCACCCAGGAAGTCAAATCAGGTGATGTGATTGATTTGACCGTATCCATGCAAGCTCCCCAAATACCTGGGGTCTATCAGAGCAATTGGATGTTGAGCAGTGCAGAAGGTAAGCTGTTTGGGATTGGGCGAAATGGTGATGCGCCTTTTTGGGTTAAAATAGAAGTCATTCCTGCAGGTACGGCTACCCAAACACCCACGCCCACCCTGACACACACGCTTGAGGGTTACCTGACGGGTGAAGTGGATCTGGTGGACGGGGATCAGTTTGATCTGGATAGTGGTATTCTCAACCCAGAGGTAGCGGCTCAAGCAGACTTTAATTACCAGTATGATGGGACACCCCCACACATCCTGAGTGTTATGAATGGAACACAGTGGATGGTTTATGGCGAGAATCAGCCAGCGATGGGAGACTGTTCAGCGGCAACCCTGTTGGCCAATGCCATCAGCTTCACAGAGGTTCCTGCTGGGATATATATCTGTTATCGGACCTCAAATGCAGCACTGGGGAGATTATTGATCGAAGGATTTGAAGAGGGGCGGCTTTCGGTGAGCTTTCTGACCTGGTCGACGCCTTGAGTTTCTTGCTTTACTTATTATCAGAACCCTTGAGCTGTATTGGTTTGAGAATTTTACCAATAATAATCTGTACAATATACACAACATAAAACCTCCGGTGATTTTCCCTGATCGTTCATCGGAGATTTGTTTTGAAATATTAATCTGGGGTTGTTATCAGAGTTAAATAGTGATCCTGAATGTGCGTCCTCACCAAAACAAGGTAGGACGGCTTTATTCAATATCAAGATAGCTTGGCATTAAAACAGACTGCGGATAACCAGCATGAACCCGAAGACGATCAGGGGGATGCCGACGATTGCACCAACTACCGTTACAGTGAGGATCACACCTGCGATCATCAACACCAAGCCGAGAATCGCCCCGACCAATCTGCCAGTGGCTTCAATAATCCAAACGACGAAACGCCAGATCAGCCAGAAGGGATACAGCAGCCAATGGACGCGATGTTTCTTTTTTTCTGTCATATTCACCTCCAGTTAAGTATACGTTTTTTCGCGGTAAAAGTTGCAAAATGAAGATCGGGGTTAACAAGTTTTTCCCAGTCTGGTATAATTTCTGTCGCTTGAACTGAATAGATTGGAGAGGTAGCATAGTCCGGCCTAATGCGCGCGCTTGGAGTGCGTGTGTACCGCGAGGTACCGTGGGTTCGAATCCCACCCTCTCCGCTAAAGGAAAAAACCACCCGATTCAACGGGTGGTTATTTTTTAATCCTATCAATATTAATTTTTTGTTCTCACATAAGGTGTTCTAATCACTGCGTCAGTGTGTGTTGTCCAATTTTATTGGGTCAAACTTTGTATGGTACAGAATTTCTCACACTGACAATGTTTCGAATTGACTGTTATACAGTTCAGCATAGAACCCTTGTTGTTCAAGCAAATCTTCATGATTGCCTTGCTCGACGATATCACCATCGCGCATAACCAGGATCAAATCAGCATTACGGATCGTGGAAAGACGATGGGCGATGATGAAACTGGTGCGCCCACGCATTAATTGGTCCATTCCCTTCTGGATGAGAATTTCGGTCCGGGTATCAACGGAACTGGTTGCTTCATCAAGGATCAGAATAGGTGGATCTGCCAGTACTGCCCTTGCGATTGTGATTAATTGTTTCTGACCAGCTGAGATATTGGAAGCATCTTCATTTAAGACCTCGTCATACCCTCCTGGCAGGGTTCGTATAAAGTGGTCGACATGGGCAGTATCAGCCGCCTGAACGATTTCTGCATCATCAGCGTTCTGCCGTCCATAGCGGATATTATCGGCAATGGTTCCGTTGTAAAGCCATGTGTCCTGCAGGACCATGGCAAACCTCCGGCGCAAGTCATTGCGCGTGAAGTCTTTAATATTGTGTCCCTCTACCAGGATGGCACCGCCGTCGACGTCGTAAAAACGCATTAAGAGTTTGACAAGAGTAGTTTTCCCAGCGCCAGTCGGTCCTACAATAGCAATTTTTTGTCCCTGTTTAGCTGTGAAAGAGAAGTTATTAATAATGACTTCATCAGGATCGTAGCCGAAGCGCACATTTCGGAATTCAACTTCTCCTTTAACTTGTTCAAGTTCAATGGGGTCAGTTGTGTCAGGAATTTCTTCTGGTTCGTTGAGGAATTCAAAGACACGCTCAGCGGCGGCCGCGGTTTGCTGCAATATATTAGAGATGTTGGCAATTTGTTGAAGCGGCCTGTTAAAGGATCTGACATATTGAATAAACGCCTGGATATCACCAACGGTTATCATTTGACGTATTGCCAGGTACCCTCCAAGGATTGCTACGGCGACGTATCCAAGGTTGCTGATTAAGCGCATGATCGGCATCATCATGTGAGAGAGAAATTGCGAGAGCCATCCTGAACTGAAAAGGGTTTCGTTCAAATGGTTAAATGTTTTCACTGATTCGTCTTCATAATTAAATGCCTTGACAACAATATGACCGCCGAACATTTCCTCTATATGTCCATTTACATGACCGAGGTATTCCTGCTGCTGTTTAAAGTATTTTTGAGACTTTTTTACTATCAGGTTGATCATAATTATTGTTAGGGGAACCGTCAACAGTGCGATAAGCGTCATCGACCAGCTGATGGTTAGCATCATGATCAATACACCTATGACACTTGTTGTGGATGTGATGATCTGCGATATGCTTTGATTAAGCGTCTGGCTTATAGTGCCAACATCATTTGTAACCCTTGATAGGACTTCACCATGTGTGACCTTGTCGAAGTATCGTAATGGTAAACGGTTGATCTTGGCAGCAATTTCTTTTCTTAATTGATACGTGATGTCCATAGAGACACCGGACATGATATATCCTTGTATAAAACTGAGGAATGCTGATAAGACATATAAGATCAGCACCTTAATCAGAATCGAGGCAATTGGATTAAAGTCAATTCCTGACCCGGAACCAGATATCTGATTGACAACACTCTCAAAGAGAAGTGTCGTGGCTTGTCCGAGGATTTTTGGACCAACAATCGTAAATACTGTGGAAGCAGCGGCAAGTAAAAGTACAACTAAAATCACCCATTTGTGTTTACCCAGATAATCAATTAGATTCCTCATTGTCCCCTTGAAATCTTGGGCTTTTTCTCCTGGCATAAACCTCGTTGGACCGCCCCGTCCCATTCTGACAGGTGGTCGTTTTTGTGATTCTTTTGATTGATTGTTTGTCTTATTTGGATGATTTCTCATGCCAACTCCTCCTTGCTTAACTGCGATGTAGCTATTTCTTGATAGGTCTGGCAGGATTCCATTAACTCGTGATGGGTTCCTTTGCCAACAATTTCACCATCATCCAGAACGATGATCTGATCAGCTGTTTTAACCGTTGCGACCCGCTGCGTGACCAATAAAATAGTACTGTCCCCGGTTTTTTCATTGAGGGCTCTGCGTAGTGCAGCGTCCGTTTTAAAATCCAGGGCTGAAAAACTGTCATCAAAAATGAATATTGGCGGTTTTTTCACCAGGGACCTGGCAATACTGAGGCGCTGTTTCTGCCCACCTGAAACATTAGATCCTCCCTGTGTAATTTCAGCCTCTAAGCCTTCAGGATTGGCAAAAACGAAATCAGTTGCCTGGGCGATTTCCAGGGATTCACGTAGTGTTTCGTTCTCTGCGTCCTGGTCTGCAAAGCGTAAATTTGATTCCACCGTTCCTTTGAATAAGATGCCTCGCTGAGCGGTATAACCAATTTTTTCGCGCAGGTCTTGCTGTCTGACATCCCTAACGTCGATTCCATCTACCAAGACGGTACCCTGGTTGACATCGAAAAAACGTGGAATGAGGTTGATCACCGTCGATTTTCCGCAGCCTGTGGAGCCGATGATAGCTGTGATTTCACCTGGCATTGTTGTAAAAGAAATATCCTTCAAAACGTATTCTTCAGCGTCAGGGTAGCGAAAATATACATTCTTGAATTCAACCTTCCCTTTTAAATGTTCATTGAACGATTTAGGATCCTTGGGGTCTTGGATGACATTTTCTGTATCCAGGATTTCAGCAATACGGTTGCCGGACACAAAGGAGCGAGGCAGGAAAATGAAAAGCATCGACATCATCAGGAAGGAATACATGATCTGCATACTGTACTGGAGAAAGGCCATCATATCCCCAACCTGGAGTGCCAATTGTGCAATTTCGTGTGCCCCTACCCAAATGATCAGTATTTGAAGGCCATTCATAATCAACATCATGAGCGGCATGATCGAAACCATCAACCGGTTGATAAAAAGGTTATTATCAGCCAATTCACGATTGGCATGGTCGAACCGGTTTTCTTCAAATTTCTGCTTGTTAAATGCACGTATGACCATCATACCTGTGAGGTTTTCTCGCGTGACAAGATTGAGACGGTCAATTAATTTTTGGATGAGCATGAATTTTGGCGTTGCAATAATCATAATCACCGCAATGATTAACAATAAGATGACAACCGAGAGAGCGATGATCCACCACATATTTGGACTTTTATCAACCGCTCGGATCACGCTGCCGATACCCAGAATGGGGGCATAGAATGCCATGCGTATTATCATAAACACAACCTGTTGTATTTGCGTCACATCATTCGTGGCTCTGGTGATCAATGATGCCGTTGAAAAGTTGTTGAATTCCTGGCTGGAGAAGGATTCAACCTTCGTGAATACGTCCTTGCGAATGTCCCGTGCTACACCGGCAGATGTGCGGGCAGCAAGGAAACTGACGCTGATATTGGCGATACCTGCTATCAGAGAAAACAAAATCATCATCCCTCCTACACGAAGGATGTAATTTGTCTGCAGCCCTCCCAGATCCATACCAAGTGCCTGATATTCAGCCTTGATAGATGCTGTTGTTATCCGGTTGAGAAATGTCTCTTCCATCTGATCAAATTGTTGCGTGATTTGATCCCTGATTTGTGCCATTTGGGCTTCAGGTGCCATTCGGAGAAGGGCAAACGGGTCCATGCCATCAGGTAGTTGTGCCAGGTCAATTGGCAGCTCTCCCATCATCTCTCCAGCCTGTTCAGGATTCTCAATCATTTGGTTGATAGCGTACAGGATCATCATTCCCTTCGACATGATCGGTTCGAGGGAATCTAGTTCTGCTTTTTCCAGGTCTTTTAGCACATAAATCGGTTCATTGGAAAGGGCAGGGTAGATTTCTTTCAATTCATTGAAATCCTCTGCATCCTGATCCACCATTCGGTATGCATTTTCTGCAAGAGATTGTTCCTGCTCATCGAAGAATATGGTTAACTTGTCAAATTCACTTTTACGAATTGCCTGGGGATTTCCGCTTTCGATTCCGTTCTGTTGGATCCCAATATTCACAATTTGTGAAAGGTAGTCCGGTAAAGCTAGGTCGGCATTAACCAATAGGAACAGCAATCCTATTGATAAAATGACCAAGAGAATGTAAGGTTTTATGTATTTAATCAATCGCAGCATAGTTTAATTTATCCTTAATTGGGGTGTTCGAATTGAGCAGGTTTTTGATGGTCAACAGGACTGCCAGGGATGTTATTTCATACCTGTGGTTTTCTTTAGGTTTTTTCATTATTTTCAGCATTTCCAATCTTGTCGCCGCACTTTGGGTCTATCTTATGCATGAGTTCCTTAGTGCGATCATTTAAAATTTCAATGTAGGGCAGAATTTGTTTTTTTTCTAAAGGTGTGAAAAAAAGCGCTAATTCACTTATCCAGGCTTGTCTTGCCTGCATACTTCTTTCAACAGCAAGCGCACCTTGATCTGTTATTGTGATCAATTTCACACGTCTATCCTTAGTGCTTATTGATCTATGGATGTATCCTGTATCAATTAATTGATTGAGCAGCTGGCTGACCGCTGCCATGGTGATTCCAAGATGGTCAGCCAGGGCATTGACAGGACTGGGACCATGATGGTAGAGACGAAAGAGGGTGTTCACCTGTGAAAGTGAAAGCTTGCTTTCACGATTATGGCGAATAAAAGCATGCATGGACCGATGAGTAGATGTCTCAATCCATTCTCGAAGTGTGTTGAGGAATTTGTCTTCGCTTGACATGGTTTACCTTACTTAATAGTTAAACAGGCTAAAGTATATATCCTGGATATCAGATTGTCAAGAGTCAAAATTTGAACTCATGATTTATTTCTGGATGTAAATGTCAAAATTTTGGTAAATGCGGTTCTTATGCAATATTTGAAGCAAAAACTTGATATTGGTATGTATTTCAAATGATCTCAATAGATAAATTTAGCCCCAATTCTCAATGATGTCATAAAAAACTCAGTAAACACTTTTGGATAATATTTCATGGTGGTTATCAAAAAATCTGATAGAATAATCAAATTAAAAAGTTAAAGAAAGGACCATAAATGCCCTCCCCTCAAAAATTATACGCACATAGACTAATGTTCTCTGAAATGCTGTTGGCATAGGCAAAACCCTATCTCACTGGAAATCCAGACGTATGGGCGAAAGAATTTGGTGAAGCAGCAACCTTCAGCAGTTCCCTTGGCAAAGTTGCTAAGGCAAAATTCTTGCCATTTTCTCAGACCAAGATGCCTACCGACTGCAGGGTTTTCCATCATTTACCAACCCAACTTGGAGATTCATATGCAG
>CAYTXE010000098.1:0-8888 GCA_964441045.1 uncultured Candidatus Brevefilum sp.
CGGATCTCTCTAACATGAAGTCCTATTCGAGCGCCGGTTCTACGTATTTGCCTGTTCTTGCCTTCCTTCAATACAACAATCAACCAAGCACCAGATTTTGTATAAGTCTTAACCTCAATTTGCGCAGGTAATGTTCTATACCCATCCTCCAGTACAACGCCACGTCGCCAAATGGCTAATTGTTCTTCATCAGGGCGTCGAGTCAATCGTACTTCATATTCTTTATCGTGTTCATAACGTGGATGCGTCAACCTGTTCGCTAATTTTCCATCATTCGTTAGTAAGACCAACCCCTCACTATCGAAATCTAATCTGCCAACCGGATAGAGATGTCTGTGATCTTTAACCAGATCAAATATCGATGGCCGTGGATCATCAGGCGTTTTCAACGAAAGCATATTTCGCGGTTTATTCACGAGGATATAGACTGTTTTTTCTGCCTTTCCAATTAAATTCCCGTCAATGCGAATATCATCTTTTTGGGGGTCGGCTTTTGCTCCAAGTTTAATTACTTGATCATTAACTGTAACTCGTCCATCGTTAATGAATTTTTCACATCCCCGGCGGGACCCATATCCTGCTCTGGAGAGGATTTTCTGTACTCTATCTTCAGACATTATGTTTTCAACACTTCCCATGAACCATTGTGATTGGTTTCCTCCAGCGTATCAAAATCAACAAAAGGAAGATCATCTATTGACTCTAATCCGAAATACTGCAAAAAAGCCGGTGATGTTCCATAATAAATTGGACGACCGGGTGTTTCAGCGCGACCCAATTCTTCGATCAAGCCTTTAGAAAGTAGCGATCGCATGACACTATCACTGTTAACTCCTCTTACCACATCAACCTGTGGACGAGTGACCGGTTGTTTGTACGCTACGATGGCTAGCGTCTCAAGAGCAGCCTGGGATAAGGTGCTTGGTGCTTGCAGTCCTAAAAAGTTTTCAACTGTTATACTGATGGCAGGGTCAGTTGTCAACTGTACTTTATTTCTAACACGCATCAAGCGTAATCCATGTCCATCCTCTTCATAATGGTTTGTCAGCTCTAATAAGTGAGATTCGACGACACTCTCCTTAATTTCAAGAGCTTTTGACAATTGATGTACACTAACAAGCCCTGATGAAACGAACAATAAACCTTCAATTTTGGCTAGATATTCTTGCGCAATTTTAATTTTTGGCATGATCTAATATTATTCCACAATTGATTTTGACCAAAATGATTATACTCCATTATCTTTCAACCAAATTGATGCTAATACTGGTAAAATTTCATCATAGTTTTGATTTTCTGGTAAACCAATCGATACGAAAAGATGTTTAGGAGCTAAGGTATGCGAATTTTATTGACAGGCGCCGCTGGATTTCTTGGATCACATCTCACCGATCGGTTAATTTCGGAGGGACACCAGGTGATTGGGATGGATAATTTCATCACAGGTCATAAAGAAAACCTTGCTCACCTTTCAGGGAATATTAATTTTAGTTTTATTAACCATGATGTATCAAATTTCATATTCGTTCCGGGCAGCATCGATTATGTGCTTCATTTTGCTTCACCAGCCAGCCCAAATCCCACATCTCCCCTTGGCTATCCTAACCTCCCCATTCAAACTTTGAAAGCCGGCGCACTGGGTACACACAATTCGCTTGGCGTTGCCAGAGCTTATAATGCAAAGTTCTTGCTGGCATCAACAAGTGAAATTTATGGTGATCCGCTGATCCATCCCCAAACAGAAAGTTATCAGGGAAATGTGGACCCAATCGGCCCTCGCTCAGTTTATGATGAAGCTAAACGATTTGCGGAAGCTTTGACAATGGCATATCATCGATTTCATAATATTGACACACGCATTGTAAGGATATTTAACACCTATGGTCCCAGAATGCGCTTGGATGATGGCCGCGTTGTCCCGAACTTCATTCAACAAGCGCTTCGAAAGGAGCCCCTGACAATCTATGGTGATGGTTCTCAGTCACGCAGTTTTTGTTTTGTTGATGATTTAATTGAAGGTGTTTATCGCTTAATGATGAGTAATTATCACGAACCCGTAAACATTGGTAATCCTACAGAAATTACCATCCAAGAATTAGCAAATATTGTTAATGCGACTATCCATAATCAAATGGGGACGGTTACAAAAACAGCGGAAAGGCTTGGCAATGACCCGCAAAGAAGGCAGCCAGATATTACTCGAGCGAAGAGTGTATTAGGCTGGGAACCAAAAATTAATTTCAGGGAAGGCCTTCTCAAGACAATACCATTCTTTAAGAAGAGAATGACTCTATGAGTCTTATCACAAATAAACAAGAGAGGATTCGGTTCCTCAGGTTTTCCATTGTTGGTATAACCGGAGCGATCGTTGATTTTGGAGTAATGAATCTTTTACGCCTTGTTTTCAATGTGCCTCTGGTTTGGTCTCAAGCTATCTCCTTTATCTGTGCTGTAATTAACAATTTCCTTTGGAATCGATATTGGACATACCCTGATTCACGCACAAAAAGCGCACCAAAACAACTCATTCAATTCTTCATTATTAATATCATTGGCATTCTCATCCGAACACCCTTGGTCCCGTGGTTGGACAAAATGATCCTCTCATTATTAACTAAGAAAACCATGATATTACCCTTAGAAAATTTTGTCATCAGTCAAAATCTTGCTTTAGCTATCAGTATTTTTATCATAATATTTTGGAATTTCTTCGCAAATCGTTATTGGACATACAGTGACGTTCCCACCGAAACAAATAATGGAAACACAAGTAAGGATTATCCTCTCCAAAAAAGTAGTTAAGGGATTCTATTTATGCGCGTCATATCCGGAAGTGCAAAAGGGATAAGACTGGAAAGCGTACCAGGGAAATCAACTCGTCCGATTACCGACAAGGTCAAAGAGGCTCTTTTTAACATCCTGGGATCTACGGTCGTAGGGATATCAATATTAGATTTATTTGGTGGAACAGGCGCAGTCGGAATCGAAGCGTTATCAAGGGGTGCCTCCTATGCCCATTTTCTGGACACTAACTACCGAGCATTTAAAACCATACAACATAACCTGGAGATTACCCGATTAGCCACCAAGGCAACCGTACTCAAGAAAGATGCTTTTGCCTATCTTCATGAAGAAATTGAAAAACTGTTTGATCTTATTTATATCGCTCCGCCCCAATACAAAGATCTATGGATAAAAGCGATGCATATTTTGGATGATAATCCAGGTTTGTTGAATATAGATGGAATTGTTATAGTGCAAATCCACCCAAAAGAATATAAAGAGACTGTGGTTTTCAGGAATTTTAAACCTTACGATGAGAGAAATTACGGTGATACACGACTGATCTTTTATGAACAGATCTCATCGGAATGACATACATAACTTTCCATTTTCATCATGTGAGTATTTCCCAATGATCATCGCATCGCATGGATTATGAGAAATAACTCTTGGTAAAAGAATTGGTAAATCTTCAACGATTGGGGTCTTGTCCAGTTCAGAAATTTTAATCCATTCAAGATCACCCTCTTTTGATGATACGAATTCCGATCTCTCATAATTCCCACAAAGAATAAAAATTCCGATTCCAGCATTGTCAGAAATCTGTACCATTATCTGCCCAATCAGACTCAATTCAACATCCTTGATCCCTGATTCTTCTTGTAATTCACGCAACCCAGCTTCGAGAATATCTTCACCCCCTTCTATATGCCCACCTATACCATTATACTTTCCTGGCCAACGATGTTTTGTGTCTGCGCCTTTTATCAATAACACTTGATCATTTGAGTCAAAAAGAAAGATCAAGGTACGTGAGATGATCTGATACTTTGTCTCTTCAAATCCCTGATCAATTACTGGCATTGCATCGCTCCTTATAAGAAAAATCGCCCGTAAAACAACATTTTACGGGCGATTTGATCCAACCTTATGTCAGGAACATAGGTACACCTAAGAAATCTTTCACTTTAGGTTTGTAATTTTCTTTATCGTAATAAGCTTCTACATCCACCTGCTTTTTCCCTGTTAAGACAATCTCTACAGGAATGGTCGTGTACCTTCCCCCCTGTAAAGCGACTAATTTTCCATACTCTTCGCGTTTAATTAATTGCATTGCGAGCGTCCCATATGACATAGCCACCATACGGTCAAGGGAATCTGGTGCACCAGAACGCATCACATATGCAAATTTTTGGTAAAGAATGTGTTGATGGGTTAATTGTTTAATTTGATCAGCAATGATCTCACCGACACCACCTAGTTTGCGATGACCATAAGCATCTTTAGGGCCTGACTCAATTATCTCTCCACCTTCCATGACAGCACCCTCAGACACGGTTACAATGGCATAATTTGAAGGATTATTTTGCTTATCTTCCAATAGAAAATCAGCCAGTTTTCCCATCTCAAAGGGTACTTCAGAAATAATTGCCCTATCCACGTAAGCTAAATATGCACTTACCAAACTGGTTTCACCTGAATTTCGACCGAATAACTCAAAAACGCCAATTCTCTCATGAGAACCAACCGAGGTCCGTAATTGGGTAATTGTATCTACAGCTCGTGTTACAGCTGTCGAAAATCCAATACAATAATCTGTACCAAAAACATCATTAT
Source organism: uncultured Candidatus Brevefilum sp. (assembly GCA_964441045.1). GTDB lineage: Bacteria > Chloroflexota > Anaerolineae > Anaerolineales > Anaerolineaceae > Brevifilum. The sequence continues at coordinate 4,621 of CAYTXE010000098.1, forward strand.
CCATTGTTTTAGGAATGGCGACTACAGGAAATCCCTCCTTATTCAAACGAACAGAATAACTCAATGTGTCATCTCCACCGATTGTAATCAAGGCATCTATCCCAAGATGGTCCAGAACCTTAAGAACATGATCTGTGTAATCCATTGTGCCCTTATCATCAATCTTCTTTCCAAGAGCAGAATTAGCGAGAAAATCAGGGACATCACTCGAGCGAACCTTTTGAGGATTAGTCCGGGAAGTATGCAGGAAAGTGCCACCCGTTCTGTCTATTAGGCGGACATCATTCTGGCTCAGTGGTCTAATGTAATAATCATGTGTGGATGGTTCATCCAGGTTATACCAGAGTAAACCACCCCAACCACGACGAATACCAAGCACTTCATATCCCGCTTCAAGAGCATTGAGCACAACCGCCTTCATTGCAGGATTCAAACCGGGAACATCTCCGCCCCCAGTTAATATACCAATTCGTTTCTTCATTGATACTTCTCCTTCATAAAATTATTAATAATATCTTAAGATGATCAGTAGATCATCAATAGCCAGGTCTAATTCAAGGGAATAAAATCGGTCAAAGTATAGCATAACTTTCTAATATCAATCAATATTCAATCCTTTAGATCATGAAAATTGGTTGGGGATCCGCGGTATTTCTAAAGCCCACCACCTTATCCAGATCATGCAAATGAGTACAAGCATAGGTAATCCGATAAACAACATAGGTGAAGTAATCTCTTTACTGAAATTTATCTCAGGGTACAAACTCAACCAGGTTCCAACAACGAGAGTGGTGATTGATACCCAGGTAAGGATCTTTCCAGCCCACCCCCACCTTTCACACCAAAACCTAAATACCAACAGGGCTGCAGGCATAACGAAAAACAATCCACTGATCGTCAATTGGAGGGATAAAATAACCGATAGTAAAAGAACCATAAAGGTTTTCCAAATTAAAACATGTCCTGTTTTCTTCCAGATCGTGATCCAAAGGATAACCAAGTAAATGAGAACTAATGAATGCAAGAAAATCATCAGAAAGTTTTCAATCCCAGGCAATAATGATGCAAGCAGCATGAGTGGTGTTTGTAGCCAATCGCCAGTCTCAATGATGTTAATTAGGATGTGAAGCCAATCCAACGGCCATGTTGGCAACAACAGAAGGGAAACGATAATTAAGAATGCCCCACCGTAAAAGTAGGAAATTAATATCGACCAACGTCGGCGAGAAATACTCCAGATAATGATCGTGATAGTTATGATGAGTGATATCGGCAACGAACCTATCGTCAAGGAAAGAACAAAACCCGCTGTGTTATCTTGTTCTTTAAAAATGAGATAAATCCCTAAAAATATTAACAAAATCATAATAGGGGTAAAATACCCCGACAATATCGAATGTATACCTGGCATCCAGAATGTAAAGAGCAGGATAATGCCCACTTTCTCAATCGCAGATACCTGCCATCCTGAAAGCATTAGTGATATATAGCAGATAACAGCAATAGAAATGGTGATAAATGTTATCCAAATCGCCCTGCTGATTTCATAAGGTATCAAACTGAAGGGTAAATAGAAGATCAAATTAATCAATGGATGAAAAAGCATTTCCGAAACAGGCAAATCTGCAAGATAATCCGACTTTGAAATAGTGTCTTCTGCTCTTCCAACAACAGCGGGATCATAAGGATTGATCCCCTCTAAAAGCCAGGATCGACCCGCTGTCCAGGGGATTACAAAGTCATCCTCAAAAGGTATGCTGGTCATGACTTTGGTCGAAAAATAAACAAGGCAAAAGACAAAAATCAGAGCAAGAGCAATGATCAAATATTGAGACACAGCTGTTCTACGATATCGTTTCTTCATTTATTGGAACCCGCTGAGATTTTACCCTTCCCCTGAATTCTGGTCAATTAACATCCCCTAAATCCCAAATAGATTTTAGTTTATCAATCAATAGCTGCAAATAACTTCTCGCTATGAGTAAATTCTTTATTGCACTTAAAAAGGATTTAGGTAGATCCTTTGTGAAATTCCGTCATATAAAATTATTGTTGATTTTTCACTTAAAAAAGAGTATTCTCATATCTACTAATGTAAAAAGTACATTTTTTGTCATACATAAGTGTGATTAACTATATTATTCATAAGTGCATTATCGAAATTCCCATCAGTTAAAGGATTCTATGGGTAAGAAGCCTAATATTAATCTGAAATCAAATGGAAACAAGAAAATTTCATCAATTGCCCGTTTGATCCAAATTGGTAGAAATAAATCATTTGTAACCATCAACGATATACTCGAATACTTCCCTGACGCTGAACAAAATGTTGAACAATTAGAGAAAGCTTTTGCTGCTTTGATAAGCGCAGGCATCCCATATATTGAGGATGCAGAACTTCTAGAACAGCCCTCTGATGAAGATATCCAACAAGAAGAACTAAATCTAAAATTAAAGGGAAAATTAGAAGAAGAGGAAGAACAAAAAATACCTGATGATCTAGCGAATATTGATACGGACGATACGATTGGTTTGTATTTGAAAGAAGTAAGCCGCGTCCCGCTTCTCAATGCAAAGGAAGAAGTTGAACTCGCACAACGAATTGAATCTGGACGGATGGCAAGAGAAGAGCTAGCCCGGGGAAACATATCCCAAAGAAGACGATTTGGGCTGCGTTATCTCATAGAAGACGGTTGGTCTGCCCGAGAACATCTGATCACTGCAAATTCTCGTCTAGTTATTAGTGTGGCAAAGAAATACATGGGGCGTGGTGTCCCCTTTCTCGATCTCATCCAGGAGGGCAACATTGGTCTGATCCGAGCCACTAAGAAGTTCGAGTATCGTCGAGGTCATAAATTCAGTACCTATGCGACATGGTGGATTCGACAGGCAGTTACACGAGCCATCGCAGATCAGGGACGTACCATACGTGTACCTGTTCACATGGGAGACCAAATCAACAAATTGCTCCGGGCCCAACACCAATTAACGCAGCGATTGGGGCGTAAGCCAACTGTTGAAGAACTGGCAGAAACACTTGAAGTGCCCCCGAAAAAAGTAGAAAACATGATCCAGGTAGCAAGAAGACCACTTTCATTAGAATTACCAACCGATGATGAGGAAGATTCAATGTTAGGTGACTTCATCGAAGACGACGAAGCCCCTCCTCCTGATGAGACGGCAACATACAACCTTCTAAAGATACATCTTGTTTCAGTTCTTGATTCTCTTCCTCCACGTGAAGTGCGAATATTGCAGCTCCGTTATGGGCTATTAGACGGGCAATCTTATACATTGGAAGAAGTCGGCCGTAAGATGGGGGTAACACGAGAACGTGTCAGGCAAATAGAAGCTCAAGCATTAAGCCGATTAAGGCACCCCTCCATAAAACGACGCCTTCGTGATTATTTAGGTGGATAATTTTTGGAAAACTATGATTATTAGAGCCACCTCGTAATCGGGTTGGTTTTTTCTTGACCACCCAAGAATATCATCGTATCATGTTATAAGAAGTGATTTTTTCTGGTTCACTATATAGTTGAATGGATAAGGTTATGGACAACGATAATGAAAAAGAACTGAATGGTGAATCAAACTCGGAAAATGGCTTTCATAAAGAAGACATCCCACTTTGGCTTCAAGGCATTGAAGACTCTCAAGATGAAGAAACCGTCCCAATGAAAAAAGATAATGCTGTCCCAGATCAATGGATAAAAGAAGTCCCTGAAGATATTGGTGACGGGTTGTCATCACCTGAAAACGATGAGGATTCATCTAATAGCAAGGGAGAGGATATCCCTGACTGGTTAGATGAAGAACCTGAAAGTCCATCTGAGATATCTTCTGATATTGGTGCTGCCGAGGATGATGCAACAGAATTATCAGAAAACACGATTGAGCCTGAGAGTTATATCCCAATGGAAGGCGAAGCTGTCAACGCTGACTTGGATGAAAACCTGCAGCCTGATGAAAATTCAGAATTAGTGCAGGATTTGTATGAAGCAGAGCCGCCGGAAGAGAAATTTATTGAGATTTCCAAAGGGGGTATCGTGGGTGAGGATCATCCAAACCATGACGTTAGATCATTAGAAGATGAAGAACTTCCTTATTGGCTTCAGGAAATGATTGCAGAACCTTCTGAAAACGAATCTGAAAAATTTCAGCCTGAATCTTTGGAAACCGAGGAACCTTTTGAAGAAGAAGAGGAACTCGACAGTGACATGGTCGAGGAAAACGTCCTCGAAGGAGCACACCCCTCCCCGGATACA
>CAYTXE010000099.1:0-8710 GCA_964441045.1 uncultured Candidatus Brevefilum sp.
TGATTCTTCTCCTGTGTAAAAGGACCAATTAAATCCTCTAAGGTGTCTTCCGAGGTACCCTCGAGGATGACGGTACGTAAGGTGTTTACTACCAGGTTTGCACAATGCTGATGACCACTCGGCAGGCCACCAAGTGCCTTTCTCAATGCATCTGGTTCAAGTTTGAGTGCCTGAGTCAACGTCTTGCCCAGAATCATCCGGGTAATCATACCACCACAGGCAATCGTCGCTAAACAGCCATCGGTCTGAAAACATGCATCTTGAATAACGTCCCCTTCCAAGCGCAGCTCAATTTGGATGCTGTCTCCACAGCACCCCCGAACCCTTCCGCATAGGTCAGGCTCATCCAGTCTACCCATGTTCTCGCGTGTCTTAATGATCTCTTGCGCAATGGGTGCGTATTCGGTTAGTGCCGGATCATCCAGTTTTTCTTCAGCCGAGTTAATGGAAGCCTTATGTACGTCCTGATTGTCCAGTGATGTCGCGTTCATCTAATCTTTCGCTTTCTACTCCCTCACCATCTTGGCACCGCACTTTGGACACGAGATATCCATGCATCTTTTTCCCCGTACATGGGACATTCTGTAGCCGCACTTAGGGCACACACACTTACCAACCGGACCGGCGCCGGCTTTATTCCCGCCACCAATGCCGCGTCCATCTAATCCATTATTTCTTGCCATACTAATATCCTCATTTCTATTTGATTATGACTGATAATGTCATACCTGCCATCCATTTGAATTCGCTGCTTCAGATCAATAAGACTTCACCTATCAGGTCAGATGCTGTACGACAGAGCGATCATCCTGGTCAGCGGGACAGATCACCAGGATCGCCCTGGCATCCTCATCTTCACAATTCTCGCAGCGATGGGGCAGCTGGGCTTCAAAGATCAAGCTGTCACCCGGTTCAAGCGTATATTCCACGTCATCCACCCAAAAGACCATCTTCCCCGTCAGGCAGTATACAAATTCTTGCCCGGTATGCACGATAGGATGCGGATCACTTTCGTGATTTGAATAGAGAGTCATCAAAAGGGGCGTGGCTTCGCCCAATGCCAAACCGCCGCCAAGGTCTTCAAAAATGCCCTGCGGGAAGGTGGTTTGCGATCGTTTTCCCGATTCCTGAAAAACAACCGGCAGTGATGCCTTGATAGATTCAAAAAAAGCAGTGATGGGCACATCCAGCGACTCAGCCAATTGCTGCAGTGTGCTGACGTTAGGCGATGTCTTCTGGTTCTCAATCAGGCTAAGGGTGTTGAAATTCAAGCCGCTCATCTCAGCCAGGGCGCGCTGCGACAGGCCGTGCATTTGGCGCAGCTCCTGCAGGCGTTGACCAACATTGATCTCCACCTCCTGGGCGTCATCGGGCGGCATATGCTGTGAAAGACTCTGCCGCCACCGGCTGTATTGCGGATAAACCCGCAGGCGTTCTTTGTTTGCCATATTTCTTCCTTTCCATCTTCATACTATTATTATAGTACATTAAGAGATAATTTCAACTATTATATTATGATTTGTTGGTGTTTAATTGGAAGATGGAGAGAAAATGTGGATCACGTATGACGAAGTCTACATGACTTAAAGTAAAAAACCCAATTTTGGAGCGAATCCTTACACTACCCTTCCCCACTTATCCCATCTGTTTTCACTTCGGGGACTTCGTACCACTCCGCTTTTGCTTCGGGCATTTCATCACCCTTTGGGTTCCTTGAGGGACAGGAATGAAGTCATATAGTCATCGCTAAATGACTTTTCCCCACCTCACTCCCTGTAGCACGGTGAAGGCGCGCCAGCACTTCCCCGCCAACCACACCAGGCGTACATATCCGTGCCATATACGTACCTACCCTGAAATTGGTTCGTACCAAGGGCAAACAATACAAAGCTGCCAGTACGGTGCGTATCGGACCAGGTGCCGCTGACCGAAAGGTAATCATCATCGATCATGCCGACCAGGTTCACCATCCCGCCGCATCCCAGGTCCATCGACGCACTGAAATCTTTATCATCCACATTGATCGTCATGGGACGCCCTGGTCCAGGAGAATCACCAACATGCACAATTGAAGCCGTCCATGATCCTGCCCAATAAAAGGCAGGCGTGGGCGTCGGCGGCGGCATGACTGTTGGCAGCCCCTCAATAGGCCCCACTGCCGTGGCATAGTACCCCCATAACCAGCATTCACCTGCACCATCCGGATTCTGGATGATCCAATATTCCCCGTCCTCCGACCGTGCGACGATCTCTGCTGTCTCGCCCACCAACAAGGCACCCACAATGTCATAAACTGTGCCCGGACCTATTCGACAGTTGGTGTTCTGGCTGACACTGACCATTGGTCTATCTAATGTTGTTGTTAAGGTTATGGTTGGGGTCAAGGTGATCGTTGGAGTTGAAGTGAATCTTGGCGTCAAGGTTAACGTCGGGATCAAAGTATCCAGTGATGTCAGCTCATCTGTTGCAATGGCCGATTCGACACGTGCAGTTTCACTCATTTCTAAAGCTTGTATGGCAATCATGGTTTGGTCAACCTGGATCTGCAATCTTTCCTCATCTGGAGAAAGGCTCTTTTGCATCATCGGCAGGTTGCATCCCTCTAAAACCAGACTTATTAAAATCATAGATAGGATAACAAATACACGTAATCGAAATTTTATCATCTTTCTCCTCCTCACCCATCGGCTTTTATCCCCACGCACCAATGAAATATGGGCTTCAACAGGGAATTCCTTGTAACATGATCATCCCTTCATGATGAAAGGGACAAAGGGTTTTCTTTTCTAGCAAATTGTGAATTTTCGTCTTATTCAAAATAAATATAATATCAACACCCACACAACCTATATCATCATGTCAAAAAATGATCGTGTGGGCATGCGTTTACAAGGCAGATCTGGGTTAATCCCTTTTTCCCCGCCTTCTTTTTCAACCCTCATGATTGAATAAAAACCTTAGCAACCAATCCTCAAATTCATGACCACGTACCCTCCGCTGGACAGATTGTGAATTATGATCATGGTAGAAACCCAAATGAAATTCTAGAGGATGACTATGTCTTATAAATTCTATTTATATCCAACCCTTTTGTTAGCCTTGACGGGCTGTGCGGGGCAGGGGGACTCAACGGTTCGTTTGCCCTGGTGGGGATGGCTGATCCTGATTCTGGCGCTGGCTGTGGTGGTTTGGCTGCTCATTCGTGCACAGCGTGGAGAAGAACAGAAAGCCGAGTCGGTTGAACCGGACAACCTGACCTTGATCGAAGGCATCGGCCCCAAGATTCAATCGATTTTACAGGCTGTTGGCATTCACAACTTCACTCACCTTGCTGTTATGTCACCCGAAATGATCAAAACAGTCCTAACCGAAGCTGGCGTCCGCCTGGCTGTGACGGATACCTGGCCAAAACAAGCTGATCTTGCCGCGCAGGGGAAGATGGATGAGCTGAAAGTCCTGCAGGATGAACTTCAGGGCGGCCGAGCAGCGTAAGAAATTAGAAAACAAAAATGTGGGCAACCCCATTGCGTGAAAGAAGGACAAATTTATAACTCAAAGCCCACCAATGCTGTGGGCTTTTTTCTCCTTTAGGGTTGATTGTTTCTCTTCTTCTTTAGGAATGAGGGCTTCAGCCCGATAGTTAGGCTTTCGCTTGATCTGGGATCAAATAGCAAATGTAAACTTTAGGCTGCTGGACTTTGCATTGATTGCTTCTATTACGTGGATGCGTAAACAATCGCGCAGCATCACTCTCCCGCTGCCTCCTGACCCGCGTTAAATTGCAAGATCACACACCAACGCTTTCCTCAGAATATTTTATCTGGATGATTTCCCTGAAAACAACTTGTGTTGAAGATCGATCGTTTCTCTTGCATGCCTGAGAGATTCACGCCCTGTGTCGGTGATCTCCCAGATGCCGCGCTGTGAATCAGCTGCCAGCAGTCCCTCCTTCACCATGTTATAACGTTCCCATGAGACGGTTTTTTTCCAGCGAATGGAATCGGGGTCGGAGGGCAGCGCTTGGTAATCGTATTTGTTCAACTGTCCTGAGAGAATCTCTTCAACTATCCTTAACACCTCCCGAATGTTCCCGGAACCTCCCAGACGGTCTAAGGCTTCCAGGATAGGATAGCGAAAACTGCCGGGGTTAGTCCGCAAACCCTTCGGCAGGGGTTTTGTCATTATGGTGCTTGCTTTCCTTACCTTAGGCTTTGAAGATTTCTTTAAGATCGGCACATCCAGGATCTTCCATTCATCTTCCAGGCACAGGACCTTCCCGCGAAAGCCCAGGATGGATTCCACCTTGGCCAGCATAGCCCGCGCCTGGTTATATTTCCCCTGTTTGAACAGCTGCGCACCCTTTTCATTCAACCCCTGTATGACCGCATCTACCGATTCAACCAGGGCCTTCATGGTGGGGATCACTTCTTTTTTCTTCATAGCCAGCGCCTTCCATGCCTTTTAATCAATTTTATCAGGATTCTGGTTGACTCTGGAATAATTTTTCTGAAAGATAATAATAGCCGCTATCGATGAACTGCATTTACAAGCTACCGGCTACCCCTACACCCCAAACACTAAAGGCAACGGTCAATCACTCTTTTGGTCAGGGATTGAGTAAGTTTTGGGAATTTTAACGACAAAGGGACAAACCGCCATACCTGTACAGGAGCCGCCACAACTGGGAGGAGAACATATGGTCGTTACCGCTGCTAAATCCTCATCATCATTCCTCAATCTTCCTTTACGAACCAAAAACTGGATCATGCCGTCCAACGCGCTGCGCTCAACACCTAATTTGTGGCTAAGATCGCTCAATTTTAGAGCGCTCTGTGCGGATTTGATTTCTTGCAGTACTTGATTGAGCATACTTTTCATATCCTTAATCTGTTCCCGGTTAGTAGTGATCGGTTATCATTTAATGTCAACTGATTGCCGATCACTGTTATCTATGAACTATCCTAATCCCAACAGGATGCCGCCCCGAAAGACGACAAAAGCCATCAGCCAGGCCAGGGCAAACTGTCCGATGATGCTGAACCACATCCATTTTGCGCCCAATTCCTGTTTCTCTGCAGCGACGGCAACCATACAAGGAGTGTAGATCAAGACGAAGACCATAAAAGCCATTGAGGCTAAGGCGCCGTGCCCGCCGCTTGATTCTTCAAAGTCGTTGCGCACAACCAACATCAGATCTGTCAGCTCGGTTTCCCCTTCTTCTTCAAAAAGGTTGACTCCAAAGATGAGCGGCAGGGATTTGATAGTATTGCCTGTCGCTCCGATAAAGGAGATGATGATCTCGCCGACATCTTCAAAAAAGGTGGTTGCTCCCGGTTCTTCTTCGGTTTCTTTCACCGTGTAGACTTGCACCATTGTGCTGACAACCACTTCTTTGGCTACAAAACCTGTGAACAACGCGCTACTGGCTTCCCAACTATCGAAACCTAAAGGAGCTAGAACGGGGGAGACTACTTTGTTCGCAGCTACAAAGGCGCTATCACTGATATCAATCTCTGCAAACCTGCCGCTCTTGTTGACAGGGATAGCCATCAAAATCCACAGGATGATACTGGTTGCCATGATAATTGTCCACGCCTTGCGGACAAAGGCACTGGTGCGCTCCCACATGTGGAACCAGATACCACGAAAAGTCGGCAGACGATAGGGAGGCAGTTCCATTACAAAGGTAGATTGTTTTTTGTTTTTAAAAAGCGTATTATTAAGAACGATTCCCAAAATGATCGCCGTAAGAATACCAAGCAGGTATAAACCAAAGACAACTCCACTGGCATTTTCAGGAAAGAAGATCGCTGAGAAGAGGATATAAACTGGCAGCCGAGCACCGCAACTCATAAACGGAACCAGAAGTCCAGTCAGTATGCGATCTTTTTCGTTTTCCAGGGTACGGGTGGCATAAAGTGCAGGGACAGTGCATCCAAAACCAATCAACATCGGCAGGAAGCTCTTCCCATGCAGTCCCAACGCGTGCATCAGGCGATCCATCACGAAGGCGGCGCGTGCCATGTAGCCAGAGTCTTCCAAAATGGCGAGTGCAAGATAAAGGGACATCATCACTGGGACAAAGACCAGCACACCTCCCACACCTGCGACAATGCCATCCACAAAGAGACTTTCTACCCAACTACCGTCCAAACCAAGCACACCCAAGACGCTCACAATCCAGTTGGTGATGGGACCGCTGATCACGCCATCCACCCAATCGAGATAAGGGGCAGAGATATCGGTGGTCAATTTAAAAACCATCCACATCGCGATCAGGAAAATCGGGATGCCCAACAAACGATGGGTTACAACGCGGTCTACTTTATCGGATTTGGTCAGGCGGTCGGGTCTGGTGCGTTTGACTGCTTCGTGCACCAGACCGTTTATCCAGCCGTAGCGGTGATCGGCAATGATTACATCCGCATCGTCGCCGTAAATTTTCTCAAGATGGGCAATGCTCCTCTCTGCGGCAGCGAGCAACTCAGAGCCACCTTCTAGTTCTCTCAAATGCATTTGAATTTCATGGTCCATTTCCAGTAATTTGATTGCCAGCCAGCGCGAGGGAAATTGGCTCTCAATGCGCGCATGACGGTTGATCTCTTCCTGCAAGCGGACTATTTCTTCCTCAGCTTCATGGCCATAGTCAATTGTAAAGTCCTCACGCTGGGTATAGGCGCGTTCGTGTGTTTTCATGAGATTCTCTCCTCCGCAAGTTCAATGATTGTTCTTACCAATTGGTCAATCCCATCGCCTTTGCTTGCAATTGTTTTGACTACGGGAGATTGCAATCCATCGCTGAGCATGTTCTGATTGATCTTCAAACCGCGCGTATCGGCGATATCAGACATGTTAAGTGCCACTATCACAGGGACACCCAATTCTAAAACCTGCACTGTCAGGTAGAGGTTGCGCTCCAAATTGGCGGCATCCACCACCGTTACGACCATATCGGGTTTTTCGTTGATGATATAGTCTCGGGCAATCACTTCTTCGGGCGAAAAAGCGGTCAGGCTGTAAGTGCCGGGTAAATCCACAATTTCGATTTCATACTCACCATGTTTGAATTTGCCTTCCTTTTTCTCGACCGTTTTTCCTGGCCAGTTTCCTACATGCTGATGGGAACCGGTCAGCGCGTTAAAAATTGTACTTTTACCAGCGTTCGGGTTGCCAGCAAGCGCTATGCATAACTCTTTCACTTTTCTTTTCCTCCAATATTTATTTCATTACCTTTATTGCCAGTCAAGCTGACCATCACCCTCTGCGACATCCCACGCCCTAAAGCGATACGAGAACCACGCACAGAAAGCAGCAGAGGCCCACCAGCATTCTGAACAACGCTCAGTTCAACCCCCGGCGTCAGTCCTAGTGTGGACAGACGGCGCAGCATCTTTTTGCCGCCTTTTATGTTTTCCAGGCGAACTTGCTCATTAATAGCAGCCATTGCGAGAGGGAACATTTTTGACATCATTTCTCCTATCTCAGCGGCTCAACCAAAATCTCGCTGGCTTCCGCCCTGCGCAACGAAAGTTGATAGCCTTTGATCACAAAATCAATCGGGTCCCCCAAAGGCGCCACTCTTTTCACTAGAATCATCTCCCCCTTCACAAACCCCATTGCCAATAATCGTTTACGGAGCTCTCCCTTATAATTCATTTTAGCAATCACCCCCCTTTCGCCAACTTTCAAATCACTTAATGGTACCGACATAAAACACTCCTTTTTTCTGTGAATACGATTCTGTGTTATCGGGCTAGATAACAACCTCAAATTCCTCTTTTTTGTTTTCCCAAAAGTTTCTCATGCATTAAATCCTTTTTTAGTTATTTTTTGCCATCCCACACTGATTAAAGGTGTCATCTCTGCGGATAAGTGAACTCTCTGCTTTTGGGATTCCAACAGCATATCGCCGCTATTGCCAATTGCCAGTACACGTACGTGAACACCCAGAACGATTCCCTCATTTGATAGAAAATTGATCGTCAACGCATCTGCGTTAATCCGCATCACCTGAGCTGATTCGCCAATCTGTAAATCGCTCAACGGCACCACCTCAATAACCTCCATCCCATCCCCCTCAACATGAGGGATGGGATATCCATGATAACAAACCGCTGGATGCCCTAAAAATGCTGAAAGACGATCGGCTACATCATCAGAGGTAACATGCTCCAAAGCACATGCGAGAGAGTCAGCATCCTCCAGAGACATGCTCAAATCCCTGACCAGAAAGACCTCCCATAAGCGGCGATAGCGCAAAATGCGCTTCACGAGTTGCCATCCGGAAGGTGAAAATTCAACTCCTTTATAGGGATAGTATTTTACCAACCCGCTCGTCTCCATTTTATGAACCATCTGATTAACCGAAACCGGCAGAACAGAAAGCGCATTGGCTAGTTCAGAGAGAGCCACCGGGCTTTCATGACCCTGCTCTTGCAGCATGGCAATCGTCACTAGGTACATTTGTTCGTTCTCACTCATTTCGTTTTTATTAGGGCTAGGCATATTATTTTTACCTTTTTTCTTATGCTTGTCCATATTATACATGTTTTATTAGAAGTGTCAAGAATAAATGACAAGATCTCAATGCGCGACAGGTTATTTTTGGACTGCATTCATGATGAGATGGGATTATCATCCAGAGCCAATTTCGACGTCGTCATTCTGTAAGAGGTTCGTTATCCAGCTTTGGGTATTTCTTAAAAATTTC
>CAYTXE010000100.1:0-8684 GCA_964441045.1 uncultured Candidatus Brevefilum sp.
TTGCTCATTGAGACCATCTCAGGTGTGCCTTCCGCCACAACCTGCCCCCCTTCATCCCCACCTTCCGGGCCCAAATCGATCAACCAATCAGCGGTCTTAATCACATCCATGTTATGTTCGATCACGATCACGGTGTTGCCAGCATCTGTCAGCCGGTGCAGAACATCCAATAGCTTCTGGATATCTGCAAAGTGCAATCCCGTGGTTGGTTCATCAAGGATATAGACAGTATCACCAGTGCTGACACGAGCAAGCTCCCTGGCAAGCTTGACGCGTTGCGCTTCCCCCCCCCGGATAGGGTTGTGGCACTTTGACCCAGCTTGATATATCCCAGGCCGACATCTACCAGGGTTTGCAGGATCCGGTTGATCTTGGGGATGTTGCTAAAGAATTCTAATCCCTCATTGACATCCATATCAAGCACATCCGCGATCGTCTTCCCTTTGTATCTGATCTCAAGTGTCTCCCTGTTGAAACGCTTCCCCTTACAGACGCTACAGGTTACCCAAACATCAGGCAAGAAATGCATTTCTACCTTTTTGCGTCCATAACCCTTACAGGACTCACATCGCCCGCCTTTAACGTTGAAGCTGAAGCGACCCTTTTTATATCCACGCAGTTTTGCATCGGGTGTCAGTGCGAACAAGTCACGGATCTCTCCCCACACGTGAACGTACGTACCTGGATTCGATCGGGGTGTGCGTCCAATCGGGTCCTGCGTGATGTTGACAACTTTATTGATGTATCCCAGGCCTTCAAGGTGATTATGAGTGCCGATCTTTCCCTTGGCGCGATGCAGTTCACCGGCCAATAGAGGCTGCAGGGTTTGTGCGACCAGGGAGGATTTGCCGCTGCCAGAAACACCGGTCACGCAGGTAAAAAGTCCCAACGGAAACCTGGCTGTGATGTTCTTAAGGTTGTTCTGTTGAACACCTACCAGGGTAAGCCATTTCCCGTTGATAGGGCGACGTTTTTCTTGAGGTGAATGCACATACAGCTCTTTTTTCAAGTAGCGTCCTGTCAGGGATTCAGGGGTATCCAATATGGTTTCCAAAGAACCCGCGGCAACCACATGCCCGCCTTGAATCCCTGCCCCTGGCCCCAGGTCGACAATGTAGTCAGCGGTGCGCATTGTTTCTTCATCATGTTCCACCACGATCACGGTATTTCCCATATCGCGCAGCCGTTCAAGCGTCTCAAGCAGGCGCTTATTGTCCCGCTGGTGCAGTCCGATGGTCGGCTCATCCAAAACATACAGCACACCGACCAAACCGCAGCCGATTTGGCTGGCAAGCCGGATGCGCTGACCTTCTCCACCGGAAAGCGTTGGGGCGGATCTGCTGAGGGTCAGGTAATGCAAGCCCACATTCAGCAAAAATTGCAGCCGCCCCTGGATCTCCTTCAGCACTTCATCCGCGATGACCTGGGCTTCTTCATCAAGCTCCTTCACGATATTTTTCGCCCAGTGATGTACCTCCCGGATATTAAGCTGCATCACATCGTCGATATTCATCCCCCCGATTGTGACCGCCAGGCTTTCTGGACGGAGCCGCTTACCCTCACATACCGTACAGGGCTGCTGACTCATGAAACTCTGGTACCAACGCCGGGCTCCATCTGAGTTGGTCTGCTTATATCGTCGCTTCAGTACTCCATATAACCCTTCAGTTGTATATTGATATTCCCCGGAGCCACGATCACTTTCCCATTGTCCCCTGACCTGAACTCCGCCGTGAAAGATCGCATGGCGGCCTTCTGCGGAAATTTCCGTCCAAGGTGTGTCCAGGTCTGCACCAAATTTTGAGAGGATCTGCTGCGAGGCATCGAAAATCCCGGAATTCTTCTTTTTGTTGACTTCACCCCACGAACGCACCGCACCTTCGCCCACTGTTTTGGTTTCGTCAATAATTAAATTGGGATCAAATTCATAAATTTCACCCAGGCCATTGCATGAAGGGCACATCCCCAGGGGTGAGTTAAAGCTGAACATGGTTGGTTCCATCACCGGGAAACTGATGCCGCAATCAGGGCAGGAAAGATTCTCTGAAAGCAGCCAATCCTCTCCTTTTCCCTGGTCAATCACAACCTGTCCCTCACACGCTTTCAGGGCTGTTTCAATCGAATCCGTCAGGCGTGTCAGATAATCCCGATAAGTGTCATCTGATTTATCCATTGAGATCAAACGGTCCACAACCAGTTCCACATTATGCTTTTTATTCTTCTCCAGTTGAACATCTTCCCCCAGGTCATACACTTTGCCATCCACCCGCACACGATTGAAGCCATTTGCTTGCGCCTGAGCGAAAGTGTTCTTAAATGTGCCCTTCCGCTGGCGGACCAGGGGAGCCAGGATTTGAAATCGCGTGTCCGGGTCTAGATCAGCAACCTGTGCGACGATCTCTTCCGCAGATTGTGCATGCAGTTCTCGACCACACTGATAACAGTGTGGGATGCCCACCCTGGCAAACAACACACGCAAGTAGTCGGCGATCTCTGTGACTGTTGCGACGGTAGAACGCGGATTGCGGCTGACCGGCTTCTGCTCAATGGCAATAGCAGGACTCAACCCACCGATATAATCCACCTTTGGCTTTTCCATTTGGCCAATAAATTGGCGTGCAAAGGTAGATAAGGATTCAACATAGCGCCGGTGTCCTTCTGCGTACAAAGTATCGAAAGCCAGAGACGATTTACCGCTCCCTGAAACCCCTGTAAATACAATTAATTTATGACGCGGCAGGGTGATATCCACATCTTTGAGATTGTGTTCCTTTGCACCTCGGATCACGATGAGTTCTGGAAATATCGGCATATGCACCTTTTCTTTGACTTGTTTGGTCTGTGAAAACTATAGCATATATATATGACATTTTATGACATATTATGAATCGGTTCCCAGATTATTCTCAAAGAATCAGGTTATTTTAGTCATTTCCTGAAGCAAAAAATCAACCTTTTATAAAATCCGACCAACTCCTCATCCCCTCCCTCACTACGCATCAGACACTTCATTTAATTAACAATATATCATTGCCAAAAAACTGATAAATTTCAGCGCCTGAGGTATAATTAACCGGTGAAGGAACACCCTCATTCACCTCCATTTACGAAAAGCCGGAGGTGTTTGTTTAAGTAATAAACGTTGAAGAAATAACGCGAAGGATGCAAGTTAATGACAGAAATTGGTATCGTACAACAAGTTGATATCGACAATGAAATGCGGGAATCCTACCTTGATTATGCCATGAGCGTAATTGTCGCACGAGCCCTACCGGATGTCCGCGATGGGCTCAAACCCGTCCACCGCCGGATACTTTATGCCATGCAAGATATGGGTATCCGAGCAAGCTCCCCTCATAAAAAATCCGCCCGAATCGTTGGTGAAGTGCTGGGAAAATACCATCCCCACGGTGACATGGCAGTTTATGATGCCATGGCACGTATGGCGCAGGATTACTCCTTGCGCTATCTGATGGTAGATGGCCAGGGTAACTTTGGCTCCATTGATGGTGATTCACCTGCCGCTATGCGCTACACAGAAGCGCGTCTTTCAAAAATGGCTGAGGAGATGCTGGTCGATCTCAACAGAGATACGGTTGACTTCATTGAGAACTTTGACGGTTCCCTGGAAGAACCTGAGGTCTTACCCGCTCGTTTACCAGGCCTTCTGTTGAACGGATCATCCGGTATTGCGGTTGGCATGGCCACCAATGTCCCCCCTCACAACTTAAATGAGTTGGTGACAGCACTGAACTATCTGATTGACCACTATGATGAGATGGACGAAGTCAGCGTTGAGGACCTGATGGAATTCTTACCAGGACCTGACTTTCCCACCGGCGGCATCATCATCGGTGATGAGGGCATCCGCCTGGCCTACAGCACTGGACGTGGGCGGATCATCATGCGCGGGGTTGCTAAAATTGAAGAAATGCGTGGTGGGAAACACATGATCACCATCACGCAAATTCCCTATCAACTGAATAAAACCACTTTAATTGAACGTATTGCAGAACTTGTACGGGATGGCAGATTAGATTCGATCAGCGACATGCGTGATGAATCTGACCGAAATGGTATGCGAATTGTCATCGAACTCAAACGCGGCGCCCAGCCCAAACGTGTGTTGAATCAATTGTATAAATTCACCCCGCTTCAATCAACCTTTGGCGCGCAAATTTTGGCGCTGGTCAAAGGTGAACCCCGTTTACTATCGCTCAAGCATGCACTCCGGTTCTACCTGGAACATCGCCAGGAAGTGATCACACGCCGTACGCAATTTGATCTCAACAAAGCCAAACATCGAGCGCATATTTTAGATGGATTGTTAATTGCTCTGGCAAATTTAGACGATGTCATCAAAACTATCCGAGAGTCACGGGATGTCGAAACTGCGAAAGAACGCTTGATGACCCGCTTTGATCTAAGCAAGGTACAGGCTCAAGCGATTCTGGATATGCAGCTTCGTCGCCTGGCAGCCCTGGAACGCCAGAAGATCATAGATGAACACAAAGAAATTATGGCGCAGATCAGCTACCTGGAAGACCTTTTAACGCATCCCAAGAAGATCCTCGAGATCATCCGCGAAGATCTCAACGAAATCGCAGAAAAGTATAGCGATGCTCGCCGAACAATGATCGCCCCTGATGCCAGCAGTGATTTATCTGCAGAAGCCCTGGTAAAGAAAGAGGATGTTTTTGTCAGCCTCACTCAAAAAGGATATGTCAAGCGTGTTTCTATAAGCACTTACCGGTCGCAGGGTCGTGGTGGTCGGGGTGTTATTGGTCAATCTATGCGGGATGAAGATGAAGTCAAATTTTTCGTGCGCTGCCATACCCTCAGCACACTGTTGTTCTTCTCTGATAAAGGGAAAGTTTACTCTGAGAAAGTTTGGGAACTCCCCGATGAGCGTCGGACCGGCCGCGGTATCTCCATCATGAATATCATCAATATCGACCCGGACGAAAAGGTCACGGCTGTTGTGCCTGTTGTTGATTTTCAAGAAGTGAATTACTGCACCCTGGCCACGGTTAAAGGTCGTGTCAAAAGGGTGAAGATGTCTGCCTTTGAAGCTGTACGTCCTTCCGGGTTGATTGCTGTAAGCCTGGATGAAGACGATCATTTAGGATGGGCTTGCTTGACCGGGGGGAAAAATGAGATCATGCTTGTGACCAACCATGGCCAGGCTTTACGATTTGCTGAAACTGCAATTCGACCGATGGGTAGACAGGCTATGGGTGTGATTGGAATTCGCATGCGCTCTGGAGATAAACTTGCTGCAATGGAAGTTGTTGAACAATCTGGCTCACTGCTGGTTGTCACGGATAAAGGCTTTGGAAAACGCACGATGCTTTCTGAATATTCACCCAGAGGGCGCGCCACCATGGGCGTCGCGACAATCGACAAACGTGCTGTTGATATGATCGGTAGAATTTCAGAGGCGCGTGTTGTCAAAGAAAAAGACGAGGTTTCCCTCATCTCCAGTCATGGGATCGTGATCCGCATGGCTGTTGCAGATATTTCACTGCAAGGACGTGTTACCCGCGGCGTTAGGATCATGCAGCTCGAGGAAGGTGATTCTGTCGCAGCTCTCGCCCGGATTCCAGAATAAAAACCGTATTAATCAACTAACACCGAAGATACTCCCATCTTCGGTGTTTTTATATTCCCGATAAACAACTTGGAAAACCCCCATCTTCGATAGCTGAAACAAAGATCACCCATTGCGGATAAACCATTGGATCAGCTTCCCCTTTCATCTTTTTGAGGAGACATTCCAATCTCGCCCGCCACAACAGTGAGGGCATTCCCATCTGCTGTCTCTACTTCAAGCTGTCCTTTATTTGTGATATTCAGTATTTTCACATTGGCAGTTTTTGTGCCGGGAAAAGTGAGTTGAACCCATTGATCCCGGAAAGCAAGGCGATGGTTCCATGCCTCCAGGAAAACCGATTTTTGTATAACCGTGCGTAATTCGATCATTGCTTTCAGTGTGTCGGCAAGCAGTGCCCACCGATCCACCCGTTCTCCCCTTGCCTGTGCTGCTGAAATCGCCGGATACCGTAAATCTTCTGGGTCAGGGAGGGCTTCATCATTGACATTAACGCCCATCCCCACAACAAGTGACCGGAGCAATTCTCCCTGCCAATCCACCTCAACCAGCACTCCCCCCACCTTCTTCCCGGCCAGGAGGATATCGTTTGGCCATTTGATTTGCCCCTCTAAACCTAATCCAGCCAGTGCCCGGATCAATCCCAGCGCAGCTAATGCGGTAAAGCGTGGCAAATAGGCTGTCTCACTGGTGGAAGGCCTCAGCACCAGGCTGATCGCCAGTGCACTGCCTGGTTTCGTCACCCACCCGCGGTCATAACGCCCTCGCCCTGCCGTCTGTTCATCCGCAATAACAAGCGACCAATCTGGAGCCCCTTTTTGCGCCCAAGCCATAGCCAGATCATTGGTCGATCCCGCCACTGGATGGTACTGCCATGAGCCTAAATTAAGGGGGGCAAGCAGGTCGGCTAATATTTCCGTATTATTCTCACTTCGACTTCGTATCAGTTTCATTTTGAAAATTCAATGCTAACCCAGTGTGCTTTTGAACAATTCAGCCATCCCTGCTATATCGCTGACTACAAAGTCTGGCTCAAATTCCGAGTCACACAGGTCATGGGCTTTCGTTTCTCCGCTGAGGACCAGCACAGTCGTGATCCCCCATTTCCCCAGGGCAATATCAGTGTATAGACGATCTCCGATCATGCAATGGGCTTCTACTGGGTAGCCTGTTTTTTGTACCAGGGCGTTGACCATCGGCTCGTAAGGTTTGCCGATGATCAAATCCGGCTGGCGTCCTGTTGAAGCGGCAATAAACGCGATCATCGCGCCGATATCCGGTTTAAAGCCATTCGCTGTCGGGCAATTGATATCTGGATGTGTGGCGATGTAAGGTTTACCCATGACCACCTGGTCACATATTTTCCTGAGTTTTTCATAGGTCAAAGTCGTATCAAATCCAAGTACAACGACATCTGGGTCTGTGTCATTCAAGGTAAACCCGTAGCGATTGAATGTCTCCGTCAAAGGCCGCGTACCAACCACGTACAGGTTTGCCTGCGGGTATTTTTCCTGCAGGGTGATCGCTGTTGCTTCGCCTGAGGTGAAAATCCGATCCTCTGGAATTTCAAGTCCCAGTCGGTGAAGTTTTTTTGCATATTCAATCCGTGACCGAGAGGAGTTATTTGTCAGGAAATAATATGAAATCTGGTGTTCCTTCAAAAAAGCTAACCAGTCAACAGCACCAGGCAGGAGCTGATCCCCCAGGTAAATTGTGCCATCCATATCCATTAAGAAGCACTGAATAGCTGTCAGGCGTGCTTTTAAATCAGTCAAACTATTTCCTCACAAAAATACGATAGTGTAATCAAACTATTCATAATCATAACCCTTCTTAGTTGGGTTGTGCAGGATAACTTTTATCAGTAGAAACATTACTCTCACAGAAAAATCATTTATAATTAGAAATCCAAATAAAAAAATTTCTATGGAAGGACCACTTATGAAACCCATCGCATTAACCGGGATCAAGCCCACCGGCAAGCCACATATCGGCAATTACCTTGGGATGTATCAACCCGCCCTGAGTTTGATGGAGAAGTACCAGGGAATTTATTTCGTTGCCGATTACCACGCCCTGACCACCATGCATGACCCACAAGCCCTGCAGGAGCTGGTCTATGAAGTGGCTGCAAGCTGGCTGGCGCTTGGGCTCGATCCTGATGAAGCGATATTTTTTCGTCAATCCGACATACCTGAGATCACTGAATTCACCTGGATTCTATCTTGTTTTACCTCCAAGGGGCTGCTTAATCGTGCCCATGCCTATAAAGCTGCAGTGGAGGAAAACCTCGAGCTGGGACATGACCCCGATGAGGGAATCAATGCAGGTCTGTTCTATTACCCTGTGTTGATGGCTTCAGATATTCTCCTTTACGGCTCGGACGTCGTACCGGTTGGTCTTGACCAGAAGCAGCATATCGAGATCACTCGTGATATCGCAGAAGCTTTCAACCGTACTTACGGAAAGGTCCTCAATGTGCCGGAAGGTATCATCCAGGAAGCGGTAATGAAAGTCCCTGGAATTGATGGACGTAAAATGAGTAAGAGTTATAACAATACCATTCCCATATTTGCCCCAGAGAAGGCATTACGCAAGCAGGTCATGCGCATCGTAACGGACAGTAAGCGTCCAGAAGATCCCAAGGATTCGGCTAACGATACAATCTTTGCATTACTACGTTTCTTTGCCTCTCCTGAGCGTCTTGAAGAAATTCGTGAGCTTTATGTAAACGGCGGAGCGGCTTATGGTGCCTTGAAAAAAGAGCTGGCAGAGATGATTCTTGAGCACTTCGCAGGTGCCCGCACAAAATTTGATGCCCTGATGCAGGATAAATCCTACATCGATAGCGTCCTGAAAGATGGGGCTCAAAAAGCACGTCAGATTGGACAGGTCACCCTGGCAGCAGCTCGAAAAGCCACCGGCATTGATTGAAACCACTGCTTGGAATGGAGATTTCTTTTCTTTAATACAATTCTTTATTACAGATTGGATGGTTATTTATGGATTTTGCCCTTTCTAACATTCTCTTGATTGCAGCTGCTGTGGTCTTACCCTGCCTGGCTATCCTGGT
>CAYTXE010000101.1:0-8667 GCA_964441045.1 uncultured Candidatus Brevefilum sp.
CAAAAATACTCTTTATTAATTTTTACATGTGATCTTTATTCGTGGTTTAATTTCAACCAATGGGTGAAATCTGTTCGCACCTGGTCTCCTGACCAGGTGTGGCCAAACGACCGAAGGTCTCCGAGATGCACGTGTCCCTTCCTTACAGGACGCTTCACAGACAGGAGGCTTTGCACTCCTAGCAGGACGCTTCACGGTGAGGACACCAGCTCAATCAAGTAAAAATTCTATTCTTTGATCTACCATCAGCATTATCGTGAAATACCTTTTTCTCTATGCAGGCGTGAATGAAGGCGCGTATAATTTGATTAGGATAAGTGATCCTTAACCCATAGTAAGGAAAGGAACTCCAATGGGCACCGATATCCATTTGACAGCAGAAGTTTTTGAGGATGGGCGCTGGCACCTGGCGGAAGTTGACCTGCCAGAGTACCGCAACTACCGCGCGTTCGCCGTTCTGGCGGATGTGCGTAACGGCTATACCTTTGCCGGTATGGACAGTGGCGATCCGGTCATCCCTATCAGTTATCCGCGCGGCTTTCCAAAGGACATGTCACTGGAATTGCGTGAATTGCTGGATGTGGAAGATGAAGAAGATTGGCTGGGTGATGAAGGGATGGGAGACTTTTCAGTCGATGACGAGGAACCGGAGGTCATCTGGCTGGGGGATCATTCCTTCTCTTGGGTAACGCTGGAAGAATTGATCAATTACGATCTCGACCAGCCGGTTACCCTGCGGGGAAGGGTCTCACCGGAAGCCGCCCGGCGCTGGAGGGAAAACAGGGAACCACCCAATGCGGTGGCAGCATACGCCTCTAATCCTGGTTTGGTAACTTTAGAATGGCAGCGCCCCCTGCGGGAAAGCGCATCCCTGGTCGTAGACCTGATCGACGCGCTCCGCCCTCTGGGGGAACCGCGTGATGTGCGCATCGTGTTCGGTTTCGATAATTAAAGTCCAGATCAGTAATTATTTCAATTTAATCGGACTTTCCTCTAGCAAATTAGTAAAGATTTTCATCTCAAATCATTCATTTTTTAATGAGAGACTGCATTCATCAGAGGTTTAATCCATGCCTATCCGTATTTGGAATGTTTAAGTTGAACGCGATACATCACCATTCGCAGTAGATCATTCTCTCTAACCAGCCCTCAATCTTTGGATTTAAAGCGACGAAATCCAAAGGACCCCAAGTGCGCCCCTCGCACCCATTTCCCGCCGCAAACCAGCAGGTTTCCTGTGGAGATTCGCTGACATTACCGCTTACTACAAAGGTGCCCTGGACATCCACGCCATCCACAAGGTAATTGATATGTGCACCCCGAACCAGGTTGTCACTCAAAACAATCTTCTGACCAGGCGGAACATATCCCCAGATTTGACATGGCTGACTAACCTCGCAGCGTGCTCCCTCCGGATTAGCTGGACCCTCAATGCAGGAATTTGCATTCCCTACCGTGCCTGACTGAGCTGCTCCAACACATCCCTTATTCCACATATGGGCACCGATGTTGATCCCCGCGTGGATTCCACCGCATCGCTGGTCAGAAGTTGAGATCACTGTATTTCCACTCACTTCCATACCGGAGATATCACCAAATCCCCACGGATGCACAGCTATTCCAGCGAACGCACCATAGTTGCCATCTTCTGATATGACAGTATTCCCAACAATGCGCACATCTTTGCCACCGAAAAATACGATCCCCACATCCGAAGCATTAACAACCCTGTTGTTTTCTATTGTCATTTTTACCCCGTCAAATGTAATCCCATCAGACCAAAATGACAATTCGCCATCCGGATCAGTGGCTGTGCATCCATATGTGTGCGTATGTTCACCAGCCGTGTTGATGGTGGAATTCCGCACGGTACACTCCGCTCCCGAAATTCCAAGTGCTGTTCCGCATTCCACATTCCGAATAGTCACATTTTCGACAGTAAGACCGGTGGTCCATAATCCCGGATTGGCAGAATAATCCTGGTCATAATCTTCCCAATCTATAGCCCCTGCCAGCGATATCCCACCAGCATTACACCAGGGATCATCTTTTTCACCACACTCTCCAACAACCCAGGACCCGTAGTTATCATCCTTCCCGTTTGGAATCTTGTCTGAACCTGCGCAGATGCGCGTTTCCCTTCCAGCATCAATGGTGAGATCACGTAATGTAATATCATCCAGCAGTCCAGGATAGTGAAAATTGCTCCGTGAATACAGGTGAACGACAAATCCCAATAAATCACTGGTAGCTTGCAGCAAAGCTGGTTTTTCGGGGTCAGTAGAGGTCAAAGTAATATCATTTTTTCCTGCTCGATAAATGATGAACAAGGTTTCATTAATAAGATATCCCATGTACCCACTGTCTCCTTCACCTGAGGAAAATAAAAGTGTCTCCCCGTTTTTTAAATCGTTTAACGCTGATTGAATTGCCCTGCTGTCCGGTTGATCATCAAAAGGATTGGCCCCGTAATCATCAACATTGATCGTACTTACGACAGGTTCTTTTGTAGGTGTTGGGGTGGCATCGATAACTATAGGAGTAGTGGTACTTATTATTGGTTCTTTCGTAGCTGTTGGTTTTGTATCGATTGTTGTAGGAGTAGAAGAGGGTGATTGAATATCAGATGCAGTACAGGCAGTAAGAACACTTAGAAGTACAATCCAACTTAATAACTTACCTTTCATTTTTCACCTCTGCATAATCACCTAAATCCCATACTAACTATTTTGACTCAATAATTCGCCTTTATTGGCGCGATGATGGTGCTGATGGATCAGAACTGCTAAAAACTTTGGACGTATTGTGGTTGCCTTTCATGAGATGAGCATGGTGAGTAAGAGGTTCAGGAATAATGTGTCAGATAATCAGTGGTTCACTGCCTCGCATCCTTGTCTTCATGAGGAGGAGCAATGCCCGATGATATGGCGATCTCAATTACTGCGTAATCTATCTAATATCGTAGTTAGCCAATGGTTCAAACTATAAAAAAATAATCGCTCACTACCTTTAGTCATTTTGCATATTCAGTTTTTGAGGAAGTGTAAAGGTTTTATATCCAGAATTGGTCTACAAACTCTTAGTGGGGAAACAAGAATTCAGCAATGAGAAACAAAGTAAGAGCAGCTCCAACCAATGTAGACACATAAACCAATAGTGCGCGTTCCTTTTTCTTGAGGATGCTGATGAGCCCTGTCACAAGGGCTGAAATACCAGCACCGAACCCGACAAGCATCGAAAGCGCCAAAGCTGGTCTGCCAATAATATCTGCAAATAAAGTGTCTCCCGCAGGCACCGATTCATACAATGAGTCTGTAAGAGATGAGCCGATGAAGAATAAAACAAACATTACAGGAATGAGCACGACCGACCATTTACCTAAATTTGTTTTTGGCATATGCCCTCCAAATTTTGTCTTTACTTATATTATACAGCTTTATTAGCAGGAACCAAATTAAATTTACTGATTTAACAAACAGAGGAATGCCAACCAATACAGACATTCAACTGAAAGAACATTAACCCTTCCTCAGAGCAAATATTGTGGAAGTGTAAAGGTTTTATATCCAGAATTGATTTTCCAACGCTTAATTAGGAAACAGGCGTTTAATAATGTAAAACAAAGTAAAGGCAGCACCAATAATTGTAGATGCATAAACTAATAATGAGCGTTCCTTTTGACTGACAATACTATAGAGTCCATTGATAAAAGCTGCAATGGGTGCGGCGAAAGAGAGACCCATTGCAATCTCTAAAATTGACCTGCTGATAAAATATACATATACTGTGTCTCCAGTAGGTGCTGATTCGTTCAATGTGTTTGCGAGAAACGAGTCAACGATGAACAATACAAACATTGCGATAATGAGCCCAACCGACCATTTGCCGTAATTTGTTTTTGGCATAAGCCCTCCTCACTTTGTCTTATTTTTATTATACAACTTTATCGTTCGCACCTGGTCTCCTGACCAGTGCGGACATTTGACCGCAGATCTCCCCGATGCGCCGGTCCCTACAGGAGGCTTTGCACTGAGGATACCTGCGCCATCAAATGCTTCTCTATCGATGAGTTACTAAATACTCAGATAGATATCCGCTCCGGCCAGGGTTCAAGACACGCTTTTGTCCAAATGGTATTCACGTAATTCAGTGCAAAATGGTTTTGTGCAAGATGAACCCAGAACGCTCCTGACTCTGTAAGTTCGCTGTACTCACCGTGGCGGGTTGCGAAATGCATAATTTCTAAAATTCTTAAAAGTAACCTGGCTTTTTGGGCACCCTTACCGAGAATTGAATCGAGCTCCCCTAATGGGATACATGTTTCGTAAAAACGCCAGTATAACCACCACCAACCAGACATTAATTCATTAAAAGGCATACGTAGAGCAATTGCCGATTTCCTTTTAGAATTCACCCTAATCCAGCTATCGAGGTCAAACGTATTGAGAACGAAGCCATCAGGTAAATGCGAACCCGCACCAGGTCCAATCCCAATGTATGATTGCCTGGTTACAGATGAATATCGTGGAACATTTCCTTTCTTGAATCCCCATACAGATATCTTCTTATAATCGTTATCCTCACACCATTTGTTGATTGCCCGATAATGTGCTCTACGTACTTTCAGGTTTGGCATTTTAACTGAAGTTAGTTGGATATATTTTCCAATCTCAGAATATGGAAAAGTAAATAGAGGATAAGTAGTAAGTTGGTTTGCTCCAAGATCTTCCGCTTGTTCTAAATCCTTGATTAAATCCTCTACCGTCTGTCCGGGGAGGGCAAACATTAAATCTGCATTCACTGATGAAAATCCACTCTCGACCAATAGTGTCAACGCTTGCTCCGCCTGTAAAGGATTATAGCGACGCCCAATTAGATGAAGATTATTTTGGTTGAAGGATTGAATCCCAAGTGAAATTAGTGAAACATCCGCATTATGTAATTGATGTACTTTTTCAACATTCACATCCGCTGGATTCGTTTCAATGCATATATCACCCTCCAGTTTGAAACGTTTTCGGATGTGATCTAATATTCTTGTTACACTATCAAGGATAAGTGTAGGCGTTCCGCCACCTATATAAATATTGGACAAATTAATGGGTCCAATATTATTAGCCCACCAATCAATTTCAGCAATTGCTGCTTGTGTATAGGGCTCAATAAGCGATTCCTTGTAAGGGACTTTTATATATGGGCAGTACGGGCAAAAGTAAATACAGAATGGGACATGCAGGTACAGTGAAGTGCTTTCAATTTCTGGAGGTTTCCAGCCAGGGGGAGGTGGTTCAAATGCCCACAGTTGATTGGCTCCTACAAGATTCCGGCGGACAGTACGAGTCAATATTTTAGAAATATTAAATTTTGCGTTAATCACCAATACCTCATCATTCCAATCATTGCACTCAACCGCAAACGTTGAAATTCTGTAATCTCTGTACAGGCAGCGTAACCACACTCTGGGCATATATCCTCAGATGCACGACAACAAATATATTCACCATCAACATCCAAAACACTGGCTACTGGTAAACGTCTTGGCCATTTCCCAGTTTTTAGAGCTAATAAACCTGCCCGGGAGTTAAGAACCGGTAGTCCCTCTTTGATGCACCTGAGTAACCGGTCAATAATCGAAGCCCGCTGTTCCTTGTTTATGAAGAGATCATCATACCCATAATAAGGAGTATGGAAATAGAACATCACGCCAATAATTGGGAAATTGGTTACATTAACCCATTTGAGAAAGGACTCAATTCCTTCGGCGGTATGGTTATCTACGACATAGATTATGGCAATTTTTGAGTGTTGGCTTTCACGAACCTCATGTTCAACCTGATAAAAGTGATCGCCTCGTCGTCTTTTGAATATATCAGGCAGACCGTCCATG
The DNA here is from genome assembly GCA_964441045.1 of uncultured Candidatus Brevefilum sp. Classification (GTDB taxonomy): domain Bacteria; phylum Chloroflexota; class Anaerolineae; order Anaerolineales; family Anaerolineaceae; genus Brevifilum. The sequence continues at coordinate 5,888 of CAYTXE010000101.1, forward strand.
CTGACCCATACCAGGTCAGCGGATGGACTAATCCCAAGTAAGCCATTGGTGTAAACATGTACATGGAAGAAACCAATTTGTTTTGCTTTATTAATTGCATCTTCAAGCGTGTACTCTCCATCATGCCAGAGTGTTGGTTCGCCACCGCTGAAATATAACTCCCTGAATCCGCGATTCCACGCGCTTTGCATTTTATCAACCAATTCATCCCACAACATGTCTGGTCTGTCAGTGTTAGAGACATGGCATCCTCGACATCTCATATTACATCGGTCTGTCAAAGCAATCCCATAAATTAAAGGTTCTGGTCGTTGAAGCACAATGAAACGCCATGCAAACGGGATATAGAAAACCAGTTTATTCCAAAAAGTATTGCTATGGCCCCTTAATTCAGCTAATGTTTTATCTTTGTAATGGCGTTGGGATTTCATAGTCTTATCCCTTGATAGACAATTAATTAAAATGAGAAAATTTCTGATTTACACTTACTATAGCATTATTTTCGCATTCTTTATTGATATTTTTTAATTCTCTTCTTTCAGATAAGTGAACTCAAAAGTAAACTCAATTAGTTCAGTCCATTACAATGACACTGCAAGATTTCCCCTCTTGCAGTGTAAATTGATTTTCCCAGGAAACTCAATTTACGCACAATGACCTGATTACAAGCGAAAAAAGGACCACAGGTCACCTCGATGCGTTTGGTGCCTTGGCTGAAAACGGCGGTCCAACCCAAACCCATGCGTTTCTGTTTGACTCACCAGCGATTGATAATGGTAATTTAGCTGCCTGCCCAGGAACTGATCAACGCGGTGTGAACCGCCCACAGGGAGATGGGTGCGATATTGTGACAAGGGATCTCATTAATACGCTGTTTAAGACGACTGGGTCACTATCCGGTTCCCCTATATTTGTCTATTTACCCAACACACTTTCCCCAATATTATCAGCGTGGTCGCTGATCCGTTCTAGCAGGCGCAAGGTTTCAGTGTATATGACCTCGGCTTTTGGATTGCACGATCCTGTTTCAAGACGGTGGATATGATTTTGCCGTGCAATCAAGTACATTCGGTCAAATTCACTCTCAATTTCACAAACCTTTTTTGCCAGCTCGTGATCTTCTTCCCTGAAGGCCTGCAAGGATCGATTGTAATTGGTATGCACATAACGCCAAAGCATTTCGAATTCTTCTGTTGCTTCATCAGTAAAAGGAATATCCGTCATACATCTATCCTGGACATATTGTGCGATATTTTCTGTCATATCTCCCACACGTTCAATATCGATGAGCAAAGTTTTTATTTGAAAACTACGACTTTGCTGTTTGTGACTCAGGTCTGAATGCATTAAAGTGTTGACGAAATGTTCAAGCTCATCGGTTATCCTGTCGACCACATTATCTTCCATATCAAGAACTTGTTCGGCTTTATTTTCGTCTTTTTCGATCAATGCCTGACAGCTCAGTTCGATCATCTTTGCAGTGATTTCTCCCAATCTTAATAACTCGCGTTTCGCCTCATTGATGGCAACCGATGGGACGGAATATTGCTTTTCATCAATATATGCTGTAACTTTTTTCTTTGCTTCCCCTGGCTCCACTGGTACAAGTTTTTTTACAAAGCCGGCGATATGATTAACAAACGGGAACAAAATAACACTGACAGACACGTTGAAAACCGTATGAGCGTTTGCAATTTGGCGGGGTAATAAGGGCGAAGTGCCTTGAATAAGGTTAGCAAACGGTGAAATAAAGGGAAGGAAAATAATTACACCAACAATATTTATAATGATTTGGGCAAGTGAAGCTTGCCTGGCTGTTGGTGATAAACGCAGAGATGCAAACAAACCTGTAATGCACGTGCCAATGTTGGCTCCCAGGATAACACCAACAGCTCCTTTTAGTGTGATTGCCTCAGCTATCCCCATCGCTATAACCAAACTTGAAACTGCTGAACTGCTTTGGGTAACAGAAGTCAGGATAACACCTGCCAGTATGCCAAGCCATGTGTGCTTACCTAATAATAAAAGTGAATTTGCCACCCAAGGAATTTCTATCAGCGAATCAAGCGCACTGGACATAAACCCCATACCAATAAAGACAATTCCCAGTCCCATGAAAATTTCACCAAATTTTTTCCAATCACGCTTTGGGAAAAACTCCATAAAAACCAGTCCGAGAATGACCAGAACCAACCAATAGTTTCCAATTTTAAATGAAACGATCTGGGCAGTCATTGTCGTACCGATTTCCTGCCCCAACATCACACCGATTGCTTGCTCTACCGTCATCAGGCTGGCGTTGATCAGGCCGATCATGGTGACCATCAATAAGCTGCTGCTCTGAACGAGGGCAGTTGCCACCGCGCCAAAAACGGCGCTCTTAAATCGATTATTGGTGACACGGTAAAGCCATTTTTGAATCTGATCACCAGCCAGTTTCTCAATTCCCGAGCTCAACATCTTGATGCCGAAAAGAAACAGCCCTAATCCACCCAAGACCTGAATGAGACCTAACATGTACGCTCCTTATATCGATATGATATAAAATCAAAATTGGAAGAATGATCTTCCATAATAGGTGAGAATGGATGCCAAGGATAAAACATTTTATAAGGGATCAACAGAATTGTGTAAGATCAGCTGCTGAATTCTTTGACAGTATTCTGCGATCACCTCACCTATTGACATACAGAACCCACTCAAATTATCATAACATAATCTTAATTTATATTTTCATGAAATAGTTTTGAGTGAATCGTCCCACTCCGCTAGTGCTTCAG
>CAYTXE010000102.1:0-8646 GCA_964441045.1 uncultured Candidatus Brevefilum sp.
AGGGCTTGCTGACGGAACGTGATATTGACAATGCCCTGGCCTACCTCTTGAAAATTCGGATCAGGCTGGGTATGTTTGACCCTGATGAAAGGGTGCCTTACACGCAAATACCCATAGAAGCCAATAACTCACCGTTCAACCAGGCACTGGCATTAGAAACAGCCAGGCAGTCGATCGTACTGCTTAAGAACACTGAAGGATTGCTGCCCCTGCACAAAGACCTGAATAGCATTGCAGTGATTGGACCGAATGCGGATGATGCCCTGGTGCTGTGGGGGAACTATTTTGGGACGCCCTCTGAATCCATCACTGTTCTGGAGGGTATTGAGAGCCTGGTTTCAGCTGACACGGAGGTGTCGTTTGCAAGGGGGTGTGACATCCTGGAGGGGGACCAATCGGGATTCGATCATGCGCTTGAGATTGCTGAAGGTGCTGATGTGGCCGTGATGGTGATGGGACTTTCGCAGCAGGTTGAGGGTGAGGAAGGCCAGGGTGAGGGATGCCGGGGCGATGTCAATTCACAGGGTGATCGCCTGGCGATCGACCTCCCCGGTCAGCAGGAAGCCTTACTGAAAGCCGTCGCAGCAACCGGAACGCCGGTCGTGCTGGTGTTGCTGAATGGGAGTGCGCTGGCGATTAATTGGGCTAAGGCACATATCCCCGCCATCCTGGAGGCATGGTATCCCGGGCAGGCTGGGGGGCGTGCTGTGGCGGAAGTTATGTTCGGGGACAGCAACCCTGGAGGCAGGCTGCCGGTGACATTTTATCAATCCGTTGAGGACCTCCCACCCTTTGAGGATTATGCGATGGATGGACGCACCTACCGTTATTTCAACGGTGAGGTGCTGTACCCCTTTGGTTATGGACTGAGTTACACCAGTTTTGCGTATAAGAACCTTCTGCTCAGCCACGAACGCCTTGCAGGTGGAGAAACCCTGCAAATCTCCTGCGACGTACAAAATGTGGGTGGCAGGATGGGTGATGAGGTTGTGCAGGTCTATTTGCGCGATGAAGATGCTTCGTGGCCGGTGCCGCGCCACAACCTCGTGGGGTTTAAAAGAGTGCGTTTGGCACCTCAGGCAAAAACACAAGTACATTTCAGTCTTCATCCCAGGCAGTTTGCCTGTGTGGATGAAGATGGGCACTGGATCATCGAACCCGGTATTTTCACCATCTTTGCAGGGGGTGGTCAACCAGGAACCCCGGGAGGCCTTTCCGGAAGGGTGGAAGTGGTTGGTGAACCAGTGATATTACACGAGGAAATCAGCGCTTTGGGTAGAGGTACTGGAGATATCTGATAGGAAAGAAAATCGCATAATGACCTTACCCTTATCAATTTGGACCTGGCTGATGGCATTTCTACCCGTGCTTGTGGTTGTGCTGTTAATGCTCATTTTCCGCTGGGGCGGCAGTCGGGCCGGGGGGATGGGATGGCTTACTGCTTTATTGATTTCAGTACTCTTTTTTGGAGCTCGTTTTGAGCTGCTGGCAGTAGCACAGATCAAAGCTGTTTTACTCAGCCTGGATGTGCTGTATATCATTTGGCCAGCGCTGCTGCTGTTCAACATTGCACGAGAGGCAGGTGCTATCCGTATGATTGGCTATGCCCTGCCGGGTCTGACAAGGGACCGGGTGATGCAGTCGTTGTTGATTGGATGGTTGATGGCGTCCTTCCTGCAAGGTATGGGTGGCTTTGGGGTGCCTGTCGCTGTTGTAGCACCGCTGCTGGTGGGTTTGGGTTTTGCGCCTATTCAATCTGTGGCAATGGCTTCTTTTGGACATGGGTGGGCGGTCACTTTTGGATCGCTAGCGACCTCGTTCCAAAGTTTGATGGCGGTTACAGGCTTGCCTGGTGAGTCTCTTGCTCCGCTGACGGCTTTGCTCATGGGGATTGCTTGTTTCCCCAGCGGTTTACTGGTGGCTTTGATAGGCAGCGGCTGGAAGGGGCTCAGACGTGCATTGGTGCCAGTCACCCTGATAAGTATCACATTGGGTGTTGTGCAGTACTTACTCGCCACAAATGGACTCTGGACACTGGGTGCTACTGGTGCATCAATTGCAGGATTGCTGGTTATGATTGTATGGCTGCGGTTTACAATTGGTCATCAGGAAGGTGATGGCAAATCCACCATTGAAAAGAACCCGGAAGATACCGGTAAAAACTTATGGTTTTCGCTTTTTGCTTACGGTTTATTGGTCGTGATGGCATTTACAGTGAATATGGTCCAACCCTTAAATGATTTCCTGAGCCAGGTTTCATTTACGCTGGCGTTTCCGGAGACAATCACAACATACGGCTGGGTCACATCCGCAGGTGATGGGCGTGTGATCAGAATTTTTAGCCACCCGGGGGCAATCCTTTTCTACACTTGCTTCATCGCGTTCGTGCTTTACCGCACATTCGGTTACATTAAAAAAGGCTCTCTAATCCAAATATTCAAGCGGGTTGTGAAAAGCGGCCTTGATTCCAGCCTGGGAATCCTGACGATGGTTGGGGTGGCGTCATTAATGCTGCACAGCGGGATGACTTATTTGTTGGCTGAAGGTCTCAGCGTCAGCGTAAGCCCCCAATTCTACCCGGCTGTGGCACCTTTTATTGGTGCGCTGGGTGCTTTCATCACGGGCAGCAATAATAATTCCAATGTGCTGTTCGCGGTGCTGCAGCAGAATACTGCAGAATTGATGAACCTCAGCGTACCTTTGATCCTGGCTGCACAAACGGCAGGAGGTGCTCTTGGAAGTGTGCTGGCTCCTGCTAAGGTGATAGTTGGGTGCAGCACAGTGGGGCTTAGCGGCAAAGAAGGCGCCGTGATGCGGAAGATGTTATATTACGGCGCACTCACCATTGGGTCGGTAGCGTTGACCGCTTTTGTGATCAACTTGATCTCTTAGGAAGGTTTTTCAAGGAACAGATGTCAATCAATAGCCAAAACAGACGAATCCCATTGCGTGGTATTCTGCTTGCTATGCAGATCCTGCTGCCTTTTGTGTTGTATTTTGCACTTGGGTGGCAAATTCCTGTGGGTGCATGGGCTGTTGCCATTGTGTTCCTGGTCAATATGCTGGTGATGGTTGGGTTGGCATGAAGCATAGGTTTTCGAACCGGGGCGGATGGGTCAGCCAGGTGCTGTATGTCTTGAGCCTCATGTGCCTGGGAATGGGATTGTTCCTGTTGGGATGGGCTGTGTGGCCTGTTCCCACTGAAGCGGTGCAGATCCCGATTTCAAAGGGCGTCTTACCCGGCGTGCCAACAGGGACAGGCTATGCCAGCCTGACGGATTACACACTGAGCGTTTCCTGGCAGCGCTGGTTTCGAGTGGGCGATGTGGGGACAATCCAGTTGGAAATGAATGAAACAGACCCGGATAAAGGGGATGTAGGGGAAGGAGAGGTTCAAATTGTGGTAGCAGAACCACTATTGAGCAGTTTAACACTATCACCACCTGGAACCATTCAAGCCAATCTGGCACCCAGCAATGACCTGGCAATGATCTGGGAGGTCAAGGCTGGTAAGGATGGGGAATATCACGGAAAGGTTTTGGTGTCCTTTGGGTTCTATAATGAAGCATTGGATGAAATGACGATTGTACCGGTAGCTGTGGTGGACGTGCTGATCATTGTCACATCGCTGTGGGGAATGGGATCCCGGATGGCGATGTGGTTTGGCCTGGTGGGGATTGTGCTGTGGGGAGCGCTGTTCTTGATGGGGCGTATGGTGCATGTAAAAGGCAGGTAATTTGATTCTTGGGCTATCAGGGAATAGGTTTGGTGGAAAATGAATCAGGATAACAATCAGAAGAATTATAAACAGGCTGCCCAAACAAAGCAGATGGTGGGTTTAGCCTTTATGGGTCTGAAAGCAGGCTGTCTGACCTTTGTCGTGGCTGGTGCTGCGCTAGCAGCGGGTCTGCTGTTGGATACCCGGCTGGGAACATACCCACGCTGGACGTTGATTTTGCTGGTCATCAGTGCACCTTTCACGTTGGGCGGCGTGTACTTGATGGTACGCCGTGCTCTTAGAAGAACGAGGGCAGAGGAAACGGTGGAAGAGAGTGATGAGATTGGCCCTGTATCGTAGATCAAATGTTGCAAATCAATCTATGTAAACAACAAATAAAATTCTCATGTAAAGACAAGGCATCCACCGAACCAACGAATATCTTATCAATAATCATAAGGGTTGGTTATTAGAAAGCAAAATTACTAAGGGCAACCCATCGGCATACGCAAGGGTGGTATATCTGCTTTTATCTATAAAACTCTCCAAAACCGAACAGTATCGTCCTCACTCCCGGAGGCGATGGTCTTCTCTTCCGTGGAGAAGCGGACAATACTACCATCATCTAAATTCCCTTTCAGCATGCGAAGGAGCTCCCCTCGTTAGTATGAACAGGAAACCAATAATGATGGAATAATGAGGGTGTTTGGACGCATCTTATATTTGTTCGTAATCTGCAACAGGATGTAAAAAGAAATGTATTTGTAAGACTCCAGGATTATTCTTCTGCCTGCCAGTAAACGCTGACATTGCTCCCGTCAGCCATGGTTGAAATTTTCATTTCGATAGTAAACTGGATTCCTTCCGGCGTGGTGATCCTGGCTTTCATAACATCTTGCCACTGTTCATAGGTCGGCTCATCTACTTGCCAACCCAGAGAATATAGCTCAGAAGTGTAAAATTCAAGAACCTGATCTGCAGATTCAGAGATGGAATAAGAAAACATACCGCCGAAATCTTTGATATCCTTTGCGTTTTTTGGGATGGGAATGAAATCTTTGGGTAAATACGAACACAGGGTTGGCGGCTGGACTTTCACCTGGTCAAAATCGTACACTTCGTAACTGAAAGCAGCTTCACCGCTGTAGAACGTATAATCGAACTCCAATGAGCCGCTGAAGGTTCCTTCTGCTTTCACAAAAAAGGTAGGATCACGAGATATCCAGACCTTGCCTTCGATATTGGTAATTTCATTCACAAAAAAGAATTCCAGATTATCAATGGAATAAACATCTGTCATAATCCCATTTATTAGAATGTTTTCTTCCAATATTTCTCCTGGGGTAATTGCCCTCAGCATTCTTGTGGTCGTTACATCAGAATAATGGCTGGTGTCTTCGGGCTGTGTTATCTCGCATTTACGTCCTCCCCAGTAGGCGTCGCTGACATAATAATAATTATCATCATAAACCGCCCATTCATTTTTTCCATTCAAATATTCACCTGGGAAAATAATTGTATCAATCTCATGGAGACGTTCTCTTTTCTTCTCGATCTCGATAAGGTATTCCTGTGACCCGGTCACAGAAATACGATTTTCATCTTGACCTGTCAGCTGGATTTGAAACTTTTCCCTGAAATTATCTAGGTTTTCCTGCCCCGCGGTGAGCTGTAAACTTTCTAATTTCCCCTGGGACCATAGTTCAAAATCTGAGGGAAAATCATATGAATCGCTAACATCATCCTGAAATAGACTGGCAATGCTGATGAACTTGCAGCCGCAGGCGGCGAAAGCGAGGAAAATCAAAGAGAAAAGCATTGTTTTTCTTTTCATTTTTTCACCTTTTAGCATGTTTTTGTTCAACGATTGAGAATGAGTATAACACGTTCTACTTCCAGTCTTGAAAACCCGGGCTGGTGTGGGATCACCATAGTCTATTCCCATCGGAAAGCCAGTGTTGGGACAATAGTACTTATTTATCTCATCATACGAATATTAAAAAAGGTTTATGATTATCTGAGAATGCTCGTTGGATCTCAGGTGCCCTTTTGCAATGAAAGAAGACAAGGCTCAAGATGTAGTTCAGATTTTCGTATCCGACGACGTTATGATTTATTGCATTATGTACCCGACCTACATGAAAATTAAGACAATCTAATCTTCTCGACGATCTACATGAAAACTTGCGAAAAATTTAGTGATCCCTTGTTTGATTTTCCAGTTCAGGTTATATTAAACCTACTTGGTTGACTATCATCCATTTAATCACAGAAAGGAAAACTGTTCTTGACGATTGAACACAAAAAGCACTTGAGTGACTGTCTGTCTGAAATGTCTGATTGGGTTGTAAGCCGCTCTCCGGACACCGAGATCACAGGTATTGCCTGGGATTCACGCAAGGTGCGACCCGGGGATGTATTCTTCGCCATGATCGGTGAGAATTTTGATGGCCACCAATTCATCCCAGCGGCAGTTGAAAAAGGAGCAGCAGCCATTATTGGTACCCGTCCCTCTGCAGCCTCTCAGGTGCCCTATGTGCAGCTTCTGGGTGATGATCGGCAGGCGCTGGCAAAATTTTCAGCTGCGTTTTACGATCATCCCTCGCGGTCGCTGATCGTGATCGGCATCACGGGTACCGATGGTAAAACGACTACAACCAACCTGGTCTATCACATCCTACATACTGCCGGTATTCAAGTTGGTATGATTTCCTCGGTGAACGCGAAGATTGGGGATGATGCCTTCAACACAGGCTTTCATGTCACCACACCAGCAGCCCCCGATATTCAACGTTACCTGGCAAACATGGTGGCTGCAGGGCTGACTCACGTGGTGTTGGAGACGACTTCCCATGGGCTTGCGCAGAAACGGGTTGCTGGAGTGGATTATGACATGGCAGCAGTTACCAATGTGACCCACGAACACCTTGATTATCATGGGACTTATCAGGATTATTTACAAACAAAAGGATTGTTGTTTGAGAATTTATCTAAACAGGGGACAGGTGATAAAGGTTTTTCAAAACTGGCCGTATTGAATAAAGATGATGAGTCATTTGACTATTTAATGAAAATTACACAGACCCATAAAATTTCGTACAGCATATCTGAAAAAACAGACCTGTGGGCTGATGAGATCGAATTTACCCCCAAGAGTTTACGCTTCAATGTGCATGGGTTGGGGAAAGTTTTTTCCATCAGGAGCCCCTTGATTGGCAGGTATAACGTCCACAACAGCCTGGCTGCAATTGGCCTGGCAGTTGTTGGTCTGCAAATACCAATCCCAGTTGTCCAGGAGGCATTTAAAACAATTAAGACCATACCGGGACGGATGGAACAAATAGACCTGGGGCAGGATTTCCTGGCTATTGTTGACTTTGCCCATACACCCAACGCAATTAAACAAGCACTGTTGACAGCTCGAGGATTGACGGATGGAAAATTGATCGCTGTTTTTGGTTCTGCAGGTTTGCGTGATATTGAAAAACGAAAAATGATGCCCGAAACCGCTGCCCAGATGGCCGACGAAATGATCCTGACCGCAGAGGATCCACGCACGGAGTCGCTGGAGTCAATCCTGATGGATATGGCTGAAGGGGCTGAGAGGGGAGGTGCTGTGCAGGGCAAGAACTTCTGGTTGGAGCCAGACAGAGGAACTGCCATACGAAAAGCTGTAACCCGAGCAAAGGCAGGTGATCTGGTGATCCTGTTCGGTAAAGGACATGAGCAATCCATGTGTTTTGGCGATATCGAATATGCGTGGGATGATCGAACGGCTCTAAGGGCAGCGCTCGCAGATCGATTTGGTATTCCTGGACCTAATATGCCAGAACTGCCAACCAGCCCTGACTGGCAAGCTGGTTAGCGTATGAAGGGAGATTGAAAATGGGAAAGCAGAAAATTGAGGACATCACTACAGAATTGATTTGCGAACGACTGCGCGTGCACCTCAACGAACAACGCCCGGTGACACTTTTCAATACTTTTCGTGGTGTGCCAATAAACTATGAGGCGGAAGTGGCGATGATCCATCCCGACTATATAGGACTGATTGTGCACCCTTATCAGGCAGTTTGCATCAAGTTGGAGCGACGAACTTTTTTGGAAAGTAAAATAATTCCTACACTGATCAGGGCTTATCCCGTTTCAATTGATTACACCAATCACGTTGTGATGCTTAAGGACATGATGGTTCCTAAGAGCATTACAACAGATCTGCTTCATTCCTGGGTAGCGCCTGATAAAGCAATTGATGTTGAAATCGGTTCTGACGATGGCAGAGAACTGACAGCACGCATGATGGAAATTGCAGTTCTGGAGGGGAACAGCATCCGGATTGTCATGTCTGTCCCCAAGGATATTGACTATGCCCGTCAGGATGGTGTGGGGCTGGTCTTCCGATTAGAACAAGGCGGGAACCTCGTGCAGGTGAAGGGTGAGGTGCGATCACTGACAAAGATAAGAAATCGGGATAGAAAACGGATGGAAGTTGCAGGAAAAGCGATGATGGGGGATGAGATATCTGTTTTGGCGTATATTGCCAGGCGTGAGGATAAGATCATGGGCGCTTTGGATAAAACTTATCAGAAGCTGCGTAAGGGGAAGAAGGCTCGGAAGAAATAAGGTTCTCGGTGTATTTTCTAAGTAGAATGATCGTTGTGGTTGCTGTGAATTTGGGTTGAAACACTTTCCTTTCTTGATGGAAAAACCATTCGCCTGGATCGTTGAAAATCCCCAATTGTTTTGATTACAAGGAAAACTATAAAGACTTCTTTATAAGCCGATTTTAAAATGTATCAAATTCAATTAATCAACGTGGTTCGTTATTGGGAAAGAAGATTAGAAATCGAAACTGAAAAACAGAAAAAAATGCGAAATTATTCTAATTCCGACTCGGTGATAGCGGATTCATCGGGAATTAAAGAGAG
>CAYTXE010000103.1:0-8583 GCA_964441045.1 uncultured Candidatus Brevefilum sp.
CTGGAAAGTAATGAAAAATAGTTATAACATGGACTGCAAAACAACTAGTCTGATCATGGTGATTTGACAAGGGGTTAGAAATAAGCTATTATATTTCTTAAAGTAAATAATAATATTTACAATAGGAAACGAAATGTGAGATTTAGAGAATTCATTTCCAGAACCAGGAATCTTCCGGTTTTCAACCTTAATGATATACGGAAGATAAATCCCGGCTTTCACCGACAGCAATTGACAGACTGGTTGGATAGGGCATATATTCAATCGATTGCTGGGGGATATTACGCCCTGGCTGATAGATTTATTAATGAGCCGTTTTTGTATATGGTGGCAAACAAGCTATATGAACCCTCATATATAAGTCTTGAATCAGCCTTAGCGTATTATCATGTAATACCGGAAACTGTGCTGGGTGTGACAAGTGTCAGTTCCCGCAAGACAAAGCAATATGAGAGTAAGTGGGGGACTTTTAGCTTCCGGAGCGTGAAACCCCTGTATATGTTTGGGTATGAGGTTGTGGAATCAGATGAGTCAATTAAGTATATGATTGCCAGGTTGGAAAAGGCTGTTCTTGATTATCTTTACTTGAATCCACAAGTAAATACTGTTGAAGATTTTGAAGGACTGCGATGGAATAAACAGGAATTGATAAAGATAAAGAAGTGTAGTCTGCTTCAGGATTATCTGAAAATCTTTTATAAGCGATCTCTGGAATACCGAGTGGCTACGCTAATGAGGTACTTAGATGCTTGATTTTAAACAGATTAAAATGCAGTATCCTGAATCACTCCAGGGATTTGAGAGAGCGATATTAAGGGAATACATGCAATATAAGATCCTTCAGGGTTTGTTTGATAGTAATCTAGCAAGCTGGATTTCTTTTTTAGGGGGCACAGCATTGCGGATTGTCTTTGGCAATCACCGCTTCTCGGAAGATATTGATCTAGATCATTTTGGGTTACGTAGAGATGATTTTGAAAATCTCATAGCAAATGTGGTAAGGCTGTTGGAATTAGAGGGATTTAATGTTGAAGTGAGCCAGACAGAAGAGGCTGATTTCCATTGTTTGATTAAATTCCCGGAAATTTTGTATAAATATGGGATCTCACCTCTACCGGAAGAAAAAATTCGTATAAAGGTCGATAGTGTGGCGCAGGATTATGATTATGAACCTGAGATCAGAATATTAAATAAGTTTGATGTGTTTACACAGATTCGGGTGACACCAGCCTCACTCCTTTTAGCACAAAAGATATTTACTGCGGTGAATAGAAAACGTGTAATGGGCAGGGATTTTTATGATATTTGCTTTCTTTTAGCACAAACCACACCAGATTATGGCTTCTTGAAAAAGAAAATCGGAATTGATTATTCGGAAAATCTGCGTGAGTGGATGTCAAATCGAATAGAGAATTATGATTTTAAAAAATTAGCTGAAGATGTGGCACCTTTCTTGATCAATAAAGAAGATGTAAAACGAGTGAAACTATTTAATGAGTTTTGGGAACATGTTAAGCTTGTTTGATATAAATATTCGTTGTACCGATGTACCAATTGAAAGTCATCACAGTTTCGTGTTTATGGCCAAAACTGCCAGGTGATCACGCTAACAAGAATACCTAAAATGATCCCGCCTAGTGCTTCAGCCGGGGAATGGCCCAGGACTTCACGCAGTTCTTCAAATTCCTCAACGCGTTTGACTTTGCCTTCAAACATCTCTTGAATAATGCGGTTGATCTGTTGAGCATGAAAACCAGCCTGGCGCCGGATGTTGGTGGCATCATAAATGACCACCATGGCAATGGCAAAGGCTAGACCAAACAATGGGGTGTCGAACCCGACATAATGCCCCACACTGGCCGCCGCGGCAGTGACTGATGCGGAATGTGAGCTGGGCATCCCACCTGTGCTGAATATCAGAGACCAATTCCATTTTTTTGTTCGGAGATATTCCAGCGGTAATTTGAGAATCTGCGCCAGGATAGAAGCGCTGACACATGCGACGAAAGTTGGGTTGTTGATAATACTTATGAATGGCATATTCTCAGTCGTCTTCCTCGGGTTCTTGAGGGGTTTCCATAGCAAGCTGCTGTACCTTTAACTCCGCCTTTTCCAGAAGCTCAGCGCAACGCTTGGCCAGTGCCTGACCACGCTCGAAATAAGCCAGAGCCTGCTCAAGCGGCAGGTCTTCACTTTCAAGTTGAGTGACATTCTCCTGGAGGGCAGTAAAAGCTGCTTCAAAATCCATGTTCTGGATATTTGTTGTTTTTTGATCTATCATGATCTTTCTCCTGGGTTGGTTTGGGTAATACGGGCATCCATACCGCCCTGGCTGACCTGGACATGGATGACATCATTTGTTTGTACCTGGGAGGCTTCCTTAACAACCGTGCCATCTTCCACACGGGTTACGATGGCATAGCCGCGTTTGAGAACAGCACGAGGGTTTAGCGTACTAAGGGATTGTATTAAATTTGCTACTCGTAGGTGTTCCTTATCTAGAAGCATTCTAATAGCGCGGGTGTTCCTGAGAATGATCTCATCCAATCGCTGGCGATAGGTATCAATTTTATGAGCAGGTGACAATCGCTGCAGTGTGCTGTGAAGCTGTCCAGTTTCCCAGCGTCGGTCAGAGATTATTTCACGAAGACAGGCTGTGTGTTGATTGGCAAATTCTCTGATGATTGCCAATAATTCCGCCCTATCGGGTGTGGCAACTTCTGCTGCTGCAGTGGGTGTAGGGGCTCGTAAATCGGCAGCGAAATCCGTCAGGGTGAAATCCGTCTCATGGCCGACACCAGAGATAACTGGAACCGTAGAGGTCGCTACTGCTCGTGCAACGGATTCGTCATTGAACGCCCAAAGGTCTTCGATTGAACCACCACCGCGGCCGATCAAGATCACATCAGGGTGAACATCCTGATTCATGCGGGTCAGCGCTGCCACGATTCCATGAGGGGCATTGATCCCCTGAACAGCAGTCGGGGCAATCACGACCTCCGCGACCGGGAAACGCCGCTGCAGTGTGTTGAGCATGTCCTGCAGTGCGGCACCTGTAGGGGAGGTGACAATGCCGATCGTATGGGGCCGTTCAGGAATGGGGCGTTTCCTATCGGAGTCAAAGAGGCCCTCTGCTTCCAGGGCCGCTTTTAGCCTCAGGTATTCTTGATAGAGGGCACCCTCCCCAGCGGGTTTGAGTGTGTCCACATAGAGCTGGACCTGACCGTTGACTTCATAGACGCTCATCCCACCATGTGCCTGGACTGCCAGACCTGAACGTGGGGTAAAGTTCAGCCTGGCGGCTGCATTGCGCCACATCACGCAGCGAACGGATGCCTCGCTGTCTTTTAGGGTGAAATAGATATGCCCTGAAGATGGACGTGAGAAATTAGAAATCTCACCTTGAACCCACAGGTCCTGTAGGATATCATCACTTTCAAGAATCTGACGTAAATAACCTGTGAGTTGACTCACAGAAAGGACGTTGTTGGGTTGGAAAATTGAATACTGTTTCATCTCGTTTAGCTTGTGTTTAATCCAACCCTAAGTATAACAATAAAATCAATGGGGTGAATAATTCTGTTACAATTACATTATATTAGAGGCAATATCCCGGTATATAAGGAAGAAACTGTTGGAGCATATCTGGACACCCTGGCGCATGAAATATATCCAAAATAATTCTCAAAAGAATGATTGTATCTTCTGTTTGGCGGTACTTGCAGAAGATGATGCAGAACAACTTGTGTTTTATCGGGGGGAACATGCGTTTATGATCCTTAATCGTTATCCCTATACAAGTGGGCATGTGATGTGCGTGCCTTATGCTCATAAAAGACAGCTGCATGACCTCAATAAAGAAACTCGCATGGAGATGATGGAGGATGTGACCAGGGCGGTTCAGGTTTTACAGCAGGTTTACCAACCGGAAGGGTTTAATATTGGCATCAATTTAGGAAAATTAGCAGGGGCGGGTGTGGCAGAACATTTGCATATTCATATCATCCCGCGTTGGGGCGGTGATACCAGTTTTATATCCAGTATTGGGCAAACCAGAGTCTTGCCTGAAGCACTCGATGAGACTTATCGGCGTGTCAAGGAAGCATGGGAAGCCTAAAAAGTCCAAGATTAGTAAAACTTTGCTGAAAGATCAGGGTCACGCATATCCTGATGAAATTTGTTGTCAATGCATTTTGTTAAAAACAAAGATGCCCCGATGTGTTTCTTCACAATGGGAATGTTTCTTTGAAAACACAGAGGGGCATGGAAGGCTTATTAAATTCTTTTAGGTCCTAAGTCAATGGCTTTATGAACGGCAGGATGGGTCTTAGATTCTAGCCTTTTTTCTTTCGACGGAATATAACACGTGCCAGGCTTATCAATCCCAACAAGATCAGGGCAACAGGCCAATATTGACCCAGGCCATAGGCCATGCCGAAAGTTGTTCCAAAGATGAAGAAAAGGATGACGCTGATAACAATCAGAGTCAACCCACCGTCGAGGGAAGCTTTGAATTTTCGGTCAATCAAACCGCTGAGAAGAATGCCGACTCCCACAAATCCAGGGATCAATGCCCAAATAAACGACCAACTTTCCCAATCTCCGGTTAAATTTTGGTAATATAAAATACCACCGATACCGGCCAAGATTATTGCTGGGATAGCCAGGCCACCAATACCACCTAAAACAGCCCACAGCAAGAACAGGGCACCTAAACTAATGATAATTAAAGGCCAATCCCAAAAAACAAATAGATCAGGATAAAATTCCCTGGCCAGGAAAAATGCACCTAATAAAATCAGAATGATTCCCCCAACAATTGATGCCTTACGATTGCGATTCATTTCTCTTCTCCTCTGTGATTGAAAGTTTTTGATACGGTTATTATATTAT
This sequence comes from uncultured Candidatus Brevefilum sp., assembly GCA_964441045.1. Lineage (GTDB taxonomy): Bacteria > Chloroflexota > Anaerolineae > Anaerolineales > Anaerolineaceae > Brevifilum. The sequence continues at coordinate 4,894 of CAYTXE010000103.1, forward strand.
TTTTCACCCCGGTTATTAATGTCGGCAAGTCCATTAATATCCTGGGTGACACTGGGTGTACCGTAATAATTCAAGGTTCCACCACCATCAATGTTGATCTCTAATGAATCTGTTGCCCACACGGTACCGTTACCGATGCCGTTAATTTCAATGCTGGTGGAAACGGTTTCGAGGTCTCCAGCCTGGTAATTTCCTGCACCGTCAATAATGACATCTTGTGATGACACCTGTCCTCCTACAGAGATTGTGCCAGTGCCGGCTATGAGGGCTGAAAGGCTGTCAGCCCTCAACGCATCGATGTCCATCTGACCAGCCCCATTGATCTCCACAGCCAGGGATGAGGTATCAAGTGAGCTCAATTCCAGATCACCAGCGCCGTTGAATGTGATCCCAGTCAGGTCCACCACAGTAAGCGTGTAGGTAATGCCGTTTGTGGGAATGACAGTTGTTGCCCAGGGTTTATCCTGGTATCCCAGGACAAGGGTATCTCCCTGTACTTCTGAAGTGAGTTCGCCAATGATGTTATCTTCTGCCTCGATTTCGAGTGATTCGTCAGTTCCCTGTGTAATGAGCAAGCGGCCAGCGCCATCCAACCTGATTTCACTAAAGCTGCTAACCTCGCGGGTTTCGCTGATGAGATTGCCCGAACCTCGAATGACGTTGATAAAAGGCAGCTGACAAGCAGTAAGGGAAACGGTGGTCAGGATCACGGCTAATATTGATAATAATTTTTTTGTTTTCATCTTAAAATTATCCTTTCGAATGTTCTACTTTCAATACAATATACGAAAGACTGATTAACTAGTTGCAAGAATCTTACCCTTCTTGATGAAAGCTATCAATATCTGTTCAGATCCTTATCTCTGGTTGATTGAGAAATACCAAATGATCTTCCATGCATGGATATTTTACTAATCTCTCTAATTCTGACATAATGTCTGAGACATTTGCCTTCTTGAACAGGTACAAATAAGGGAAATTCCAGATAGAATTAATCCAGTGAGGTGCATAATGAAAACCCAAAAAGTAGTAAACACAAAACTTATCCTGATGATAGTTTTAATCGTCATTCTGTTGTTATCTGCAGTTAGTGGTTGTTAAGGGAGCAATGGAAACATCGAGGGGAGCGGAGGTGAATCAGGAGAAAGCGGACATGCTGGAGGCAGTGAAGGATCCGACAAAGTTGGACATGGTGGCGGTGAGGCTGCAGAATCCAGCCATAACAAAACCGATGGTGAGGGTGGAACAGCAGGTGGTTCGGAAGAGTCTGGCAGTACCCTTGCCCTTGATGAAGTCTATGACTTTGTCCGCTACGGTACCCGGCTGGTGTTGCGATATGATTTAACCAGCAATTCCTTCATGGGGACTGTGGAGAATACCACCACAGGCACATTGACCAATGTGCGGGTGGAGGTCCACCTCTCAAACGGTATTGAGCTTGGTCTCACTACACCTGTGATCTTGCCCCTGGACAGATCATAAAAGTGGTGCTCCCGGCCACCAGTCAGGGGTTTACCGGCTGGAGCCCGCATGCAGAGGTTGGTTCTGTTGAAGGCAGCGAAGATGACAGTGAGGACTGAGATGCTGGTGGGTTCATATTGATCCGGATTAATATTAAATAAATTGACAGGCACAGCTATCGAATGAAGCAAAGATACTGGGCATTACCAGTGTAACAACCCCAACATGTTATATAATATATTCACACACTTCAATGATAAATTTATATTTTAATATAAAGTGAGGAAGATGATGGACACGAATTATTATGATCCAGGTCCTGAACCTGAAGAAAAAAAGAAGTCTCGAGGTTGGCTAATTGGCTGCGGCGCTGGGGCACTCGTGACACTTTGCGTGGTTGCTTTTATTTTAGTGGGAGGTTTCGCTGGTTTATTGGCATTGTTTGGAGATCCAAAGGGATTAGAAATTGACATAACCACTCCTTCATCATCGGTGGAGGTGGGGGAGACTTTTGATCTTTCAATTGAGCTTTCAAATGTTGGGACGAAGAACCTTACCATCACTGAGATTCAACTGCCAAACAAATTATTATCGAATGCTCTTGTCAGAGGAGTCACACATTCCGGTTCTATTGGATTAGATTATGGCGACCAGACGGGCTACGAGTTTGATTTGGCAATCGCTCCAACTGGTAAAGAGATAGTGGTTTTTAGTTTCGAAGCGCTCCAACCTGGAGATATCAGCGGGAGTGTGGATGTTTCAGTCGGGACGAAAATGACTTCTCAAGATTTGCGAGTTGTCATTTCATCAGCACCTGAGGTTATTGAGACAGAAGAGATCGAGGAAACCGAAGAACCCGTCCTTGGAGAGGTGATTCCCTATCGTTCTGTTGTTCAGATCATTGCCCTTGTGGACATTGATGGTGAATTCGTGCAGGGTTGGTGGGGTTCTGGAACGGTCGTCTCTGAGGATGGCCTGATCCTGACCAATGCGCATGTGGTCCTCTCAGACCGCTATTATGATGTGGAGGATTTGATGGTGGCCATCACTGTCGCCCAGGACCTGCCGCCAGAGCCGATGTTTTACGCGGATATCCTCCAGGTGGATGCTAATCTGGACCTGGCAGTAATAAAAGTCCGTTCAGATCTCAACGGAGGGCCACCAAATTTTGAGGCTTTGGAAATTGATCCTGTGCCATTAGGAAGTTCAGATGCATTGCAACTGGGTGATGAACTCATCATTATCGGTTATCCCAGCATTGGCGGTGAGACGATCACGCTCACCCGTGGAGAAGTAAGTGGTTTTACTGCAGAGGAACCATACGGCAATCGAGCTTTTATTAAAACATCTGCCACGATTTCAGGAGGGAACAGCGGTGGCCTGGCAGCCACACCTCAAGGAGAGATCATCGGTGTACCGACGAAGCTTGGTTCAGGCGATGAAGAGGTTGAATACGTGGACTGCCGCCGCCTGGCAGATACCAATCGAGATGGAACCATCGATGAAAATGACAGCTGCGTTCCAACGGGTGGTTTTATCAATGCAATTCGACCGATCACGCTTGCCCAACCATTGATTGATGCTGCGAAGGCTGGCGAAGTAGCCATCGAGGAGGAGATGGGAGGCGAAGAGGAAGAAGAGTTTGACCCATCAGGAAGTGTTATATTCAGTGATGATTTCTCAAATAACGCTAATGATTGGCCAGTGGGTTCTTCTGAAAATGGAGGGATTGATGTAGTGAATGGTCAATTAACTATTGACGTTAATGTTGATAGTTACTACTTCTGGACATACCTCGCTGACACATACGACCGGAAGGATTTGGTGACGCACACACAGGTTTTAAATCCTGTTGGTGACGGGGATTATGGATTTGTTTGTGGTGTATTGGATTATGATAACTTCACTGCACTTGAAATTTCAGAGGATGGCTACTATATTATTTGGAAATACGAGAATGGTGAATATATCTCATTGGTCGATTGGTCGTACTCAGAAATGATTGCAGCTGGTGGGGCTTTTAAGATAGCTGCGTATTGCGGTCCCGATAGGTTAGCGCTGGCAGTGAATGATGTGCTCTTAGCCGATACCTATGATCCAAATTATGTGGCTGGTTCTGTGGGTCTGATTGTTGGAACCTATGAGAACCCAAATTTACGTGTGGGTTTTGATGACTTCTATATCCTTGAACCATAAAAGGCAAGGAGAACACAAAAATCCCCCGGGAGA
>CAYTXE010000104.1:0-1788 GCA_964441045.1 uncultured Candidatus Brevefilum sp.
GCTGGAACGAAGTGAAGTGGGGCTGAAGCAAAGCAGAGGAGAAAGGCTTGCGTGATAATTCAATAATCAATCGTCAATATCTACCAATTAGCAAAACAATCATTTTTACAATGTCTTTGTTATGCTTGCTTAACCTGAAGCGCCCTCATGGCGCATCAGGTGTATGCGCGATTCAGGAGAACCTTGCGCAGTGCATGACCTACCATTCACCCTATCCTCATTTGTAGGTCACGCACAGCCGCCCAGTCCCCGAAGCACAGCGGAACCCCCTGAACGGAGTGAAGTGGGGCTGAAGCAAAGCTGTGGGGTAAGGCTTGCGTGACGTTCTTACCTATCTCGCTTTGTCAATTTATCTCGTCAGATGTACAATCATCACATGAACATCCGTCGCTATTATTTCCCTGGCCAGATTGTCTTTATTACACAGGTGGTGAAAGATAGAACACCAATTTTCCTTGATGACGACATGGTTAAGCTTCTGATATATATTCTCCGATATGTAAAAGTGAAACATTCATTTAAAATGCTTGCTTATGTTATCCTTCCAGACCATTTTCACCTGCTCATCCAACCCAATGATAAAAGTAATTTCAGCCAGATCATGCACTCCCTGAAAAGCCGCTTTACTCGTGCTTTTAAGAAGAAGAAAAACATCACCGATCACTTAAACTTATGGCAAAGACGCTTTTGGGATCACATCATCCGTAATGAGCAAGATTTCGAAAATCACTTTCACTACATTCATTTCAATCCTATCAAGCATGGTTATGTTGATCTCCCACAAGATTGGATTAACAGTAGTTACCAGCAATGGGTGAAACGTGGTGTATATACTAGTAATGAAATTTGGCAAGAACCTGAGAACGGTGTTTGGGGAGAATGATCAACAAAAAGCTACTTGTATCAAAATGTCACAGAGAACCTATCACATAAAAACCTTATCGTCATGCATGCTTAACCTGAAACGCCCTCATGGCGCATCAGGTGTATGCGCGGTACATGAGAACCGTGCACAGTGCATGACCTACAAGGCTCATAATAAAAGTAGCCTTCACCGGGATATCAGTGAAGGCTTTTGAGAGTCTTCTCTGAAACTATTTATTATTTAATGGCAGGTATTGTTTATTGATCAGGAAGGTGGTCTCCTGGCAATTATTCGAACAAAAATAATACGATGCAGCCGATAACCCATCCTCGGGAATGAACTCAACGTTCCATTGGTACGGACCCGTTTCATAAGTAGAATCATCATCCTGTAAAATCACATAACCATTGTTGGGACTGGTGTATCCACCTTCATACACAAGATTCTCGCCTGTATCCCCGTTGATCCCTGAGCCATCACTGAAACATTGACCGCCAATACACAAGGCTGGCCCGCCTATCCAGGAATTATCATTTGATTTTTGTCTGTAATTCACAGGCCAGGATAGTCCAGGTCCCCATGCGCCAAACCCTGCATCCGTCCATCTAACGATCGTACAAAGTGAATCCACACAATAAGCTGGCGTATCGATGTTTGCATGTGTGATAAGATGATGTTCTGTACATGCCATCGGGCAAAAACCATACTGCACAAGTGCCAGTTCGCTGCCACCATCGAATTCAACAGACCATTGAGAAGCAGACCATTCAGCGCCATCATCTAATAGGCTCGCATACTCCCCGCCACCCGTTGTTCCACCATCAAAAATCGGTGTCATCCCCCCAGTGCCATTCTCTCCCCAACCTGCGCCAAAATAAATTCCTCCCATAGAAATATCTGGTCCACCAATCCATTCATCTGAT
>CAYTXE010000104.1:1888-8581 GCA_964441045.1 uncultured Candidatus Brevefilum sp.
CCATCATCCATGATCCGAACATATCCACCATCGGATGTTGTGCCCCCCAGGAAAACACCTTCACCTATGCCGTCTCCATTGTCACCAAAACCATCACTGAATTCAACTCCTCCCAGAGCCACATTGGGTCCACCTACCCAGCTATTGCCGCTGCTCCATTGGTAGTAATAAACTTCCATAGAATAGCCATCTCCGAAAGCCCCCATATTTGAATTCGTATAAAGGATCAGTTTGCATAATTGATCCTTACAGCCACTCGGTACCGGCATAGTATTGGTGGCTGTCATGTCCACTTGAATAGAAACGCAATCTGAACCCGTACCATCCACACTTGAATCCAGAACTTCGAAATCATCGGGGGGCAAGGATTCGGCTTTTATTCCCTGGGGAACCAAAAATACCAGAAATGTACATAACACAATATGACTTAATACGTTCAATCGAAACCTCATCATAGCTCCTTTGTATAACGTGCGATATTTAGATTTGGTGTGTTTAGGTTGAATATGTTTTAGACTGAATTATGTAGTAATGAGTGGCTATTGATGATATTATACATTAAAATAAGATTAATCAAGCAAGAAATTACACTTCTTGAGCAGAAATCCCTCCCAACCTTTACGAGATATAATCAGTCACAGATTGAACGCAGAGTGAATTGGAGTCGAAATATGAAGCAAAATTACAAAATGGACATATTGATATGGTATTATGCCCTGCTCCAAAGCCTGCACCTGCTTACATTAACTCGGGCTGGGATCCTCAAGCTGTTAGGACAGGATTTCCCCTTCCCTATCCTGCCCCCTCCTGGGGGTTGGGAACCACAAACCATGCCCTTTTTGTTTGGGATGGCGGGTATGGATGTGCTCGCTATTATATTGGCATTGGTCTTTGCTTATCAAAGCCTTTTAATGGGCAAAATGAATCGCAGAATAGGTATCCTCTCACTGACCATCGCCTTCACAGGGGCACTTATCTTTGCCGCCGGCACATTCCCAACCGGTGCCTGGGTAGCGCATCCATTCGCATACTGGATCATGGTGATCCTGTTCATCCCGGCAGGCTGGCTGCTCATTGGGCTGCTAAAGGGTGATTCCCTATCCGCACACACTTCACAGAACGAGTAAAATAATCCAATGAACTTTCATCACATCCGCTGCCTCCTGATCGACCTGGATGACACCCTTTATCCTCAAAACAGCGGCGCCTGGGACATGATCCGGGAGCGCATCAACCGCTTCATGATCGAAGAGCTGCACTTCCCACCCGAAGATGTCCCCCAACTCCGTCATCGGCTCTGGCAGCAGTACGGCACCACGCTTCGCGGGCTGCAAACAGAATACACTGTTGACATGGACGCCTTCCTGGATTTCGTACACGATGTCCCACTCGAAGATGTGCTGAAGTCCGATCCATCTCTGGCTCTCAAGCTGCAAAGCCTACCCCAGCGAAAAATCATTTTCACAAACGCTAACGCTTATCATGCCAATCATGTAATGGATCTGCTGGGTGTCTCCCATCTTTTTGAGGACGTTATTGACATCTACGCCATCGCCCCACACTGCAAGCCTGAGATTGATGCATTCGAAATTGCGCTGAACAAGATAAATGAAGATCCGTCCAACTGCATGTTGATCGATGACTCGCCCAAAAACCTCGATACTGCTGTATCCCTGGGTATGAAAACGGTGTGTGTTGGCAGCCGCCGTCATGACGGCAGCCCCCATATCGAGAGCATCCTGCAGTTGAATTCTTTGTTCAATAAGTAATGTAATATGGGTGTTTTTCTGGACACTTTTAAGGGTTGAACAAGAGAGGGTCCAGTTTTTCGACCTTTATGGAAGCATAAGATGACTATTTCGTAAACCTTTTTACACCACTTTGTGAGATATTATCCATTCGCGAATAACAGAAAAAACTGGAAACTTATAAAATTCGCTCAGCAGTCTTTCCATAGAACGAGTATACCCCTGCTGCGGAAAAAGGCCGCTCGCTTGAGAGGCCTTTTAGCTCACATATTATGATCATAAAATTTTATCCTTGTTAAGTTCATGAACCCAACAAAGGCGAAGGTTTTCTACTCTCCAATACGCTCAGTCAGAAGTTTGATTACCTCATCAAAAAGCAACGTTCTCCCCTGCTGCCCGGTTCCCTGACCCTCGCCGGAACCTGTCCCTGTTTCGGTCAGACCCATTGCTGTTCGGGTAGCTTCCCTTGAAGCTTGGTCCAGGTTTTTGCCCATGCTGCTGCCGCTGCCGGGAACCCTGGTCGAGTCTGCATCCACGCTGGGCATGCTTACGCCTTTTTCAAGATAAAAAGCGCTCAATTGCGTATTTGTAATCTGTAATTCTGCAATTTTCTGTGATTGCTCTGGGGTCATACTCTCCAATACCTGGTTTTGTACTGCATTAAGTTCCTCTGAAACCGAGTTATTATCACCTGTCAAAGCCACCATGGCTTGATAGAGAGGCAGCAAAATCTGTGCCTGATCAGTAGTTACAGCAAACTCGGTTTCCTCCAACAGCAATGTTCCATAAGCAAGTTGATTTTTTAAACTGGCCGCATCCTCAAATTCTGTATTGAGATAATCACTTGTGAGGAGTAATTTGATTTGTGTAGGTTCTCCTTCTGGAAGAAGCACCACGGGCGTTGTTAATGCCTCTTGATTAGCTGCTGGCTCGGGTTGGGCAGAGCAGGCTGCCAGTATTAAGGCAATTAGGGCTAAAAAGGTTAATCGTTTCATTTTTTTCTCCAAGATATATCTCATTATTCTTCATCATCTAAAATTATTCATGGCGCAAGGCGACAATTGGGTCAAGCTTTGCTGCTTGCGTGGCTGGATAATAACCAAAAAAGATGCCCACCAACGCCGCAGCGCTGAATGCCAGGGGAATTGAAGCCGGCAGAATTACAGTGCGCATGGCGCCAAATTTGCCAAACAAATAGGATCCACCAACACCAGCAAGCACCCCTATCAAACCTCCGACCAGGCTGAGGATGATGGCTTCAATCAAAAACTGAAGCAAAACATCCTGCGTCCTGGCTCCAAGTGCCATTCGTAGTCCAATCTCGCGAGTTCTTTCTGATACAGATACCAGCATAATATTCATAATCCCGATACCACCCACCAGCAGGGAAATTCCAGCTACCCACCCAAGCAGATTCCGAAATGTTTCAGTGGTCGCCTGTTGGGTGTCAATAATATCCTGCTGGGTTTGAACGGAAAAATCGGGGTTCTGGGGATCGACATCATGGCGCTCAACTAGCAGCGAACTAATCTGGCCAATCACGCTGGCAACTTTCTCTTGACTTTCAGCTTCAACATAAATGGTTCGGATACGCTTTCCTCCCAGTCGGTTGGATGAAGTAAATTTATCCAGAACCACATTGACAGGGATATAAACCCGACCATCGTAATCTACATCAGATACGATGCCTTTACTTTCCATCACCCCAATCACAATGAACTTTACACTTCCAATAGTTATCGTTTGTCCCAGAGGACTTTCCTGCTTAAACAGGTCCTTTGCTAAACCTGAACCCAGCACTGCCAGCCTGGTCTCTCTTTCATTTTCTTCCTCAGAAAAAAACCTTCCTTCAGCTACAGAATAGCTTCGCACAGAGGGAAAACCGGAGGTTGTCCCGAGTATGGTAATTTCTTCCAAGGTAACATCATTAGCTTTTACGGTCTGGGCAGGCGGCGACTGCTCCGCTGAAATTCCACTAATTCCGCTCACCTGTTCCTCGATGGCATAGGCATCATCCAGCACAAGAGTACGGGCTGAACCGGGTACGCCCCGGGCAGGACCGACAATCACAAGATTTGCTCCGAGTGCATTGATCTGGTCAGCGATGGAGGCTTCTGCACCTGAGCTGACAGCCAGCATTACAATCACGGATGCCACGCCTATGATAACACCAAGGGTGGTCAAGAATGAACGGACTTTGTTAAGGGTAAGCCCTTCCCATGCTACGCGAAGTAATTTTGCAAATCTCATCCGACACCCACTTCTTCAGTCAGCGTTTTGCCCATATATGGCGTGTTACGGTCATCACCATCTGATTTGATTTTTCCATCCAGCATAAAAATGATCCGATCTGCATGAGACGCCACATCTGGGGCATGCGTGACCACCACGACTGTCACCCCCTGGTCGTGAAGTTGGTGCAGTACATTGAGGATATCCAGGCTGGAGTGCGAATCCAAATTGCCGGTAGGTTCATCTGCTAGAATTAAATCGGGCTGGTTAATCAAAGCCCTGGCGATAGCAATCCTTTGCTGCTGGCCGCCCGAGAGTTCGTTAGGGCGGTGGTGAACACGGTCCCCCAAACCAACATCTACCAGCATTTCTTCAGCACGTAATTTTTGCGCCTGAGTGCTGTCATCACTGTCAAATTGGTATATCATCGGCAGCCTCACGTTCTCAAGTGCTGACAAACGAGGCAGCAGGTTGAATGATTGAAAAATAAACCCCAGGTGTTGATTGCGGATACCTGCCAATTGGTTTTTATCCAGCTTGCTCACATCCTGCCCATTGAGCAAGTATTCGCCTGTTGTTGGTCTGTCCAGGCAGCCGATAATGTTCATCAGAGTGGATTTTCCTGATCCGGAGGGACCCATTATAGCCACAAATTCACCCGGCATTATCACTAAATCCACACCATCCAGGGCATTAACGGTTGCTTCACCAGCGCCATAAACTTTTCTTAGATCTTTAACTTGAATAACAGGTTTGTTCATTTTGTCTCAACATCACCAGTACTGACGACATCGCCCTGTTTTAATCCGCTCAGAATCTCGGCATTGGCAAAGTCTTGTAAACCGACGGTTACAACAACCATACGGAGTGATCCATCCGGTTGGACAACAAATACAGAATAAGACCCGGGTGATATTTCACGCATTGCCTGTACCGGAACAAGAAGCGCATCCCTGGTTTCTGCGGCAATTACTTCCACATCCGCGGACATACCGGATAATAAGGGGAAATCAACCGGTCCAGTGAGCGCAGCCCATACAGCGGCAACAGGGTTGCCTTCAAAAGTTTGCAGCGTAGGTTCAATATAGGTAATATTGCCAATAACCGGGTCATTTGGATAAGCATCAAAGATTACCTCAATCTGATTGCCCGTCTTGACCAAGCTGATGTCACGCTCTTCAACATAAAATTTTAAAATCATGTTGTTCAGCGTTTCAATGGTGATGAAAGCTTCATTATTAACCGACTGACCCACACTTGCATTAAGCGCAGTTACGGTGCCAGAGATTGGAGCTACGAGAACAGATTTTTCAACATCCGCCAAGGCTTTATCATAATCTAACTTTGCCTGCAACAATTTACCTAAATTACTTCCGGTTGCAGCGGTTGGCAAATCCTCTAAACCGTCTATGCCGCTTTGCAACGCTGTTAGATAAGTGTCTCCCTCTTCCAAGGCAAATTCTGCTAACTTCAGCTTGGCACGTGCCAGGGCGATGGAATCCCCAGAAGGTTTCAAGTAACTCATGATGAGTGTATTTGATTCATCGTCAATATAACTATAAGCAAAGGTTTCCACAACATATACGCTATCGTATGTCTGCAGAGCAAAGGTCAGGCTATTTTCGGCTGAGACAACTACCTCTTCTGCAGCCTCAATCTCATCTGCGCTGCTTTCTTCTTTTGCTCTTAGCTGTTCCAGCTTCAATTGAGCCTCTTCCAATGCAATTTCCTGGTTGTAAACATATGGGCTGATAAGATGAATCAGTTCGTTTTCTGCATCACTAAAATTTGTCCTGGCAGTTAACAAGTTAAGTTCCGCCTGATTCAAAGCTTCCGCTGTAAAAAGAGCTCGAAGATTTGATTCAGCCTGGGATAATTTCAGTTGCAAATCAACGTCATCAAGACAGGCTAAAATATCACCGCTGCTGACGGTGTCACCAATGTTGACCGTCAAAGACTGCACCACACCGCTCATCTGGAAACCGACAGAAACCTTTTCAGCAGGAAGGATATTGCCAACACCTGATGCGGTGATAATAATGTCCCCAATGTGTACTTTGCTTGTATTGTACGTTGGTGCGGGTTCCTCTTGATCGGGTAGATAGAACCCATAATAATATATGCCACCGGCAGCTGCCAAAACAACCAAAAAGGTGAGGATAATCCAAACTTTCTTCTTCACGAATAATCTCCTAATCAAATAACTCGAATCCAAGTCATTATTATTATGGATAATTATGCAAATCAGATGATTTATTTGTGTTAATTGTGTGAAGATTTTATATTCATGAAGAATATAGAACATAATTGTGCATCGGAAGTTCCTTAAGGTTGCGGTATGTGTCAATGATTTGAGATGTAGTGCGGTTGAAAATTTGGACATATGACAAATAGAGCGTCATATGTCCAAGGAGGCAGAAAATGCCAAAAGGTGATACCGCACACTTAGTGCAGATTTCAAGCTAGATACCATAATGGAAGGCTTTCGAGGGGAAAAGAGCATAGCGCAAATATGAGTCCCTAATTCCTGGTCACCCAATCCCTGACCCCCGATCTCCTTAAGACCTGATTCCTGATCCCTTATCTCCAGTTCGCCATTCACCTCTCCAAATTTTTAATGTACAATAGTTAACATCTAAATATTTTCATCTCATTGATATTCTGGAGGCTGATCATGGGTAAGAAGAAATCAGATAAAAAAGGCAAGAAAAAA
>CAYTXE010000105.1:0-8534 GCA_964441045.1 uncultured Candidatus Brevefilum sp.
GCGGTTGCTCTTAAGGGTGTTCTTGATACGCAGATGGAAAACTTTGACAGGGTCCTGGGGGCTGGCGAAGAGGGTCAGTTCCTGCTGCAATCCGTGCGATTCGGATTCAAAAATAGTGTAGCCGGCGCCGTGGCGTACACGGCAAGGCTGTGCAGGAGAGATTGGCTGCGGGGTGGGCGTCCACACGTCGCCGCTCTCCTCATCGCGCAGGTACAACACTTCACCAGAAGGGTCAATAACCGGGTCATTATGCCAGGGAGTAAGTCGATTTTCGCCGCTGTTGAGTGCCCAGGTTGTCTGGCTGCCGGCCTGGCTGACCATGAAGCCAAAGTGGGGATAGCCAATCACGTTGACCCAGGGGGCGGGTGTCGTTTTATTGGGCGTGACGTTGATGACATATTCTTTGCCGTCCTGGCTGAAACCACCATAGCCATTAAAAAATTTCAGCGCAGTTGTATTTTTCGTTTCCCATGGTGCCGGACCTGGCAGGTACCGACGGGAAGGCTGGGTAGGAGCGAGGTAGGGTAAATCTGAAACGGGGACGGATTCGACCAGCAGCTGCTGTGTTAGCGTACCCTGACTACCATGCAAGTTAACCCTGGCTGCGGCTTTGAGAAGGATTTGCTCCTCTGCTGTGATCTGGTCCGCATATCGCACGAAGATACCACCACGCTGGTTTAGCCACTGGTCGGCGTTTGCCTGGTGGATCCTGCGCAGGATAAGGTTGTACAATTCTGTATTATATGAACTTGCCTGCTGGTTGAGTACGACCAGGTCAGTCTGGAATCCGCGCGTACGCAGGAAGGACTGAGCCTGTACAGCCTCAAAAATCAGGTCAAGATGCTCAACATTATCGAGCATCAGCAGGATGATGGGGTAATCGCCGGAAATACCAAAGTGCCACAGGCCAGCCTGGTTAAGGCGGTTGGCAGCCAGTATTTCCGGTTTGGCACGCAGTTGGCTGTTGTTATATAAGAGCGCAGAAAGCAGTCTCAGATTCGTTTTAAACGCCTGGGTGTCCACTTTTTGCTTTCCCAGCCAGGCCAGGTTGGCATTGTCGGCTTCCAGGAAGGCACCCTCAACGCGCGACCAATGGCTGTAGCGCTTTGCCAGGTCAAGAAGGCTTCTACGGCTGGACGCTGTGAAAGTAAGGAATGCCAACTCACGGGTATCATGCGGTTGGAGGGTGAGTTCCCTGCCCAGTGAAAAGATAGGATCCAGGGTGGCTCCGCTGGTACCTGATAAATAAGCAGGGGACTGCAGTGCAAGCGGGTTCCGCAGGGTACGATCGCGGCCAATAAAGGCTCGGCGATCAGCTTCATGGGCAACCCTGAAATCATCCTGGTTTTGTCTGCCCGTATTTTTCAACATCAGCATATGCCCTAGAACGACGGTTTGATCTTCATCACCATCTGTGCGGCGCTTGAATATCTGCAAATTAAGTTCAGGCACATATTCAGATTCGATGAAAAGCTTATTGAAGGCAGGGTGGCGTATGTCGTTTGCCTGCTGGTTCAAGATGACCTCGCCATATGAAGTCAGGCGCAGGTGGCGGGGGACATCCTGGTTGTTGATCAGGGTAATACGGCGGATCTCGAGGGGGTCTTCGGCAGCTACGGTCACTTCCATGTTGGAAATGATGTCATTTTGCGTACGATGGAATACTGCCATGTGGGCAAAAGAGCTAGTCTGCACCAGATTGGGTGAAGCAGGAATGGGCTGCTGGGCAGCTGACCAGGTGGGGTAGTTTCCGCCAGCAGCGTCCTTTTGCATATCCTGGATGTAAATCCAGGTACCCCAGGGATCAAGTATGCCATCTGCACGCCAGCGGGTGAGGTCGATGCCTTTCCAGCGGCTAAATCCACCTCCCCTGTTGGAAACCAGCGTGCTGTATGCGCCATTGGAAAGCAGGTGCATGCGGGGTGCTGTGGTATCCACCGGTTCAGTCCAGGGTGTGATTACAACTGGGGCTTCATTGATGCGGCGGGTACCTTTGATATCCTCTTCGCCTGGCTTCAGGAGCGGCACATTGAAGGGCATCTGCTCCTGCAGAAGCAGTTCCACACTCTGGATCTGAGGATCGGAATGCATGCGCTCAACCATGATGTCGTTATACAGGTAATTAACCAATGCCATCATGATCATGCCCTGGTGGTGTGCCATATATTCCTGCACCACCTCAGCCTGATTACCGGCTGGCAAACGCTTCGCAGTGAAATCGATGGCTTCATAAAAGCCATAAAGACCGAATGTCTTTTGTACAATCAGCTTGAGAAGATTATCTTCCACTGCCGAGGGTGCCCATTTGATCGCAATCAGGGAGGCGTAGGGAGCAATTACCAGGTCATCACCAAGACCGCGTTTGAAACCCAGCCCGGGAACGCCAAAAGCACGGTATTGATAATTCTGATTGGCATCAAATTGGAAGAAACCAGATTCGGAGATGCCCCAGGGAACTTCCTTGGTTTTGGCATATGCCTGCTGATGCCGGATCGCACCAGTGGCGCTGGCATGCAGCAGGGTGTTGGGCTGGGAGCGCAGGTAAAGCGTCGGCATCAAGTATTCGAACATGGTTGCACTCCACGAAAGGAGGGCATAATCGCCGTTAATCCGTGTGATCGGTCGGCTCAGGTGCATCCAATGAGATTGAGGTACATCTCCCTTAGCAATGGCAATCAGGGAGGCGATGCGCGCTTCAGACGCAAGCAGGTCATAATAATTCTTATCAAGTTGCCCGGTTTCAAGGTTATAGCCGATGTGAAAGACCTTGCGGGAGGGGCTGTAGAGGAAGGTGAAGTCCATTTCTTCGATGAGCTGCTCGGCTCGGGTCGAAAAAGATTCAAACATGGATTGCAGCTGCCGGGCATGGATTCCAGCCATTTGCAGTGCCTCCAATAGTGCCTGCAGCCAGGTTTGTGCTTTATTTAAGGAAACCTGTGCTTTTTCAGAGAGGCTGGCAACTGACCACAGCGCATTTTGCAGCGCTTCGATGTGCACCTTGCAGGTTGTGCTGAGAGGCTCAATCTGGTTGAGACAGGGATTGTATGTCAGGACATCATCCAGCTGATCAACCAGCGCCTTGTAAGCTTTTTGCTTTAGGAAGTCGGGAATATTTTCCATGAAGGAGACCCAGGGGACAAGTTCATCGAGGACGCGTTGAACAGCGAGATGCTGGCTCTCTAATGAGCGTATGATTTCTTGTAATTGGTGCAGGTTGTCCAAATCCATGCCAGCATGCACGCTATTGATCAGTCGACTGAGATTCTGTGAGAGGTCGACCCAGAAGGTGTTGATAACGGTTTGGAAGAGTGCATACCACTGTCCCGGTTGTTCTTTGACCGCAAGGATGCGACTGCGCATGTTGTTGATGCTTTTTTGAATTGCATTTATGTCAGGGTCTTCTTGAAAGGATCCGATCTTGGAAAGGGTTTCGGAGAGGATGGTGAGGTCATCAATGTATCCTTCCCACAGCTTCCACCGAAAAGCTGGCTCTGCAAGCATCTGACGGCTGGCTTGCGCCAGGATGATGAAACTGGCCGCCAGGTTGCCGCTGTCAACGGTGGATACATAGCGGGGGTGGAGGGGTTCGAGGGTCTGGGTGTTGTACCAGTTGAGGAAATGACCGCGGTGACGCTCAAGGTGCTCCAACGTTTGAAGTGTGGTATCCAGGCGGAACGCCAGCGCCAGCAGGTCCAGGTATCCCAGGTCATAGGCAGCAATTGCCGAGGTGAAGAACAGACCGATATTGGAGGGCGAGGTATGATGGGCAATGATCTCGATGGGTGTTTCCTGGAAGTGGTCAGGCGGCAGCCAGTGATCCTGGGGACCCACAAAATGTTCGAAAAAGTCCCAGGTACGTCTGGCAATAATTCGTAAAAGCTCCTCTTGTTTGAAAGGTCTGGCGCTTTTCGGACTGGGAACTGGCCGATTGATCAGGATGACCAACCCGGAGGATAGCACCCAGAGCACGAAGATTGGTATTACCGGGGTGAGTGCCAGGGCAGAAGCACTGTCCGTGATAATTGATCGCAGTTGCGCACCAAGCACGAACAGGGCTGAAAGAATGGCGGAAAGGCTGAGCTTGATCCAGGCCTTATTCTTGGTGCCGCGAGATTTAAATAGGGCGGCTGTATGTTCTGCTGTTGTCCATGTGAGCAAGTTACGGCGGCTGATCAGCAGTCTATAAAGGGTAATGATAATAGCATCCAAGCAAAAATAAGCTTCGTAGGGGAGAAAGATGAGCGCAAATAGCCAGCGCATAAAAATTGGCCACAGTGATGGCCAGATGGTTTTGCGACGTTTACTGACGATGCTTTCAAAGATGTTTTTGAACACTGCTGTGGCGAGTGGGATACCAAAGGCAATCAGCAAGATCAATACCCACAGCCATGCCAATTCAGGCAGGAAAGCCATCCCTAACAGGACGATTGTCAGCAGCGCCGGCGAAAGCAGCGAACGCAGCAGGTTATGCAGCATTTTCCAGCGGTCAATGACGGATAGCCTGGTGTTGTACTTGGCGGGGCGCATCAGCCAGGGCAGGAGCTGCCAATCCCCGCGGATCCAGCGGCGCTGGCGCATCACCTGTTCATAATAATTCCTCGGGTAATCCTCAATCAGGGTAATATCACTCACCAGTCCGGCGCGCCCGAGGATACCTTCAAGTAAATCGTGGCTCAAGAGTGCATTTTCAGGGATGCGGCCTTTCACGCTGCGCATAAAAGCATCCACATCATAAATGCCTTTACCGACAAAGTTACCCTCACCAAAGATGTCCTGGTAAACGTCAGAGACTGCATGCGTATAAAGATCCAGCCCTGTATCACCGGCAAAGATGCGCGTGAACCAGGTCAGGTTGGCGCTGCGCGGATGCACTTCTACGCGTGGTTGCAGGATGGTATACCCATATTGGACTCTGCCGCTTTTGGGGTCAAACTCTGCCTGGTTAAGGGGATGTGCCAGGGTTCCGACCAAGCGTACCGCTGACCCGGGTGGGAGCACGGTGTCAGCGTCTGCTGTGATCACGAAACGAATGTTTTCCAGCTCCTGCTGCACGTCCTCATCAACGGTGATATCTAGAAAGCTGGTTTTTAAGCTGCCGCGCAGAAACTCGTTGAGCTCTTCCAGTTTGCCGCGCTTGCGTTCCCATCCCATATATGTGGCCTGTGAAGCGTTCCACTGGCGCCGGCGATGCAACAAAAAAAAGCGCTGCCCAATCTCATTGTTCATATATTTATGATCCAGCGTGGCGATGGTTTGTAAAGCCTGCTTCAGCAGGTCTTCGTCTTCAGGTCGGTATTGGCTGTCAGCGTCAGCAAAGTCGGTTAGGAGGGCGAACTTGAGCCCGGGTTGAGGATTGCTGAGATAGTGTATTTCCAATTGACGGGCAAGGTTTTCGATGCTGTTGCTGTCGCTGATCATCCCCGGAATGACCACCAGCGTTTGAAATGCAGGGGGGATGGCTTCTTTGAAATCCATTTTGGGAAGAATGCATGGTGAAACGCGTGCTGTCAGACCAGTATTGACCAGATTGCTGGCGGTAATAACGGCAGTTAGAATCATACACACGCTGAGGAGGGCCATCAAGGCGATTTGGAATGCTCCTATGGACGAAAATAAAGGTTGTGCATGAACTGCCATCAGGCTGAGAATAATGAAAATCAACGCGATAAAGATGATACCACCCAAATAAAGCTGCTGATTATGAGCGGTTGCCCAGCGCTGGAAATGTGCGATCAAAGAGGGTTTAATATGCATACGCTCCTGAAAGCGCCTGCGTCCCTCGCCGATGAGATAAGTGCCCACGTGCATAGCTTTATTTTCTCGGGCATTAACCAGTGTGTCCCCCTGTAAGCCTTCTGCTGGGGCTGCTTCTTGGCAGAGAATCAGCAGTGCCTTTGCCACCTCGGTCTCGTCCTCACCGGAGGCCAGGGCGAGGGCTTCGATTTCATTTCGGTAAAGGTTGCGCGTTTTGAAATCCATCAGCGGGTAAATGCCGGCCGGGTCCTTGCTCAGGTGTGCCTCCACCAGGCTAATTTCTTCAAATATTTCTTTCCAATCCGTTTCTGATATCAATCTCAAGCTGGAAATGATGGTGGCTACAATATCAGCATGATTATTAACTGCTGCTGGTTCGCTGCTGTTATCATCAGTTATAGGTTCTGCCCACACGGGGGGCAGGATGGGCAGTTCAGGCGGAATGGCGGGTTCGATTGCTTCGCAGAGGATATCAGCCAGTTTCTCCAGTAGGCCGAATCGTAAGAAGATCGGGATTGCCCAGACCTCACCCATGCTGAGGGATCCATCTTCCTGGAATGCAGCCATGACCTCTTCAAGGTTATCCACATCCAGCAGGAATTTCTGCCACTGCAGCAGACTACGGCTCAGGGCAAAAATGCGCGGAAATCCTTCCTGCGGGGCTTGTGACAATTTGGGCAGCTTCTTTTGGTATCCCAGCGGCAGGTCTTCTTTTATCTGTGAAATGGCTTGTCGGATGATGTAATAATTATCAAGGATCCATTCGGCTGTGATCGTGATGGGACTGCCTGAATCGGAAATTTCCTGGTAGTAATGATAGGCATCCTCAAGCCAGTCTGCATATTTTTTGAGATCATGACTGATCAGGTCATATGATGACAGATTGTTATTTTTATTTTTAGCATCCGTTACCGCAATGTATTTCTTAGCCAGGTTATACGCAAAATACCGCGTTGACGTGTCCGCTGTGTTCTCTGTCGGGTTTTCCACGGTGTTTTCCAAGATCATTCGCGACTCTTGGTTTTTTGTGAGACCTGTTCAACTTCTGAGGGTCTGACCTGTGAGCGGGAAAGGTCCTGGATGACAAGCACTGGCTGGGTGCCATAATCAATACAACCGCGCGCGACCATCCCGAAGGGACGATCGATGTCGCCAGTATAACCATGCGCGCACAGGATCAACAGGTCTGCCTTTTCCTCCTTGGCCAGGTTGAGGATCGCCTGGGAAATGCTCGCGTTTTCAAGGATGTGGATTTCGTTATCCACAGTCAGCCTTTGAGATATTTCATCCATGTAATAGCGCAAAGCTTTATGATTGAGTGCCACCAGTTTTTCGCTCAGCACTTGCATTTCCTGGTGGTAGGGTGCTATCTCTGGCACATCCGGCGGTTTAATCACCGATGTCAGAATCAGGCGCGGGTGACTGCCTTCGGCCAGGGCAATACCGGCGTTGAGCGCGCATTCTGCCCGCAGCGAACAGTCAATCGGGATCAGGATGCGGTTATAATGCGGTTGACGCAGATCGGTTTCTTTGGAACGGTAGGTACGGATGATAAGAACGTGTGAACAAACCAGGTTGATGACCTTGGCGATCACGCTGTTGAGGTTCCAGCGGCTTAATCCACCCGCCCCATGCGTGCAGATTACCAGTAAGTCAATGGCTTCTTTTTGAGCAAAATCAACGATGCACTCGGCAATCTTGCCTTCCAAAATCGTCGTGTTGACGCGATCTGCCCCCTCATCCTGGGACAGGTTGAGTGCCTCGCGCACCCGCTCAGCGATGGTTTGTAAATAAAGGGTGGCTTCGGTTTTGAGCAGCTGCCATTGCAGTGGCTCTGAGAATTGTGATCTTTCAGTGCTTGTATTGGGTTCCAACACACGCAGCAGTTTAATCTTGCTATTGAAGATGCGTGCAAATGCGACCGCGTGGGGGATGCTGCGTTCTGCCAGAGCAGAACCATCCAGGGGTAATAGAATTTTTTCAAACATGACTTGGTGCCCTCCGTTACAGAGGCTAATGAGAAAGTAGACAATATTGCGTATAGACCTATCCTGAATACCTAAAACCAAACCCCTATCAACAGGTTGTCTTCCTCACCGCAAACCTGTTACCATGCTAACTCTGTTATCCATATTATACCAAATCTGAATTCTGCTGCTTTTAAAGGCTTTGACACCCGACAGTCTTGTTAGTTACAACCAGCCTAAGTGTGCATGATTTTCATGGTCAATACACTGAAGAAGTAAGCTGAAATACTCAAAAGACTGTTATGGACCCTAAAATTTAGACACGAAAGGGCATGAAATAAAGTGTAACCTAAAGCGATGAAAAGACGTAAAAGATACACTACGAAACAAAAAGCTTTTATCTCGCTTGAGCTCATGCGGGAAGAAAAGAGTGTTTCTCAAATTGCATCAAAATTCAGGATTCACCTCAACCGCACCAGGCTTTGACTATCAAACACCAGCTGAAATCTATCAAGGATCACATCAGACGATGGTGTACTCAAATCCAGGAAAGAAGACCACCTTACAGAACCCCCTTTTCGTGTTCAGATAATATTTACCATTTAGCTTTTATATTGAATTAGAAGGTATCAACAACACAATCAGTAACACCATCAATTAAACCCTCAATGACACCTTCAGCCACCGAAACACCTCAATCAGCAATTCTTTATATCGATGAGGATCTACCTGGTGCAGCTCCCCAAAGGTTTGGTAAGATTTTTTCAGAGGTTCATTCCATTCAGTGCCAGTTTTTTCTCCTGATGGAAAAAC
>CAYTXE010000106.1:0-8446 GCA_964441045.1 uncultured Candidatus Brevefilum sp.
CAAATAGAAGTCTCTGAGGATAAGAAAATTCCTGTTCGCAACGATTATATCTCATTCGGGTTAATCATAGCGATTGAAACCTGTATTTATTTATTATATTTTTGAGTATAAAAGGAAATTATTATGTCCAAAGTCGCTATTGTAACAGATTCAACCGCTTATCTTTCTGAAGACCTTGTAGCAGCATATCAAATCACTGTAGTTCCTTTGGTGGTTATTTGGGGTGAAGAAATCCTGCGCGATAACATTGACATCAGTCCCGATGAATTTTATCAACGCTTGACAACAGCCAAAACAATGCCTTCCACATCGCAAGCAACGATCCAGGCTTTCGCTGATGTATTTAAACAGCTCAACGCACAAGGATATGAAATCCTGACGATTGTCATCTCATCCGCACTGTCCGGCACCTTGGATTCAGCAATACAGGCTAAGGAAATGGTTCCTGATGCAAAAATAACCTTATATGACTCGCAGCAGACCTCTCTTCCTCTGGCATACATGGTGCTTTCAGCCGCCCGAGCAGCAAAACGTGGTGCTTCTGTAAAACGTTGTTTGGAAATCGCTAAAACAATTCGTGATCATACAAAGATTTTCTTTGCCGTTGACACACTTGAATTTCTCCATCGTGGCGGTCGAATTGGCGGCGCCTCTCGTTTCCTGGGCACAGCCTTGAACCTGAAACCCATCCTCATGCTTGAGGAGGGAAAAATCGAGGCATTGGAAAAAGTCCGCACGCGAAAAAAAGCCCATGAACGATTGATTGAATTGATCAAGACGCATGTTAATGGTCAGGAAAAGGTTAATATGATCGGTGTTGTATCAGCCGCAGCAGCAGAAGCCGCTTCATATCTTCTCAATACAATCAAAGAAGAATTCACCCCAGATGAAATTCTCATTGCAAATATTAGTCCAGTTATTGGAACCCATACCGGTCCTGGCACTGTGGGCGTGGCATACGTGGCAGGTGTGGATCAAGACCTGCTTAATAGCTGAGCCAAAAATTACCTTGAAATATAGACCACCTATCAGCAGGTGGTCTTTTTTTTAAATCGACATAGTCACCTTCCCCACTTGAAGATTTAATCTTCTATCTAAATGAGAGCAATTACAACATCCTTCATGGTGATTGCATCTCACGTTTAACACAAGGAGATAAGAACCTTGAGGCGACAAAGCCTTGGAAAATTCCGTCATTTGCTATCAATTTCTGTTAAATATCAGTTAAAATTAATACCTCACCAACAAAAGAAAGGACTTTTATGGACTCGGTGTTTGATCTCGGCATAAAATGCCCCAAAATACTGCTCCCCAGATCGGATATCGATTTGAAGAAATGGGCTGTCATCGCTTGCGATCAATTCACTTCACAACCGGAGTACTGGCAGCAGGTTAAGGAAATCGTTGGAGATTCACCCTCTACCTATCACATGATCCTTCCTGAAGTATTCCTCGGTACAAAGGAAGAAGATTTTCGTATCCAAACAACCCAGGATACAATGAAAAGTTATCTTCAATCAGGTTTATTCAAGCCCTTACATGATTTCATCTATGTATTACGTTCTACAGGTGGTCAAACTCGACGGGGGCTGATGGTTGCCCTGGATTTAGAACATTATGATTACAACAAGGGTGCTCAAACGCTGATCCGTGCGACGGAGGGGACGATCCTGGATCGCTTACCCCCTCGCATCCGCATTCGTGAAAAAGCAGCCCTTGAGTGCCCCCATATCCTGGTTCTATTTGATGATCCCGAGGATACGGTATTCAGCCCTATCGATGCAAACATTGAAGCATATCAAACTTCATATGATTTCGAATTGATGCTTGGAAGCGGTCATTTAAAAGGGTTGATTCTCGACGACGAGCATACCAGGGAACACATCTTTAAGTCTTTAAGTAAACTTATCCAACACGATAATTTTGCAAAAAAATACAAATTCGAGCCTGGACGCTATTCCCCACTCTTGTTTGCAATGGGGGATGGTAATCACTCACTCGCAACCGCTAAGGCGATCTGGGAGAAGATTAAGCCCAGCGTTGGCATGGATCACCCAGCCCGATATGCACTGGTTGAAATTGAAAACATCCATGATCCAGCACTGACCTTCGAACCTATTCATCGCCTGTTGTTCAACCTTAAAGTGGATCTGAAACAAGCGATTCACTCCTATTGGGGAGATGATGTCTCCATCCGTGAGGTATCATCTAAAGAAGATATGATGGCGGAAGTTAATGATTCAATTGGTCCTCCACATCATGTGGGCATGGTTAGTAAAAATAGGTTTAGCATAATATCCATAAACGACCCGGGATCAAACCTTCCTGTCGGTGCCTTACAAAAGTTCCTGGACAAATTATTGAAAGAAGATGGTGCTGAAAACATTGATTATGTGCATGGCACAAGGGTCCTTTTTGACAAAGGCAAATCTGAGAATAATGCAGGTTTTTATGTCCCAGCTATGGATAAATCTGATCTATTTAAAACAGTCATATTGGACGGCGCCCTACCCCGGAAAACTTTCTCAATGGGAGAGGCAAAAGACAAACGGTTTTACATGGAATGCAGGATGATACAAGCCTGATGCGAAGATTCTTGATATTGGTTTTTATGCTGGTGCTGATGGCATGCAGCCCTGTTCAGACCATCAATACACCCAGCACCACCACACCAAATAGGGTTCCTTCATCAACAATGACATCCATCCCAACTGCAACTGCAACGGTTACACGCATTCCCACAACCTTACCTGAGACGCCCACACCAACACAGGTCGCATATCACTTCTGTGTACCTCTGGAGCTCGAAACCTTCGAGTCCCTCAAGACGATCATTAGCAAACCCCTTGATATCCCAACAATTGGTGCAGATACCGGTCATCACGGTGTGGATTTTGCATATTTCCAGCGTGGGGACCGGAATTCGATTGAGGGGATAGAAATTTATGCCATCCTCTCCGGAAAAGTGGTTGCTGCACTTGAAAACAATATCCCCTATGGCTACACACTGATAATCGAAACACCCCTCACGGATCTACCTCAATCAATCCAGGCAACCCTTAAGGATGGATATCTTCCGGTTCCTGAAGATCCACACTATCGACTCTACTGTCCAGATGTGTCACCCCCCAAGCTGACTGGCGACATGTCTGTTTATCACCTCTACGCACATTTAGAGACCAAACCCGTTTACAACGCTGGGGATCCCATCGCCTGCGGAACAAAATTAGGCACTGTTGGCAACACAGGCTATTCCAGCAACCCACACCTGCACCTGGAAACACGTTTAGGTCCCTCGGGGGCTGAGTTTAGCACCATGGCGCACTATGATTCCTCTTATACAATCGAACAATTATCTACTTATTGCCTTTGGCGAATGAGTGGTTATTACCAGCTGTTTAATCCCTTTACCCTTTTTAATGCTGGTAATTGATCTCTTGACATACTGAACATTTGTGCTAAAATAAAAATTAACTCTTACAGTCACCATAGACTATAATTGATAAATGGAAAAACAAAGCCTGTTCGCAATCGTATCAAATGAAGTAGTAAAAGGAAATTGAAATGGATGATGCAAAAAAAACAGTCTTAGATAAAGCTCTCAAAGATATCATCAAACGTTATGGTGAAGGTTCAATAATGAGACTTGGTGAGGCAAAACACCTTGCCGTCGAAGTGATCCCTACTGGCTCTTTGTCCCTCGATATTGCCTTGGGTGTGGGCGGCATCCCTAAGGCGAGAATCTCAGAGATTTTTGGACCGGAAGCATCAGGGAAAACAACTGTTTGCCAGCATGTCATTGCTGAATGTCAAAAGATGGGTGGTACGGCGGCTTTTATTGATATGGAACACGCCCTTGATCCCGTTTATGCCGCTAAGTGCGGTGTTATTGTGGATGACCTGCTGATCTCCCAGCCAGATACGGGTGAACAAGCCCTTGAGATCACCGAGACTCTTGTACGTTCAGGTGCTGTTGACATCGTTGTAATCGATTCCGTCGCCGCCCTTGTACCTCGATCTGAGATTGAAGGCGACATGGGAGCCCCAACCATGGGGACACAGGCTCGCCTGATGTCCCAGGCCATGCGCAAGCTTTCAGGGGCAATTAACCAAACACGTACTACGGTTGTTTTCACCAATCAACTCCGTCATAAAATAGGCGTTATGTTTGGCAACCCTGAAACAACTTCTGGTGGCAATGCACTCAAGTTCTATGCCTCTATCAGGTTGGATATTCGGCGTATTCAATCGATCAAGGTCGGTTCTGAGATCACTGGCAATCGCGTCCGTGTGCGAGTGGTTAAGAACAAGGTTGCACCCCCATTCCGCACTGCTGAATTTGACATCATGTACAACGAGGGTATTTCCAGAGTCGGCGATGTACTCGATCTTGCTGTGGATTTAGATATCATCAACAAGCATGGTTCCTGGTATTCCTATGGGGATATCCGCCTTGGACAAGGTCGGGAGAACTCAAAAGAATACCTGAGGCAAAATGTAGAGCTTGAGCAGGAAATCGAGAAAGCCGTTCATGAACAAGCGATGGTTAACAACCCATTAAAAACCTGGCCCAATTCAAATGAAGACGATGAAGATGACAAGGATGACGCTCTTACAGAAAGTAATAAAGTAAAAAAATAATCCCAATACCTTATTCGCTTAATCAATCAAAGGGACAGAGCAATATTTTCCTGTCCCTTTTAGCTTTTCATTCACCAGATGCTTTATCTTATCAATCACTTACTTTATTTTACGGCCTGACTAAGTTTTTTTGCACAAAAAGAAGAGGTTACCAGTTTTTATTAGATAACCTCTTAAATAAATATTTTTGCAGTTGACGCTAATTAAACGCCTTTCTTCCCCCCTGAGAAGATCAATCCTATGTGCCTTCTCGCCAGGAATTTAAGTATTTGATTTGCTGCTCGGTCAATGTGTCAATATTGACACACATCGACTCCAGTTTCAACCGGGCAATCTCATGATCGATATCTTCTGGCACCGCATAGACTTTCTTCTCCAGTTTGTCTGCGTTCTTCACCATGTATTCGGCGCTTAATGATTGGTTGGCAAAGGACATATCCATCACACTTGCTGGATGGCCTTCAGCAGCAGCCAGGTTAATCAACCGGCCTTCACCGAGGATGTGGATCACACGACTGTCAGGCAGTTCATACGCATCGACAAATGGTCTTACCCGCCGTTTGCTAACTGCCATTTCCTCCAAGGCAGGGATATTGATCTCGACATTGAAGTGACCAGAGTTCGCGACAATCGCGCCGTCTTTCATGTTTTCAAAATGGTGCTTATCGACCACGTTGATATCACCCGTTAGCGTCACAAAGAAATCACCAATCGGAGCAGCTTCCATCATCGGCATCACCCGGAAACCATCCATGACTGCTTCAAGCGCCTTTAAGGGATCCACTTCCGTTACGATCACATTGGCACCCATACCGCGAGCGCGCATCGCCAGGCCGCGGGCACACCACCCGTAACCACCCACCACAAAATTCTTACCTGCTAAGAGCATATTGGTCGCACGTATGATCCCATCAATGGTGGATTGACCGGTGCCATACCGATTATCGAAGAAGTGCTTGGTCATGGCATCATTAACCGCAATCACAGGGAATTTTAGTTCACCATCCGCAGCCATTGCACGTAAGCGAATCACCCCGGTTGTGGTTTCTTCTGTTCCGCCGATGATATCACCAAGTTGATTTTGCCGGTCCTTGTGCAGTGTGCTGACCAAATCTGCGCCATCATCCATGGTCAAGTGTGGTTTATGATCCAGGGCAGCGTCAATGTGTTTATAATAAGTCGTGTTGTCTTCACCTTTAATTGCAAAAACCGGGATTTCATAATGTGAGACCAGGCAAGCCGCAACATCATCCTGCGTTGAAAGCGGGTTGGATGCGGTCAGGACCACATCCGCACCGCCTGCCTGCAATGTCCGCATCAGGTTGGCGGTTTCCGCTGTCACATGCAGACAGGCAGACATTCGGATGCCTTCAAAGGGGCGTTCCCGCTTGAAACGTTCAAGGATTGAACGCAATACAGGCATTTCACGTTCTGCCCATTCGATCCGGCGACGCCCTCCTTCAGCCAGATCTAAATTTTTTACATCATATTTATCCATTAAATCCTCCAAAAAAAATTGATCATGTCGATGAAGCGACAGCGCAAACATCGATCACTTCAGTAAAATATCCAGTACACCGTGATCATCAAAGAAAGAACGAAATCGGGAAACGAAATCCTTTATTAAATAACAATGCGATTGAGTACCGACTGATTCCAAGCAATAGGTCGCAGCCAATGCTCCCATCTGGGCACATAACTCCAATTCAAAACCGCTCAGGTATCCCTTTAAGAACCCAGCCCGGTAAGCATCACCAACACCTGTCGGATCTTGAATACTCGTTTGCGGAAATGCAGGTACTTCGCCAATAAATGCACCCTGACTGTAAAGACGCGACCCATCTTTGCCCAATGTGACAACTGCAAAATTTACAGCATGAAGGATATCTTCACCGCTCAACTTGGTGTGTTTCTGCAGAAGTTCAAATTCATAATGATTGACAAAAAGTGCATGTGCCCCGGTGATACCATTTGTGAGACCTTCCTCATCCAAACGCACAATTTGCTGACTGGGATCAAATATATATGGAACACCCAGTTCCTGGCAGTCGAGAGCATATTTTATCATCGCATCCGGCGCGTTTGGCGAAATCATCACCAGGTCATCTGGGGTTAAGTTAAGGTCTCTCATGGATATTTTATTGGCATCCGTCATCGCCCCAGCATAGAAACTGGCAATTTGTGCATTGGATAGATCCGTGTTGACAAAGAAAGATGCCGTAAATTTGTCTTCAATGATCTTAACGCCAGAAGTATCCACACCCGCATCTTCGAGAGTTTGACGATACTCATTAAAATCAACCCCAGCCGTTGCAACCAAACGCGGGGTTTCACATAACAAACCAAGGTTATATGAAATATTCGCAGCAACCCCACCAGGATGCCGCACCATCTTATCGACTAAAAATGAAAGACTGATATCTTCCAGATGCTCTGGCAGGATATGATCCTTAAAATATCCAGGAAAAGTCATCAAATAATCAAATGCAATTGATCCAGTCAGGATGATACTCATCTAAAACCCTCAAACTTTCATCAAAGCTCGTAAATTTCTCATGAATGGTGGATAGATCACGCCTTTTTCCGTGATCCAACCTGAGATCAAACGATGAGGTGTGACATCAAAGGCGAAATTACGTGCAGAAGCACCCTCAGGTGCAACTGGCTTACCCATCAGCGTCAATGCCAGCACTTCCATTTCATCACGTTCCTCTATTGGGATCAATTCACCACATTCAAGGTCAAAATCAACAGTAGAGATTGGGAAGGCAGAATATGCTGGGATGCCGTTGTCATAAGCCGCCAAAGCAAGCATGTAGCTGCCGATTTTATTCGCCACATCACCGTTAACTGCCACACGATCAGCTCCAAAAATAACTTTCTGCACCAAACCTTTCCGCATCAGATACCCCGAGCTGCCATCCGTGATGATATCATAGGAAATACTGTATTGTTCCAGCTCCCATGCCGTCAGACGTGCCCCTTGCAGGCGTGGCCTTGTTTCATCTACGAATACATGAATGTGCTTCCCCTGTTCATGCGCCATGCGAATCACTCCCAATGCCGTCCCCCAATCCACAGTCGCCAGGGCACCAGTGTTGCAGTGGTGAACGATGTGGTCTCCATCCTTAATCAGAGCAGCCCCAAATTCTGCCAGGCGTTTATTCTTCGCTACATCTTCATCTGCAAGGTCCTTTGCCATCCCTAATAAATATTCCCTCATTTCGTTCACAGATCCCTGGAAACTTTCAGCAGCGTCGAGCATCCGTTTGACAGCCCATGCAAGGTTTACAGCAGTTGGACGAGCTTTACAGAGGATTTCACCGGCAGATTTCAGATCCTGGATCATCGTATCAATCGTGACTGCAGTAGAATTATATGCAGCCATTGCGATCCCAAAAGCAGCAGCGACACCGATAGCAGGAGCGCCTCGGATCACCATCGTACGGATAGCATCTGCTACATCTTGATAATGATCATAACTGAGGATTTTAAATTTCCCTGGTAATAAGCGTTGATCGATCATTTTGATGACTTTTTCATCATCATGCCATGTGATTGTTCGCATATGCTTTCTTTCTCTGTTCGTGAAAAAACGCCCGCCAGGGCGTAAGATTTTTTACGTTGACAGTCTACCATTGCTCGACAGCTTTGTCAAAAAGCAGGGTATATGAACATCCAAAATAACAAGATTCTCCACGTGGAGATTCACCATGATGGATACACAAGTATAAATTTTTCCCTTGCTATGATTTGTTATTTTTGAATATTCATGGTTTAATTAGAATTGTAAATTTATCATATA
>CAYTXE010000107.1:0-2065 GCA_964441045.1 uncultured Candidatus Brevefilum sp.
CTGGGCGGCCTGGTCAATATTGATGGCACCATTGAAGGTGACCTGATTGCCATAGGTGGAACAGTCACCCTTGAAGAACATGCCGTCGTAGAAGGAAATCTTGTTTCACCGGGAAGTTACATCAACCAAGATGAAGGCGCAGTCGTTCAAGGCGACTTGATTCAAACCCGGGATGTCCCTTGGACTAATTTTGAACTACCTAACATCAATCAACGCACTTTTATCCGGATGCCCCAGGTTCACGGGCTGTCGCTTCTCAACAAAATTGGCCAGTTGGTGGCTTCAACACTTGTATTGATCGCACTGGGAGCGCTGATGTTGTTAGTGATACCCAAGCCTGCTGAAACCATGACAGCTGCATTAACCTCAGAACCATGGCACGTTCTCGGCTTCGGAGCTCTGACAGCTGCTGTGATGCTCATCGGTGGGCTTTTGCTATCCATCACAATCTGTTTGATCCCTGTGGTAATGCTGGTTGGATTGGCTTTTAGTCTGGCAATATTGGCCGGTTGGCTTGCACTTGGATATGAATTAGGTAAACTTATGGCGGAAAGCATTTTTAAAACCCCCTGGCACCCTGTCGTCTCAGCCATATTGGGAAACCTAGTGCTCTACCTGGTTGCAAGAGGTGTAGGAATAATCCCATGCCTGGGTTGGTTCCTTGTTTTTGTGGCGATGCTATTCGGATTGGGTATGGCAGTGGTGACCTTATTCGGTACCAATCCTTATCCACGCAATAAAGCAGAAACAGATGAAGAGCAGATCATTCTTAATGAAGATCAAGAGATAATTGATCCTGTAAGCTCGGTATTTGAAGCACTCCCGGAAAAAGAGTCCTCGGCTGACCGCCCTGTGTCGGATCTTGAATTAAGCAGCAGGGTTACTGACATCCTGAAGCAAGGGGGACTGGAAACGATTGAGGATGTCCTCAACCAGCTAAAAATTGGTGACCAGGCAATGCTGGAAATCAGCGGCTTTGGAGCAAAATCATTGGCAGATCTCAAAGACGCTTTAACACAAAAGGGTTATCGTCTGACTGGATCATCTGATCAACAACCCTAAAGATGATCAAGCGATTTAACCGTTCTCTGAAAAATCAGAGAAAAGAATTAATATATGATTATGTTCAAATCAATAGCATCTGGTCGAACCATCAGGAGTATCTCATGAAAAAACAGCTTATCTTTCCGATCCTGGCACTGATAATCGCCGGTCTTGCCTGCTCAATCCAGAATGTTCAAATGAAAACTATTGACACACAAATCGTACAAATATCTGAACCATTGCCCGGGAACAATGATGCAACGGAAATTGGGTTTCAGATGACTGGTGGTGAATTTTCCATCAATGCTGGTGCTGACGGTTTAGTAAACGGCACAATTACCTATAATGTTGAACAATGGGAACCGGAATTCACCCGGAGCAGCAATCTCTTTGAGATCAAACAGGTCAATCCCCTTCGTGTTTCTGGAATTCCAAGCAATGAAATTGAAAACAAATGGGAACTCTCCCTGACCAGGAATCTGCCCATAAACCTCTACATTGAAGGCGGTGCCAGTCAAAATAATTTTGACTTTACTGGGTTGCAGCTGACCAACCTCACGATTAAACAAGGTGCCAGCGATACATCCATCCGGTTTGATTCTTCCAATCCGGTCGTCATGAAAGAATTAAGCTACACAACTGGTGCATCCTCAGCAGAAATCCTCGGATTGGGATTTGCAAACTTCGAGAGAATGACAATGTCTTGTGGTGCCGGCGATTACACCCTGGACTTTTCAGGTTCTCTTTCCCAGGATGCTGTTGTGGACATTAAAGCCGGTATCAGTAATTTCACCATCATTATTCCCGCTGGCATGAAAGCCATCATCAACAATGAAGGTACGATCAGCAATATTAACACAGAAGGCACATGGCTTTTGACAGATGAAACTTACACCACCTTGGAAGAAGGAGTCACACTCACAATCAATCTTGACATGGCTGTCGGCAATGTTAATCTGAAGCATTTGGAGTGACATAGAGAAACCAAATACTCAAATAAATGTATGTGTCAAAAATGTGT
>CAYTXE010000107.1:2165-8034 GCA_964441045.1 uncultured Candidatus Brevefilum sp.
ATGTGTCAAAAATGTGTTGACAAATTCGACAGGTTATGGTTTAATATACTCACTCGCTGGCCGGATGCCCCCCTCATCCGGTCAGTGAGCTTTTTTATTCAAAATTAGTATCTGGATATGTTGCTATACGAACTAAGTGTGGGCATCTACGATTAAACCCCTTTATCCAAATGACTTTCTTCTTCCTGATAGAGTTTGTGCTCTAAGATATATTGGTAAACATTGGGCAGTAAATAATAGCGGAAGGCTCGAGTTTCACTCACACGATATCGAATTTGTTGGGCAGAAATCTCAAGTAGTGGTGCTGTGACGAAGTTAATCTTCGCAGCAAGCTGTGGAAGACGTGCAATAAGTGTTGATAGATCGATATCATCCCCTGGCCTGCGCATCACACCAATACCATCAACCGCCTCTAATATCTCCTTGGGTTTATACCAGTCTGCAAAATCCTGTAGCGAATCCCCACCCATGAGATAAAATATTTCATAATCAGGATATTGTTGTCTTATAAGCTTAACCATGTCCACCGTATAGTGCGGTCCTGGTCGATCGATATCCACAAATGAGATGAAAAACGATTCATCTTCTTCAATCGCCAATTGAACCATTGCTAATCGATGTTCCAGCGATGCAATTTTCTTTCCGTGCTTATGAGGTGGGTCAGGCGATAAGACCCACATAGTGCAATCCAGGTTGAGCTGATCCCTAGCTTCTGATGCCAGGATCAGGTGCCCCACATGGGGAGGGTCAAATGTGCCGCCAAAAACTCCCAGGCGTTTCTTTTCCATCCTTCAATCCTGCCATTCTAAAACATAATCTCTAATTAATACTGAATCCCCCTCTTTAATGCCTGCGGATCTCAATTTCTCATCCAGACCGATATGCTCCATCAAACGTTGGAAACGCCGTACAGACTCACGGTGTTCCCAATAGGTCATCGCAGCAGCGCGTTCAATTGCTTTACCGCTGATCCGCCAACCCTCCTCTGTTTTCTGGACCTGAAAGGCATTGGGATCCTCTTTCGCACGGTAGACAGGCATGACCTCGACAGGTTCTGGTTCGGGTGCTGTTTTGAGCAATTCCATTGTGCGCCACAGCAATGCTTTGACGTTTTCATGCGTCACCGTTGATATCGGTAGAACTTCATATCCTAAATTAGTCAATTTCTCCTCTACCTCAGGCCAACGTTCCTGCACAAAAGGTAAATCCATCTTGTTATAAACAACAATTTGTGGTTTTTCGTTGATCTTCGCATCAAAGAGTGCCATCTCGCTGTTGATCTGGGAGAAATCCGAAAGTGGATCTTCAGATATGCCGTCCAAAACATGGATTAAGACTCTTGTACGCTGGATGTGTCGTAAAAATGAGAAGCCAAGACCTACGCCTGCGTGCGCACCTTCAATCAAGCCCGGGATATCTGCTAAAACCAGGATTGCGTCCGTATCTAATTTTGCAACACCTAAGTTTGGCGTGAGGGTCGTGAAGGGATAATTTGCGATCTTTGGTTTAGCATTTGAGACCGCAGCCAACAGACTGGACTTGCCAGCGTTAGGTACTCCCACAATCCCCACATCTGCAATCAGCTTTAGTTCCAGGCGCAATGACTTTGATTCTTCCGGTTCTCCCCGCTCAGCCATCCTGGGTGTTTGGTTGCGACTGTTAGCAAAATGCTGGTTACCACGACCACCACGCCCCCCTTTCGCGACAATAAGCTGCTGGTAATCTTCAACAAGATCGCCCAATAAGTCACCAGATTGGATCTCATAAACCAACGTGCCAGGCGGAACCTCAACGATTAAGTCATCAGCCGATTTACCGCTCATATTATTCGGCCCACCGTTTTTCCCACTATCAGCAATGTAACGTGACCGATGACGAAAATCAAACAAAGTATTGGTTCTTGGGTTAACTTCAAGGATCACACTACCACCCCGTCCGCCATCACCCCCATCAGGACCTCCGTGTGGTTTGTATTTCTCCCGATGGAAATGCACCATACCATCACCACCGCGTCCGGATTGGACGAATATTTCAGCTTCATCAAAGATCATTTCAAACCATCAACCTCTTTTAATTCACATATTACAGTTCAATGGTTAATCTTACCGTATTAAATAAGCATCGGGGTCTTCATGAAGGCGACCCCGATACAATGTGCTTATTTAACTTTTATCCAAATTTCTGCTTTAAGATGAGTTCTAGCGTGGGTTCGCCAATTTCCTGCAGTTCATACCGTACTCGCTGCATCGGTTTATTAACTTTGATGATACGGGTCAGGTCAATTGGAGTGGCGCTGATCACTAGATCTACATCAGAGTGATTGATCGTCTCCTCAAGATCGTGCATCATTTCATCGCCATAACCCATTGCTGGCAAAATTGTTCCGGTATCAGGATATTTCTCATAGGTCGCTTTAATCGAAGCAACGGCAAAAGGACGTGGGTCGACGATTTCACCTGCGCCAAAGCGACGTGCGGCGACAAAACCAGCCCCGTAGGCCATCCCACCATGCGTCAGCGTGGGGCCATCCTCCACCACCAAAACTCGCTTGCCTCGAATCGCTTCCGGGTCATCCACGTATAAAGGAGACGCGCCTTCAATGACCACAGCATCCGGGTTCAGTTCAAACAGATTCTTGCGAACCATGATCACATTTTCATAGTCAGCCGTATCTACCTTATTGATTACAAAGACATCTGCCAGGCGGACATTGGTTTCGCCTGGATAATAAAGGCGCTCATGGCCTGGTCGATGTGGATCTGCAACCACAATCAGGAGATCAGGAACATAAAAGGAGAAATCATTATTTCCCCCATCCCACAATACAATGTCAACTTCTTTTTCCGCCTCTCGTAAAATCGCTTGATAATCCACACCAGCATACACAATGACGCCATTATCCAGGTGTGGTTCATATTCTTCGCGTTCCTCAATCGTACACTCCTGCTTATCCAGGTCACTGTAATCCGCGAATCGCTGTACGGCTTGTTTCACAAGGTCGCCATAAGGCATTGGATGGCGAATGGCTGCCACTTTATATCCCATATCGCGCAGAATCAAGGACACTCGCCGGGTGGTCTGGCTTTTTCCTGATCCAGTACGAACGGCACAGACAGCCACAACCGGCTTACTTGATTTGATCTGGGTTTTCTTCGTCCCCATCATGCGGAAATCAGCACCAGCGGCGTTCACAAGAGCGCCTTTATGCATCACATACGTATGAGGTACATCGCTGTAAGCGAAAACAACCTGATCAATGTGTTCATTATTGATCAAATCAGCTAAATCCGATTCCGGGTAGATCGGGATACCTTCTGGATACAATTCACCTGCCAGGGCAGCTGGATATTTCCGCCCTTCGATATTGGGGATTTGTGTGGCAGTAAACGCTACAACCTCATATTCTTTATTTCCCCGATAGAATGTATTGAAGTTGTGAAAATCGCGCCCTGCTGCGCCCATGATTATCGTTCGGATTCTTGCCATGAAACTTTGCTCCTTATCTATTTATCCTTTGGTTTAAAAATCGCAAAAACTCACATCATTAATGGGGCTTTAATCCCCAGTAATCCCAAACTTGTTGCAATAACTTGTTTTGCAGCCGCGACCAGGCGCAGCCGGTAAGCTTGCACAGGTGGTTCAGCATTGAGCACATGACAGGTATTATAAAAATCATTGAATGCTTTTGCTAAATCATATGCAAGGTTTGCTATGATCAATGGGCGATATTCCTCTGAAGCCCGTTGAACCTCCCCAGGCAGACGCGTCATCAATTCAATCAGGTTGATTTCAGCCTTTTCAAGGTCATCTGGAAAATCTGCTTTCCCCGGGAATTCCTCACCTGCTTTACGTAGAATACTGCCTGCCCGAACATGAGCATATTGAATGTAAGGCGCAGCCTGACCATTGAAATCCAGTGCTGCATCCCAGTCAAAGGTAACCACCTTGGTATTGTCTCGTGAGAGCATGGTGTATTTTAATGCACCTAAGGCAACCGCCTGAGCGATATCATCTTTTATCGCCTCTGTTGCTTCTGGATTCTTCTCTTCCACTATCTCACGCGCTCTGTGCGTGGCTTCCAATACCAGGTCATCAAACAGAACAACGGTCCCCTCCCGGGACGCCATCGTCACATTACCGGGCAGATTGACCAATTCATAAGCCAGATGATAGAGCTTGTCCGCCCAACCATAACCTAAGATTTCCAGAGCCTTAAAAATTTGTTTCATATATAACGATTGACGTGCATCAATCACGTAAATGGATTTATCTAAATTGAAATCCTCAAATTTTTGTATTGCAAGAGGTAGATCCTTGGTGGCATACAGTGAAGAACCATCCGATCGCAGCACGACCAGCACACGATATTCATTTTCAGTACCGACCAGCGCGTCCAGATCAATAAAGACAGGCCCCTCAGGTCGCTCATCTTGAGCGATCCCCTTCTCAATCATTTCCTCCACGAGGGTAGTGCCTGATACTTCCACCTCACTCTCAAAATAAATTTGATCAAAATCCTCCCCCAAGAGCTCATAGATTTGCTCAAATCCTTCCAAGGACCATTGCCGGGTTTTCTTCCATAATGCCACAACTTCAGGATCTTGAGCATTCCAGCGAGCATAGAGTTCCCGAACTGCAGCTTCATTTTCTGGATCCTGGAACAGACGGTCTGCTTCAGCGTAAATATCATTCATCCAATGGGTTTTATTTACATCTGGCTCTTCCCCAGAGTGGTTCTTGAGATAATTCCACATCCATTTAACCACATGCAAACCAATATCTCCCATATAGTTGGTCCGGATCACCTTATACCCAGAAAAATCCAGGATCCGGCACACACTGCCTCCCAGAATGACATTCCGCAGGTGTCCAACATGAAATGATTTGTGGGTGTTAGGCTGAGAATACTCTACCATGACAGTCTGATGACGGATTGCCCCTCGGCCGTATTCCACTCCCTCGCCTAAAACGGTATTAACCACTCGTTGAGCAAATTGAGAAGTTGAAAAATAAAAATTCAAGTAACCATTAACAGCTTCTACATGAGAAAAACCAGCTGGCAGCTTGCCCAGGTCATTCTTAATATCCTCAGCGAGTTTTTGAGCCCGTTTTGGAACAATCACCTTTTTCCCGGATCGCGCTTCAGAAGCAGCAACTGGGAACAGAGGGACAGCTATCCCCCATTCCCCACTAAATGGGATCTGTCGAAATTCAAGGACTGGATCTTCAATCCCTTGTGTTCTTAGATATTCAAAAATTTTGGCTTCAATAGCCGCTTCTTCTCTTTTAAACATCGTCTCTCAAAAATAACCTTCGATTATGTCAGAAGGTATTATATCATTTCATGGTCTGAACAATAAGTGGCAATCAGTATATGCATAAAATGAATCAAAACGGGAGCGAAAGTCGCTCCCGCTGTAATCTCTGCATTAAAAACATAAGGTAATCAATTAATTTTTTATTCCATATCGTTCAAGTGCCTCATCAGATGGCTTTTTTGCCGAGCTGCTTTATTCTTATGAATAATGCTTTTTGCAGCTGCCTTATCCAAAGCCTTTACAGCCACCATAACTTTTTCATGGGCGATATCCGCTTCACCACTTTCGATAGCCATTCGGGCTTTACGAAGTGCAGTTCGAGCACTGCCGCGGAAAACACGGTTGAGTTCTCGTCGTTTCTTATTTTGACGGTTTCGTTTGATTTGTGATTTAATATTTGCCAAAGTTATTCCTCCAACACTTACTGGATCTTATTGTTTACGGAAAGGAATTTTACCTAAGCCACTGAGTTTTGTCCAGTCATATTTAGGAGTCAATTGAAAACCAAATAAAACCAAAATCTTTGAAATCCTTATCCCCGCAGCAAGCTG
>CAYTXE010000108.1:0-8024 GCA_964441045.1 uncultured Candidatus Brevefilum sp.
TTATCACTGCACATGGCCAAATAGATTATGCAGTAGAAGCAATGAAAAAAGGGGCGTTAGATTTCATAACCAAACCCATTGACATCAAAACTCTAAAACAATCTATCGAACGGGCTGAAAAACAAGTAGCAATGCGTCGAGAGCTGGATCATCTCAGAAGCTCACACACTGCTACTGCCAAGTTCGTTATCGGTCAACATCCACGAATGCAATCTTTATTTAACCAGGCTCAAAGGGCGGCTGATGCCTCTGTATCAGTACTCATCACTGGGGAGTCAGGGACAGGAAAAGAAATCGTCGCGACATATATTCATCAAATTGGTCCACGACAACAAAAACCATTTATTGCTGAAAACTGCGCAGCAATCTCCAATACACTCCTTGAATCAGAGCTTTTCGGTCACGAAGCAAATGCTTTTACTGGGGCATCAAATAAGCGCAAGAACGGTTTAATGGAAGTAGCTGATGGTGGAATTCTATTCCTCGACGAGATCTCTTCAATGCCTATTGATATGCAAGCAAAACTTCTACGAGCCGTCGAAGAACAAGCTTTTCGCCGGGTTGGTGGAACAACACTCATTCGAGTGGATGTACAGATTATTGCAGCATCCAATCAGGATCTCAAAGCATTAATAAAAGAGGGTAATTTCAGAGAAGATTTATACTACCGGCTGAAAGTCGTTGATCTTGACATTCCTCCCCTCAGAAAACGACGGGACGACATCCCAGAACTTGTAGGCTTACTGCTTCGTCAAAGCAACATGTCAATGGGTGCAAATATCCAGGATCTAACACCTCGTGCGATGGAAGCGTTGATTGCATATGATTGGCCAGGCAATATCCGTGAGCTTAGGAATGCCATAGAACGAGCCATAATATTTTGTGATGATGCTGCTATTGACCTTCAACACTTACCCACAGAGATAACAAAGAATTACACTTCTTAGCTCCATAAGGCTCGAAGAAAACTGAACTGGCATATAACTTGCTATAACACCTCCAGAGTAAATTATATGGAGGTGTTTTATGTTTGCAAATGCTTTTGAATTCCAGATCACCATGGCAACGGTCCTGTTTTTGCTGGGAATGACTGTCATGGTAGTTAGTGTTTTTATCCTAACACGTCAGGCAATTGGGCGGAATATTCAGACCATTGCTGAACAAACCACAAAATTAGCTGACAAAGGCATCACAGAAAATATAGCCGGTTTAGTTGGAAATGCATCCTCGTTGATCAATGCCTTGCACGAACTCTCAAAAACCAACACTGGAATTGGTGTGTTCCTTGTATTCCTCGGCATTGTGCTTTTGACAACGGCATATTTCATCTCGAGAAATCTCGGAATAACCCCTTGAAAAATTTGTTTTGAGAATTGGATTTCACCATGTCAATAGAGGTATTGCTTGAACAAATCCGTCAGCGCTTATCGCCTTCTGAAGGTCAGATGGTGGTTATCAGCCTGCAACAAGATCCACTGGTTTGGCAGTTCATACAAGATGTTGAAGTTAGCCAGCCTTATTTTGACACAACCCCAATTGATCTTATAGCCTTCCAACCTGGAAGAATGGCGAGGTGGCTGATAGAGACTACCGAAGAAATTTCATTGGACCAGATTTCGAATTTAGATTTTGAGCTGCCAAACTCTCTCAAACAGCGCGCAGCACAAGCATTTGAAACTGTGTTTAATACAGGGTTGCCCCCTGCCGATCTCTTCACTGCCGGATTACTGGCATTGACGTTGCGTGAGAGACGGATCCGAAAAACAAATTGGCGGGGTATATCAGATGAGATCCTTTTTAAGAACAATCCATCAGATCCGCTAAAGAATTTCAAAATTTGGCGAACACCCTTTGCCTGTATTTTTCATTTATTTTCGGATTTTGATGAAATTATTTCAGATTTTATTTCATCTAAATCTGAAGCGACAATTAAGGCATCGATACCTCTTTTGATACATGCCATTTTATCCAATCCAATGTCTCAAAGTGATTTTGTGACCCGTATATTCTCTATGTTCCAAAACCTCCCATTAAATTGGCAACTAGAAAGCCTAAAGTGGCTTGAGACTTTCAAAAGGAAAGAATTAAGAAAAAATATCGCAAAAAATCTTATTCAAACAAAGCATAATCGTGATGCATTTGCAAATATATTTTCCGAAATGGAAGCATTAGTCGGAAATTCTAATGATATTGATGCTCTGGATAAACAGGTCAGGTATACACTGCCGGGAGATGTGGCTCAATTAGCCGCATTTTACTTCTACAGTGGAAACGAACAAAAAGCAGCAGATTTATACCAAAGATCAAGCCAACTCCTTGAGTTTCAAAAAGCACAAACAACTTACCAATCTCTCGCCATAAATAACAGGCAAACCTCCCCCGCCCAATGGATGAGGATGGTCCAAAGCATTCCTAATTCAAAGCAGGCTCGCTTCATGTTTATTCATTCTCTAATAAAAGAAGGTGATTACGAAGATACAATAAAAGAATTGGCTAAACTGCCAGCTTCATTTGAAAAGGAATTGCTTAAATTGCAAATTGATGCTGCCAACAAGTCAACATCTGATGTTCCAAATAATTTCCCCGATGCATTATTCGAACAATCCGCAGAAAAATCACCATTAAGGTCGAACAATCTGGTACATCAATCAAAGTTTAACGC
The DNA here is from genome assembly GCA_964441045.1 of uncultured Candidatus Brevefilum sp. Lineage (GTDB taxonomy): Bacteria > Chloroflexota > Anaerolineae > Anaerolineales > Anaerolineaceae > Brevifilum. The sequence goes on from CAYTXE010000108.1 coordinate 2,663, forward strand.
TTCAAAAGACGTTCTGCAAATCATAAAAGACCTGGCAGGTCCTGAAACAGGCTTGGCCCAGATGGAAGGATTACTTGAAAATAATTTTAATGACTTAGAGGTTATTACTCTTGCTCGTGATGTGTATGAGAAGGTTCAGAATTACGAGAAAGCCATTGAATTAACCTCATATCTTGAAAGAGCAATACCGGGTGACATCACTCAAAAACGTTCTCTTGCCCGACTTTACAGCGTTGTCGAACGTTGGCAAAAAGCATTTTTCATATTACAAGAATTGATCAAATCTGAATCCAATCCAAATACGAAGGATCTTGAAAGATTCGCTGAAGCGGCATTGAAAACAGATCACATAGATATGTCAATTTCTATCTGTCAAAATATTTTAAAGGACGCTTCAAGGAACACAAAAGCCCTGGTTTTGCTCGGAGAAGGTTATATGTTGAAAGGGGATGTTGTTAAATCCATTCAACACATGGAACAGGTTGTCGAAACGATCCCAGAGGAACCAGAGACATGGTTGACGCTCGCACGGCTCTGGCAAAATATAGGAAAAACAGATCGCTCCTTCGAGATTTTAAAAAAAGGTGCAATCGCAATTCCCAACGATCCAGCACTTCTACGAGCAATTGGAAAAGCCCACCTTGATAAGAAGGCACCCGCTGATGCATTAATTTGCCTAAGAAAAGCATATGAAATCGAACCAAACGATATTGAGGGAAAACTCAATTTGGCACATGCCGAATATCAATTAGGACAATTTGAACGAGCATGGCAGCTCCTGAAACCATATGTGGACCATTATGAGCATAATCCTTTTGCAGCAAAATTACTTGGGCATGTATTATTGGCAATGGAAGAAAAAAAGGCTGCTGAACCAATACTAATTTTTGCTGCTGAACAATCACCTGACGATTTAGATACCATCCATACCGTTGCTGATCTGGTTCTCAATAATGCCGAATCCACAATCGAAGATTACCCAAAAGCCAAGTTGGAACACCTTGGAAATATCCTTCAAAAATCTGCAATCATCCACCAGAATGATTTACGCGTCCGTCTTTATTTGACAGATATTGATCGATTAATGGGCTTAAATCAGAAAGCCTTTGATTCTTACTGCAAACATGCTGAAGAGGGGTTAGGAGAAAAATCGCTTTTATCGTGGCGAATCCCCTATGGTTTAGGAAATGCTGCCTTGGCTTTAGGAAAACACGAAATAGGTCTGGCTGCCTTAAAAGATGCAATAAAAAAGTGCCCGGAAAACTTGTTAATTTTTCATGCTCTATCCGAAGCTTATCAGATTGCTAATTTTCATGGGAGAGCACAAGAAACAGCTCAAACTGCTCTAAGGATGGCACCCCAGGAAATTGAAAATATCCTGTGGTATGCAAACTTTAAGAATAACTGTAATGAACCTGAAGAAGCTGTTAAAGCGCTTAAAGAAGCTCTCCAAATCAACCCCGAACGAAGTGAGTTGAAGCTATGGCTATCGAAAACACTTAAAGCTACGGGTGCTCTGGAAGAATCGAAACAAGTCTTATTTGATCTGATTGTTAATTCCAGTTCAGATCCCAATGAATTACATCAAGCAGCTTATGTATGTGTTCAATTGAATGAACTGGATCTCGCAGTAAAAGCCCTTGAGAAATCAAATATAAACCTAGAAGAAAGCAATCCCACTCTTCTAATGGATCTCGCTGTGGTCTACTCTCTCATGGATCAACGAAAGAAAGCACTGCAAGTACTGAACTTGGACGTAAACTTCCTCCGTCAGAATCCCCAACTTGTGCTTTTAAAATCAGATCTTCTAAGTAACCTGGGCCAATATGACCTGGCATTAAATACCCTGCAAATCTTAGATGGAAGTAATGAAACTGATCTATCTGGTAGTTTCAATGAAACTGCATCCCAAGATCAATCGCCTTTACTCTACACATACGATTTCACTTATAAGGGGTACCTCTATCGCTTTGGACAAATTCAACGTGCCCTTGGGGAGATGCACAAGGCACAAGAAGTTTTATCTAAAGCTTTGTCTCTTATCCCCAATGATATTCAACTACAGAACGCTGTGCTTGAAGGCTACTGGATTGGCAATGAATGTGAGAAGGCACTCAACCTTGGGAAACTCGCATTGAATAATCAAGTCGATATTTCTGGTCCGGATCTGACTCATCTTGATTTTATCTGTTCTAACGCTGAAATCTTGTTGAGCATTGGAGAATCTGAAAAAGCCAAAGCCTTAATGAGTGATCTAAGAAATGAGTCCCATAATTATCCAAGATACCATGCAATCCAAAGCCTGATAGCCGCAAATCTGGGTGAATTTGAACTTGCTGAAACATATCTTGATGATGCCGTGAACCTTTACGATAAAAATCCGGAGTTAAACATAACGAAGTCTCTGCAGGATGTGTTCAGGCAAATGATGATCCTTAACAGCATTGCCGAAGCTGCAATGACTCTCAATCAAAATCAATTGGCTCTGAAACTTAATAGACTGGCATATCAAAAATTAGACAACCAACCTTTACTAAATTGGCATTATGTTATTGCTTTAATAAAAAACGCTGAATGTCAACGAATAGCAGAAACTCTTAAGATTGTAAACCATGCATCCGGTAAGGATACACTATCGACAAATAATCATAAAACTTGTATACGGATTCTTAAAGATCTAGAAAAGTATGTGCCCAATGAGGAATTAAGTTGTCTTAAAGCTCGCACAATTGCGGCCTTTACTGGCAACTTACCAATCAGTCTGAGCTCTGATGCTTGCATGAGGGATCCGGAAGGTGCTGCAGCCATTCTGCTTGGATGTGATAATGACAACTGGGCTCATGACATATTAGATATCTACCCAGAAGATCCAGCAGTTTTGCAAGCTTATGGTGTTTATGCCTTGAAGAATAAGAAGAAAGATGGAGCACAGATCGTTGAGAAAGCTCTCAGCTTTGACACTTCAGATCCAATCAAACATGCATTGCTGGCTTTGTTAACAATTGATAATCATGAGGCAGCATTAAGATCCCTTGAAACTGCTCTGGAATTCTGGCCAGATGAACCTGAGTGGCATGCACTTGCCGCAGATCTAAGTTATAAACTCGGTGACAAGGAATTCGCCTCCACGCATATTGCATCAGCAATCAAATATCAACCTGATAACGCGAATTATTGGCAAAGAAGTGCAGACATTAAAATCGACGCAAATGATCTCTCCCTAGCAAAGGCAGATTTAGAAAAAAGTGCTGCTATTGAACAAAATAATCCCCATATCTGGATAAAAATGGCAGATTTGAACCGAAGAATGGGAAATATTTCAGAAGCTGTCAAGAATTACGAAACAGCCGGTAAATTAGAACCAGATAATTTAGATTTTGCGACAAAAGAAGTTAAATTCTTAGTTGAACAGAAAAATTATCGCGAAGCAGAAAATAAGGCTGGAAAAATCTTAAAAGACAATTTCAACAACCATCCTGTACGTATACTCCTTGCGCAGGCTCAGGCAAAACAGGGGAAATTCGATCAAGCTTCTGAAACGTTAGCCATCGCTACCAGAAAAGATCCTGGGAACCCCCAACTCCTTTTGGAAAGTCTCAAGATAAAAAAGGAACAAGAGAAAATTGATGTCGTTCTTCCTGAATTGATCCACCTGGCGCAAGAGCATCCTAACCATCCAGAGGTTCTAACTACATTAACAGATTGGTTGATTCAAACCAATCGGCTTAAAGAAGCAGAAGAGACTGCTCAAACAATTATACGGATTGTTCCAGAACAAGCAGAAGTGCATTTGATGCTTGGTCGTCTTCAAAAGAAGAAGGGTCAGCTGGATCAAGCTGTTGCTCACCTATCTGATGCAATCTCTTATGATCCCATGCTTATTGAAGCATATATTGAATTAGGTAAAGCCTACCAAGAACGAAACGACCTTGAACAAGCAATCAATACCTACCAAAAAGGTTCCCAAGCAGATGCATCAGATCCTCGACCATATTTCTTTGCTGGTATGGCAATGAAGGAATGTAAGGATTATGCTGGCGCCGAAAAAATGCTTAAGCAAGCAAAAAGATATGCCCCAAATGATTCAAAAATCATTCGTCAGCTAGGTGTAATCACAGCCCTCAATCTAATCAATAATTTACGAGAGATGAGTTAGCAATGAAACCATTAACATCACCCTTAGACTACTTACACACACTGGATCGATATCGCTTCTTGACAGTTTTAAAAGCTGCCCATGAATGCAAAGAATATCAATTCTCAAAGCAAGCAGTTATGTTGTGGCTTGTTAACTATCCGGGTGACCTTTATGTCCAGTATCACCAGGCCCTAACCTTTTATCACCTTGGGAATGTGAAACAAGCAAATAAACAGCTGGCAAGGCTATTAGAACTTGATCCTGAATTTGTCGATCCGATTCAAACCCTGTACGCGTTGTCAACGTCAGATGATAAACGCAAACAATATGAATCAGTGATCGAGTATTTATCAGAAGAAGAAAGAAATTCAAATAACCAGGACAGTTGGCTTAATCCATTATGGCAGGCAAAAAAGGCTTACGCTGATGAAAAATATCAGAAAGCCAACACTTTGATTCATCAATCAATAATCAATAATCCACCGAATCCCCTGCCAGCAATTCTTCATTTGATGACAGCTAATGTGTTGAAGAACCAGGAAATGCTTAGCAACTTGAGTGAAATATATTTTCAACAATGGCCTAAATGTTTACAGATTAATGTGATAAAAGCAATTGCTGATATTGATCAAGGGAAAGAATCAACCGCTGTTGAACGATTACATTGGGTTGCGGCCAATGATAGCGCCGGGCAGGTCATTAGTAGATTAATGGGATCAGGACATCGCTTTCAAAATTTATGGCCAGATCGAATGGAAGTGTTTTTTGACCTTTCGATTCCAGCCTCTGTAAGTTCATACCTGGGATGGAATCAACTCCAATCCGGGCAAAATAATGTCCCATATTTCAAGCAAACAACGGTGAAATCAGAGACACAAAGTGTAAGTAAGGAAGGATCTACCCAGGTATTACAAGTAACCAAAGATGTTCAAACTAAAGAAAAGTTTGTTAATCAGTGTCAATTTGAAAATGACGAATCAATGGATGAAAAAGCCTATGCAAATGAAAAGGATTTTGAAGAAATCCAAAAGGTATTTACCAAATTAGCAAAGCGTCTTAAGAAACCCGATCTTGAAAGAGCGGATAATCGGTTCCCCGTTTACGTCATCATGACATCGAAAAAGCAGCTTAAGACCGTCTATGGACCAAACACATCTGCGATAATCGATGATCTCTTGAATAAACTGGTCAGTTATATTCAAAATTTGCCTGATTGGGGAGCTG
>CAYTXE010000109.1:0-7953 GCA_964441045.1 uncultured Candidatus Brevefilum sp.
CAAGCCCGAGTAATCTTATGCAACATTGTTTTTGTGTAGCGGGCGAAAGTCATTACTCCTATCCGCTTCGCTTCAGGAGTAACGTTCGCAGTGATACAAGCCCGAGTAATCTTATGCAACATTGTTTTTGTGTAGCGGGCGAAAGTCATTAACCCAGACAGCGAGGAAGTGGCGGACCTTCAGCCGGTGTTCATCGTTCATGAAAACAGCTGGGCTGAGTTCATCGCCTGCAACATAGATCTCCGGCATGATCCCAAAGCGCTCCCCAACAAAGATGGCTGGTGAAATGACAGGGTCACACAATGCCGCCCAATCTGTGGCGTCTGTCCACTCTGGAACAGTGATGGGAACCGCAGACCCTTTGAGGATGTTGTCATAGACATAATCCTGCTCCCGCACAAAATCGCCCTTGAGCATCTGCCAGGCGGTGTTCTGGAGGGCACGCGGCACCAGGCAGAATTTGGGGTTGACCGCCATTTTGGGCCCGGTACCGTAGAAGCCAGCCGCATTTTTGATCAGCATGGGCTGGTTGTAGACTGCCGTGCAGGCAGCTTCCCATGCATTGATCGACAAAGCTGTGGTGAGCAGATTGGCATGGCCGCCTGCTGTGGTGACCGCTGTATTGTTAAAGAGTGCGCCCGTATCAGCCATGGTGGGACCAACGCCTGCATTGGATGAAAAGATTTCAGCCACCAGACTGGAGATCTTACGCAGACCTGCAGAGCCCAACTCTCGAGCATAAGCCTTGAGTTTTCGGGTTTGGTCACGATCGATTAACTCAAGCGTGAGGGGAATATATCCGCCATACTTGGTGAAGCTGGCTGTTTCGGGGCTGTCACCAATGGAGAGTTCGGTGTATTCAGCACCTTCCGCCACAACTGGCAGGTCACCAACGGTGCCGATCAGCGTTCCTGTGATGTCCTGAAGGCTGCTGAAATGTTCCGTAACAGAGATATTCTGCCACCAGTCATAACCGGCACGACCCAGCAGCTTCCAGGTATTGCTGACAATCTTATTGAGCGCATTCTTCACAAGACCGGTGAAGTCAGCTGTGGTGGCCAAATGAACGCGGTTGGGATAATAGCCTCCGTGGAGATCATGATCGCCGGTAAGCATGAGGTACAGCTCACGAACACCCGAAAGGCGGGGAACATGCACACCTTGTAAACTATCTTCTCGAGGTGCTTCAAATAGATCATCTACGGCTGCTTGAAGCTTATCACGCTCATCAAACACAGATGAGATGCGACCTGGTCCCCTGACTTCCTGTGCTGCTGAGAGCTCAGAGAGCATGTCGCGGGAATCTTTGATCACTGATTGAAGGTCTGAAGCTTCAAAAATCTTATCCTTGAACTGCAGGCGGATGCGATCCTGGAGAGGTTTGGGCAGTTTGGATGCAGAAAGACCGGACTCAAGCAGGTATCCGCACATTTGAAGCCGGGTCTGACGGGCGTCTTCCAGGGCTTGGTCCAGCTTTGCCTGGCGCTCGTGCTCTCCCAGGAGCTGGCGCATCGCTTCCTGGTCTTCTTGCAGCTTGTCGAGGACGGGATTTGGATCTTGCTGTGGGGATTCAGGTTCTTTTGATCCTTCTTTGATTTTATCTGGCATGGGAATAGTCCTTTCTTTAGTGGTGAGTGGTTGATTGTGCACCAGAACCTCATGGTTCTGGCGTTCCCCGAGAAGGGGACAAGTGACGTCTGGTGCGTCTTGATCCCACTCCGGCTTCGCCTTCGGGGACATGTGCCGCTCCAGGCTAAATGGTGATTTGTTGATTGGTGAATGGTTGACAACTTTTTCTTCGTTGTTGTGTGCAGCAGCAGGAAAATTTAGACTGTTCATTGCCCGGAGAAAAGCACCCCCCCGGGCTGGATCATAGACGAGATCCAGAGAAATCACACGCAGGATCTCTTTGACTTTTTTCCCATCAGCAGTGAAGAGAATATCAGCGGAGAAACCCACCCGGGGCGGATTTTCTTCTTCGAGGACTTCTATGCCAAAGCGGGTGAGAAGGTCACCTGCGGGTCCAAATGCCTGCAGTGTCGCGCGGATACCCTGGATTTTCGGGTCCCACTGGGGATGGATGATTTGACCTGCCAGGTCTCGCACGGACCGGGAGGTCCAGGCGTGATCGATGAAGCAGTGCACGCCTTCCCACAGGGGAAGGGAGGCATTGAGAACTTCTTCTGGAAATTCCCAACCATTGCCGCTGCCGGCAGTGATACAAAGGATCTCGAATTTTCCGGGATATAAGGGGTGTCCTTCAGCCGAGAAACGAGCCTGGTGTTGGGTGATGGTTGCGAGTTGCGAATCATTCATTCATCATTCCTTTTCTTTTAACTATCAACTCCGCACTATGAACTGCGTGCTGCTGGTGCCAGCTACAAGCTAATAGTTCAAAGTTGAAGTGGAAAGTCATGGAAGCACCAACTTTTTAGGTGAGCCGGTGGAGGGGTTGACGGGTTCCTTTGTAGCTGGTTGGATAGGTTTGACAGTCCCGCGCCTATCAACACCTGACCCACCATCCAATAGCTCATCAATATCTGCTGGTTCGCCGGCAAAACGATATACAGCTCTGAGAAGCTCCCGGTCGCTGATCAATCCCATATCTTTCAACCTTTCCAAAGCATTGAGGATGTTCACTGAAGCAATTGAATGGGCAACATTATCTCTTGATGAAATATCAGCGCCGGAAATTTTTATCTCAGGATCAGGTTTGACGGTGTGATCTACCATTGAACGCCGGGAAACGACCACATTGAGCAAATCAGATAAGATCCAAATGAAGAATTTTTGACGCTGTTCAAATCGGCGGAAGGTTGGACCCCCAGCGCTTTCTGCGGTCGTGCGGTTGGAGCCTTCAGGTTCTGCAAGAAAATGCAGGGGCAAGCCTACACCAGAAGCAATCAGTTTTTTAAGCGCCAGCCCGTCCTGCATGGCATCAAGGGCTTCAAGCTTGGGGGAGATAACGGACCAGGTCTCACTCTCATCACAAACAAGAATGGATCCGGGATTGGGTGGATTGGCTGCCAGTTCTATTTGGCGTGCTTTACGGGCCACCTCACTGGTGAAGTGACCTGTGACAACATATACAAAAGCGTTACGAAAGCGATTTAGGCGAACCCGATCCTCGAGCCAGGCAGCATACCTGCGGAGCCAGGGCAGCAGCGGGGCGAGATCTGATTCTCCCCATTGAGCGCCAGCCGGTCGGTTGATGGCGTAGTGCAGGACAACGGGTTCGAATGACCCCGTTTCATCCGGGGTATCCATGGTGTGGTTATAGGCATGATAAGAAATAGATTCCAGTGCATCGTTTGCCTTGGTGATAAAAAGAGCAGGCTGCTCAATATCATTTTCAGCAGGAATGATCTGGTCAATATTCGCGGCGGGGATGGTGCGGACGAAGGACATTCCGGATGGGTCTGTGCTGATCAGCAAAAACAAATTGCCGGTGCGGGTGAGTTCGTCACAAAGTTCAACGATGCGTGATTCCATACGGTTCAGGCGGTGGGTCCAGAATTGATCAATGAATGCACGGGTGGTTGAATGATGGCATTTGATGTCAAAGCCGCCGCCAATGGCATACTGGCTGGTGAGTTCAACGATCCTGCGGGCCAGGGGGCTTTCACGCCAGGCTTCAAGGCACTGCTCAAGGATATCTGCACGGTCATATTCCAGGCGGTCGCGTTCGCTTTCATCGTAGCGGCGTGTGCCGATGAGGAATGTGTTGTCAGTCTCGCTCACCGAAAGCTGGTCTCTTATTGCTTGATCGATCATCGGTGAGAAGAGGCGTTTAATAATTCGAGATAAAGGATTAATCATTGTATAAGATCCTTTTATTGTCATTGCGAGCGAAGCGAAGCAATCTCGCCTTTACTCTTAAAAAAACGATTGCACGGTTCACTATCCACAGCCAAGGACTCCTGCGTCGTGCATTCCCATTTCACGTTGTTTAAGGGACAAGTGACGACTGAGGCAGCCTGACGCCGCTTCAGTCTAGGACAGAGTTCGCCATCAACAGGACAGATTAATGGCTCTAAAATCTTTTCCCCAACAAGGGCATACACATCCACTTTGGTGCCGTTCCAGCGGTTGTAATCCATGTAGTGCATCGCCCTGGCACCGATGGACTTACCGCGCATGGCTGTCTGATGCACGGTCCAGGTTCCCACACCATTGGGAAGTGCTGGGGGGCTTTCATATTCCGGCGTGTAAAGGGGATAGGGCCAGGCATATCGATACTGCGCCAGCCACCAGTGAACGGGAGGCAGGGCAGAAACAATCAAGTATTGATTGATCCAATTTGCCCGGGAATAGATAAAGGGGATCCTCCCTGTGCGCTCATTGATGAGTTTCAGCGCATCCACTGTGCATTGTGTGATGCGGCTGACGGTCTGGTTGTGGTGCAGTTCCAAGTCAAGAACAAGGGGGACCGTATTGAAATCGATATCACCCAGGATGCGAAAGAAGTTATCCATTTGAGCAATGGGCGATTCACCCGGGTAGAGAACGTGATATGCCATACGGATCCTGTTGATGCGGGTCACTTCCTTGAAATAATAAGAAAACCATGGGTCCTGATACCCCCAGCTTATCCCGGCACGCATGGCGATAAATACCACTTCGGGTTGATGGGCGGCGATGATGTCAAAATCTGGTTTGTGTTTGCCGTCTGGCGAGGTATTGTATTTGCTGATGTCGATACCGAAGGCAAGTTGTTCGTTGGGCATGGTTTCCTTTACTCCTAGTTGGTCCCGCTCCGCTTCGCTCAAGTCCCCTTTTCGGGGATCGGGGATTTCATAGTTGGTAGTCAGCAGCTTGAAGTTATCAGTCAATCAGGTACTGGGCGATCAGGTACCAGGAATTAGGTACTGTGTAATCAGGTAATAGGAATCTGATTTATTGTGCATTTTTTACAATTTTCTCCATTTTGAATTTGAGCTTTGAACTTTCAGCTAATTGCTACCAGCTACAAACAACAAGCTACTAACTTTCACCTTTGAGCTTTCACCTTTCACCTTTGAGCTATCAGCTATCAGCTACTTGCTATTAGCTACTACCATCCTTTCATGTCGTCCAGGGGGTCGGGTGCATTGACAACAGCGGCGGAGCCCGTTACAACCCAGGATTTCTGATCTAAGATGGACAAAAGGGCTGCGGAGATAAGCAGGTCATCATGGATCAACACACCCGTAGCAGGATCACGACTGCTGTCGGGAACGGACCATTTGATTTTTTTATCGGGTCCGGGCACGATTTCATACTGACAGTATTCGAGCTGGCGGAAGAAGGATTTATGCAGCAGAGAAAGATCAGATTGTGGTGAATCTGAAGATTGTCCCGTTTTGCTATTCGTGTCGGGAACCGAATACGTCTTAAGGCGACCGGAGTCTACGAGAGAGAGGAAGGACCAGCCAAGATCGGATTTGGTGCGGCTGTTGAATAGAAAGGGGATCACCCTTGAACCCAGCGATCGCGTAAGGAAAGCAGTCAGGCCGGCACCCACACCAGTCGCGTCGCACACAAGGTATTTGATGTCCCAGGTCGCTGTAAGGGATAGGATTTGACCATAGATATCGGTGTGTTTGATCCCCACCCACTGTTGGCGGTATACAATCTCATAGGATGGCAAAAGGATCCCGGGGTCGTTGAGGGCTGCGAAGTTGACCCGGGCTATGGTGAGGGCTGTGGCGTCACGGGCAGGGGAATGCCCATTTCTGACGGTGGAGAGACGATTCAGACCAAGGCTGCCCTCTTCATCCTCCCCCGCAACATCCAATGACATAACATAAACCTGACCCGGTTCTGGTTTGATCTGCGGGGGATGGATGCCGTACAGCAGTGCCAGGCGTTCAGGTGGGAACAATCCCCCCTGGGCGTCGATGTCCTCTGAGTAATACTGGGTGCGTACCATAGGATGATGACGACCGAGCTTGGACACCTGTTCAGCAACGAATTTGCCGTATGGAGGGACTTCCGCCGCTATCTGGTCGCAGGTGAGACGCCAAACCCGTCGGATACCGTCCTGTTCTTGAAGCTGTTTGGCAGCTTTTTCCTCCCGGGCAAGGAGGGTATTGGATGTCCAGGCTGTTCCCCAAAAGATGCATGTGGCATTTGTGCTGGCTGCCATGGGGGCAATATCTTTGTCATATTTATCGATCTGGATATCCTGGGCTTCGTCAATGGAGAGCAGCAGGCTGGCGGTCGCCCCCACGATGTTGGACGTGGGCGATCCGGAGAGGAACACCAGGCGTGCACTCCCCACCTGGTAGACGTGCCCAAAATGTTTTTCCCAGCGATCCTTCACGATCCTATTCCCGCTCAGCACCGTTTCCAGCCGGTGCATGGCATTCTCAGTTTGGGGGCGCCAGGTTGGTGAGACCTGCACCATCTCACCCCGCTCACCGGACATCAGTGTCAGCAAATAAGCCTGGAGCTGCGCCTGCAGTTCGTTCTTGCCTGATTGGCGTGGGAAGATCACCACAAAATGCATCCCCTGATGGTGCAGGACGGAATGAACTACCGCCCGTGCCACCGCTTCCTGGTAGCGCCGCAGCTTCAGCCCATTGGTGACGCGCACAAACAGGACCACATCCCTCAGTAATTTCTTCAACAGCTGCACAAGTTTCGTCACATAAACCGCCTAACCGCCTAAAAATGTTTTGAGGATCGCCACCAATGACATCAGCCCCGAACCGCCAGAAGCCAGGCCGGAAAACAGCTTGAACTGGGTCACTCCTTCTGTGGTGATGCGGATGCGCTTTTCGTGGTCGCGGATCTGCTCTTCCAGAATGACCAGCCGCTGCCCGTTCATCGCCTGCTGGTGTGCCAGGCGCGCTTCCAGCGTCTTGATCTGCGCCTGCAGCAGGTTGTTAGCATGGCGTAATTGTTCAGTCAATAAAGCCGTCATCTCATCCGCCACGGAGTGCCTCGTGCGGCTGCGCCCCATGAGCGCCGGTATTCAGACCGGTGCTGCTCAACTCATTCAGTACCGCCCCCAGGCTGCGAGAGAGCGCCTCACCCAGCTCATCAACACGTTGATCCTGCAGCCCCCGCTCTGCCTGGATCATCCGTGCCAGCCGGCTGCAGCTCAGGCTTAAAACACGCAGGGCATCCGCCAGGGTTTTCATGTCATCCGCCTCCTCGGCGGTGCGCTCAAAAAAGCGCCGCATGACCACCCTCAGCATCCCGATCTCGCCGCGCATTGAATCGTTCAAAGCGCGGTCCAGGTCAGCCAGCTCCGCCTTCGTGAAAAGCTCCCGGTAAAAACCCACTTCGTCTGCCTGGGAGCGTCGTTTCGCCGTCATAAAAGTTTGGTCCTCCATTCATTGAAGTTTGAACACGGGACTGCCCGGGCGCATCGCAAAGCGGGCAAAGTTGTGTGAGGTCAGGGCTTTCGTCACCCGGGACAGTCCGCGAGTTAGAACGCTTGTTCTAATCTTTGATAAGTATAGCAGAAGGAAAATTGGATTTCAATACGTCAAAAGCGGCGAAATTTCCCCCATTTTTTGCCGGAAGCGGCAATCTGTCGGGTGCGCTCCGAGGTTAAGCACACCAAAATCAAGGAAAAACGTGTACATAAAGGAGGAACCCGCCTTACCTACCTGGCCGTTTGCATAACATATTATAGTAAATATGTTATATAATTGATTTTATATAACATACATGTTAATCTAATATATCAAGGAAATTGTGATTATGCAGCCATTCATTCCTCAAAAATTGCCTTTGGATATTTCTGATTGGGATACCCAGAAGTTGTTGATAAAGGTTAGTTCCGCAAGTGCATCCCTGGCTTATTACAATGGATTATTAAATTCCATCATCAATCCTCAAATTTTTCTATCTCCTCTTGAAACCAAAGAAGCAATCCTCTCATCCAGAATTGAAGGAACTGTGACAACAATGGATGAAGTGCTTAGGTTTGAAGCAAACCTTAAGCCTACAAATAAAGAG
>CAYTXE010000110.1:0-7913 GCA_964441045.1 uncultured Candidatus Brevefilum sp.
AAAGAAAAAACTCAGTCGGACGGGTATGATCATCGCTGGCATTGCAATTTTTGCATGTTTTGCAGCCTTTATCGTTCTGATGCTGATGCTGCTCAAGACGGATGACATCACTGGCACGGTCATGGATGTGTCCTGGCAGCGCGCCATTGCCGTTGAAGCCTACACAACCGTTACTGAAAGTGATTGGTTGGATGAGATTCCAGCCAGCGCGGATATTGTGGCTTGCTCACAAGAATATCGCTACACATCGGATGTCCCGGTTCCTAATGCCACGGAAGTATGCAGTGAAGCATATGTCGAAGATACCGGCACCGGCGTTGGTGAAGTTGTTCAGGATTGTACTTACAGGGTTTACGATGATTATTGTGAATATACCGTGATGGACTGGGTCGTTGTGGACACAGTGACAGAGACGGGGCAGGATCTGAATCCCGCCTGGCCTTTTCTGAGCCTTGCAGCCGAACAGCGCGAAGGTCTTCGTAATGAAGACTACACCATTACCTTCCGTGGTGATGGGGAGACCTATACCTATAAAACAACTGACAGCACCCTCTTCATGCTCGCAGAACCCGGCAGCCGCTGGAACTTGTCTGTGAATACTTTTGGAGCTGTGCAATCGATTGAGCCTGCTGACTGAGATACTGCAGCGCAACCCAAAATAAAAGGTTAAGGACCTATGCCCTTGCGATTGTATTCCCCGATGCCTTCGCTGGAAGGTGCCACAGACTGGATCAAGGGCAAGCCTGACCCCGTCGAGCTAATTGGCAGCCCGGTTCTCGTTTACTTCTGGGCATTGAGCTGTTACGTATGCCATGAAAATATGCCTACACTTAAGCATTGGCGCAATACCTACAGCCCTAAAGGTTTAAAGCTCGTATCGATCCATTGCCCCGCATGAAATCAGACGACAATTTGGATAGGATAAAAACCGCAGTTGAAACCTTTGAAATAAAGGAACCCTGCGGTATTGACAGAATGCATAAAGTTAAACGGGCATTTAAAAATGAAATCTGGCCAGCCTATTTTCTTTTTGACAGGGAAGGGAAGCTTAAACGTCGTGCTGGGGGAAAAGCAGGACTTATCATGATTGAGGCAATATTTGAAAAAATGTTTGATAAATAATGGTACAAAAAACCTGCGAAAGATTCCTCGCAGGATTAATTATCTAGATGTAATATAGTCCATGTATGGAGAACACAGGTAACACTGTTTTTTCTAGAAGATCCCAGCGCTCCTACTTTTGAGACCAAAATTCATCCAGGGCGTGAAATGTTTTTTCAGGCTGCTCCCAATGTGGAAGGCCTTTGGTCGGTACGATACGAACCGCGTGCCAATTATCGTGCTCTTTAGACATCACAGGCAGCATCTCAAAGTTGGTATAGGGATCACGGTCATAGATGACCAAAACCGGTAGAGACAGAACTTTGTAAACTGTTTCACGGACTGCAGGTGTTGATAACTTGCCGCTCAAAAAGTAAGTGGGCGCATATTGCGTACCTGGTTGGTGAGCAATTTGATAGGCATAATCCAATAATTTTTCTGGCACCAATCCTTCAAAACTCTTGTTGAGGAAAAATTGGATGCTGGGACGACTCACAATCAGGTCAAATAAAGGTCGGTTCCAGATTGCCACAGATAATATGGAAAAGAGTGCGTTCTTTGACCCCCGCAAGCCAGACCTGTCGGAGACTCTGTTGGCCTTGGGCTGCCTAAATCCTGTGGGGGAGATCATCACCAGGGAATGTATCAACTCTGGTTCATGAACAGCGGTCAAAGCCGCGAATTCACTGGACAGGGATAATCCAATCACATCTGCTGCCTGACCAACAACATCCTTTAAGAATTCTGTAATCGCTCGCTGGTAAAGCATAGGGCTGTAGGTTCGATCGGAGCGGTCAGAAAAGCCAAATCCTGGCAAGTCTAGCGCGTACACTGGGCGAAGACCTTTGTAATGATCAAATATGGGTTTTGTCTCAAAGGCACTTGCAGCAGCATTGATACTGTGCAGCAAAAGAATGGGTGTCCCCTTTCCACTTGTGTCAGCGTAATAACTGATACGCCCTGCATGCTTGGATTGAAAATCCTTACAGGCAGCATCAAGGGCACCCCCGGATTTCACGTCATGGTGAATATACTTACGACTGTAGATAATCCAGCCAGCCAATGCTGCCAGGAAAGCACTAATTAAGCCGCCGATCGTCCACAGCACACCTTTGATGATATTCTTGAAAGTTTTACTCATGATCTACCTCCAGGTTTTATTTCCCGAATGAGGGGGATATAAAATCATCCCTTTACTTTAACACATTTTCATCCCAAGCGTGACGGAATCATCTTCAATCAGTTTCATGTCAGCCTCAAAGAAGCAGCATGAAGTTCCTCCAAATCAAACCGATGATCCCCAAAATTTATATTGATGCCATTAGATTAGATGATGTGAGGATTTTATCCAAGTTAAATAATGCTCAGATAAAAAGATGTCGCTTGAACTGCCATTCCGGGTGCATGATAACCTCACACCTGCCTTCATATCATATTGCGTACCGTCGGGTAAAATCATGCCATATTTAAACATTGGGAGCATAGATGAAGTCAAAGGTCCTGTGGTGGATCCTGGGTGGTGTGGGTTTACTGTTTATTCTAAGCAGCCTTGTCATCACCCTCATTGAATATGATCATTTCAAGAACACTCCGATCACATTCCCTTCGGGCAGCACCATCGCCGGGATTCCTGTAGATGGATTAAATGAATCTGAAGCCGTTTCTCGCATAGCGGAGTCTTACAACCTGCCTCTCACACTTAAAATCAACGGTTCCAGCATTCAAGTTGAGCCGAAGGAGCTGGGCTTTTCAATGGATGTTTCGAACCTGGTTTCGGAAGGCTATGAACAAATCACAACAGGTCGCTTCTGGGAATTTCTCTGGGGAAACACACAATCCCAGCCGGCAGCTATCTCACTCACTACAGCAGTTGACGAAGAACAACTTTTAGCATACCTCACCCAGGAGGTAATCCCCCGCTATACCCAACCAGGCAGCCCCATCACACCAATCTCAGGGACAACGAATTTCGTAGTCCCAAGGGTAGGAGAGCAGCTTAACATCGAAAAGGCTATAGCGGACATCAACACAGCTCTGTTATCACCAACTGATCGCCAGGTCACACTCAATATCGAGCGTAATGAGGGCAGCACAGCCAGTCTCCAAATGCTCCAATCATTTCTCATTCATAACATCAAAGAAAGCAGCTTCGATAACCTGGTTGAGGTCTACCTTGAATCGATGGAGACGGGTCAAGTACTGCATTTCGCAGTGCAGAATTATTCAATGGTTGAGCCAGATGTGGCCTTCACAGCAGCAAGCACCATTAAGATACCTATCATGATCTCAGTCCTGCGCAGGACAACAGAACCCATCTCAGAGAATATCATTACCTTACTGGAAGAAATGATCGTGTTTTCACAAAATCCACCCGCAGACACCTTAATGTCTACCTACCTGGATGAATTACGCGGTCCTTTAATCGTCAGTGAGGATCTGGAAGCCATGGGACTGGAAAACACCTTCCTGGCTGGTTATTTTTATTTAGGCGCACCTGTCTTACAAATATTTGATACTCCGGCGAACACGCGGAGGGATATTTTCCTGGACCCTGATATTTATAATCAGACCATCCCCGCTGAAGCCGGCCAGCTTCTTTCAGGCATCTATCAATGCGCAGACGATGGCAGTGGGCTGCTGACTGAAACCTTCCCGGGTGAAATAACGCAAGAAGAATGTCAGTTGATGATTGATACCTTAGCAATTAATAAGATCGGATTATTGATCGAAGCAGGTCTTCCGGCTGAGGCATCCATCGCCCACAAGCACGGTTGGGTTCAGGAGTTAGATGGTTTGCTTCACGCTATGAGCGATGTCGCAATTGTTTCCACACCTGGTGAGGACTATGTTCTGACAATTTTCATCCACGATCCAGTCCAATTGAATTACGAACAGGGCAACCGCCTGTTCGCACGCTTATCGCAAACGGTATATAATTTCTTTAATATCAATGATCAAGCGTATTGGTGGTTTGATTAAGTCATGAAAGTAATCCTGACCCACGAACAAGCAGATATGGATGCTCTGGCCTCACAGTTGGGCGCATGGCTCCTATTCCCAGAGGCCTTGCCAATCTTACCGCGCAATATCAACCGTAATGGGCGGCGCTACCTCAAGCGTTTTGGGAAAGACCTGCCTTATATTGAATACGAGGAAATGCCGCGCGAGCAAATCGATACTGTTTTCCTGGTCGATACACAATCCCTGATTACCTTAAAAGGAATGAGCGATGACACACGCATCGTGGTTTATGACCATCATCCAAAACGTGAGGACCTTGATCCGAAATGGGATCTGCACCTGATTAATTTTGGGGCGAATGTCAGCCAGATGGTCGCACACATCCGTGATAAAAATATTCCTCTAAGCGATATCCATGCCACAACGCTGGCGTTGGGTTTATATGAAGATACAGGTTCCTTTACATACGGGTCAACCACAACAGAAGACCTGCAAGCAGCTGCATTTTGCATCAACCAGGGCGCAAATTTGGACATTATAGGTGAATTCCTCTATCCCCCTCTTTCAGAAGCCCAGCGAATGCTGTATGACCGGTTGATGAAACATGTTCAGACCTTTAAAATTAAAAATCAAACCATCCTGGCTGTCAAAGCCGATGCAATGGATGTACCGGATGAGATCTCCAGCGTGGCTCATAAAATGCGTGATGTCCTCAACCCTGACGCACTCCTGCTGCTGGTTTCAACAACACAGGGTATTCGCCTGGTGGCGCGTTCTACCAGCGACCAGGTGGATGTCTCTTCTATCGCAGAAGAAATGGGTGGTGGAGGACACAAACGTGCCGCTTCAGCACTTATTCGACCCGAAAAGACTCTCAATGAAGCCGAAACAGAAACCTTTCTCGCAAAGTGTTTCGAGAAGATGGTCTCAAATTTACATAAACATGTCAAATCTGCAGTCACCGTGGCAAGCATCATGTCTAAAGATCCATTGATATTGACTCCTGAAACCTCCGCCCAAGAAGCCCACCGGCTGATGCAGCGCTATGGCTATGAAGGGTATCCCGTTGTTTCTGGTGAAAAAGTGGTTGGCTTGCTTAACCGCCGCGAAGTCGACCGTGCCCGCAGTCATGGGTTAGATTTGACAGTCGAAAGCCTGATGGCTGCGGGGGATGTAAGCATCCCACCAGAAGCCTCCCTTGAGACTTTGCAGACCCTGATGGGATCCACCGATTGGGGTCAGGTGCCTGTTGTATCGCAAGAAACCGGTGAGATCATCGGAATTGTGACTCGAACGGACCTCTTAAAAACTCTCACCGCCCAACCGGAATTGCCCTCTCAGGAAGAAGTCTCAAGAAAATTATCCGATGCTGTACCGCCTGCACGCCTATCCTTGCTGCACGCTCTGGCAGAAGAGGCAGATAAGATCAACCTTCCCATATTTGTCGTCGGCGGGTTTGTACGTGACCTGCTGCTGGATCGACCCAGCCTGGATTTTGATGTTGTGGTCGAGGGTGACGCGATTTACTTTGCAAGGCGCCTTGCGGATCACTATGGTGGCAGGGTGCTCACCCACAAACGCTTTGGTACTGCTAAATGGCATATTTCCAACATCCGAGATAAGCTGGCGAGGCAGTTGCCCCTGGCTGGACAAACCAAAGCTGATCAGCTGCCTGAAAGTTTGGATCTGATCACTGCAAGAACAGAGTTCTATGAACAACCTGCAGCCTTACCTACGGTGGAAAGCAGCAGTATCAAAATGGACCTGCACCGCCGTGATTTTACGATCAATACGCTGGCACTCCGGCTAGATGGAGAGCATTATGGCCAAATCTATGATTATTGGGGTGGTTTGAATGATCTGCGTAAAGGCAATATCCGAGTTTTACATGCATTATCTTTCGTAGATGACGCCACCCGCTTATTGCGTGGAGTGCGCTTTGAACAGCGTTTTGATTTCCAGATCGAGCAGCGTACCCTGGACCTGATGGAAGAAAGCTTGCCTCTGCTGAATAAATTGACAGGGGCTCGTTTACGGCATGAAATCAACCAGATCCTGGAGGAGCCTAATGCCCCTGCCATGTTGGCGCGGTTAGATTCGCTGGGCATACTAAAAGCCATTCATCCTGCGCTGCCCTGGAACGACGCCATTGAAGAGCAGCTGGGGAAGCTGGAGATCAACGAGGTTGATCCAACCTGGGACCTTCCACAGCACTCAGACAGCCTTAACCTGCGGCAAACTTTGAGCTACCTGGTCTGGTTGGGGCAATTGCCCGAGATGACCCTGCGGTCAATCGTTTCCCGGCTGCGATTCAAAAGCGATATCAAAAAGCTGCTCATCTCAACCAGCCAGCTTAACCAGACTCTTGTCCAGCTGGTAAATGCACCACCAAGCTATGTGGTGCGTCAGCTTGATAATGTTCCCCGCATCGCCATATACGCTGCATACCTCATCAATACTGAAGCGAGCTTACGCGAACCGCTGTGGATGTATGTCAGCCAGTGGGCTGGCGTCATGCCGCAAACGACGGGTGATGACCTCAGAAAAATGGGGTTGCCCCCCTCACCAGCATATGGGACCATTCTTTCAGCGTTAAGGGATGCCTGGCTGGATGGTGGTATAAATTCGCAAGCTGAAGAAGAGCGCTTGCTGTCCACCTTGGTATCAGATTTGAAATAATTGCATGTGAGAGCTTTGGGAAATGAAGGATGAATGAGCTTGCTTCGAAGCCTGGGGTCGCACTTAGCGATCTGACCATCCGTCAGGTAACCAAAGCTGATTTACCTGCTCTGGAATGGGATGGGGAATTTCTAAAATACCGCCGTATGTACGCCAGGCTGTATCATGAGACATTCAGCGGCAGGGTGCTTATGTGGGTGGTTGAAAACCCGGAACGCGAATTTATCGGGCAGACATTCGTAATGCTCGCCAGCCATGAGCACGATACAGCTGATGGGAAAAATCGCGCTTATGTCTTCGCCTTTCGGGTTAAATCGGAATACCGTAACCATGGGATTGGTCAGCATTTGATGCATTTTGTTGAAGATGACCTGCGAAAACGTGGTTTTAAGTTGGTGACACTCAATGTTGCGAAGGACAATTTGGACGCAATACGGTTTTATAAGCGCCTGGGGTATACAGTAATCGAATCTCGCCCAGGGATCTGGTCCTATAAGGATCATCGGGGAAAAGTCCAGCAGGTGAACGAACCTTCCTGGCGGATGATGAAAAACATCCTTGTTAATAAATTGTGATTCCCAGATTTTTGGATTAAAATGCCAGACAACAGCCGATAAACACTTCAGCACCAATTTCTAAGAAATTATAAACGCTTGTGGTATATTAACCTTCGCATAAAAATTCGATGGTATGTAAACACACAAACAAAAGGGAGAAGGATAATGGATAAAAAATTTTATTTCCTGTTGATCTTTTCAGTCCTTGCCTTGAGCGCCTGCGGGGGCGCTGCAGATGAGGAACCTTTTATTATGGAAGGGGAAGCCTTCGAGATGTATTTCATTGCTGATCCAGAACTGTCAGGGGGTGATTTACAAAATTATGAACTTGAGGATCTGCCATTAAATGAGGAGCCGTTTCTCTCAACGAATGATATTGTCAGCTACATGTGGGGAAATCATGCCATCAACCTGACCGAAGAAGCTTACCTCAAGGTCGTGGTTAACTTTGCACAGGGGCTCCCTCTGAACGGGCTACCCTTTGTGATTGTTTCGCATGGTGAACGGATCTATGCTGGTGCTTTCTGGTCGCTTGCATCATCTGCGAGTTTTGATGGCGTGGTGATCCAGCAGCCTTTCGATCCAGCAGGACAGCCTCTTTTTATTGCGCTTGGG
>CAYTXE010000111.1:0-7865 GCA_964441045.1 uncultured Candidatus Brevefilum sp.
TCAGGCTTTTTGCCTAAAGGTCATGCTCTGATTCACCCTCACCAGCCTGACTGGTCTCTTCTTACCTCTCTAGCATACACCACTTAAAGATACAAGGTCACGCTTCCAGCGTGACAAAATAACTCCCGTTCACACCGGATCTCCTTACCATTTCGGCCAAATGAACGAAGGTCTCCCTTACTTTTTCTTAATCGCCCCTACAAGCCTGAGAATCCAATAAAATAGAAAGGCTTGGATTGCCACCATCAACAAAAACGTAATCAATTGAGCGATCTCATCATTGATCAGTTCTGTCCCCAGAAGCTCAAACCACCATTCACTCGGCTTAGATTCCAACCATAGATACCCATAAATCGTTGGGAAATTGATCACCTTGAAAATGGTCTGAAAAGTCTTGATAGAAAACCGCAACACCCCAACAAACCATTCAACAGCCAATAGGGGCAATAAAACAATCAGATAGTGTTTCATGGTTATAATATTTAATTGCCTATTAATGGATTGATACGTCAGCGCGTCTGCTTTGTATTATGTATTATAAACCTGATTTGATGAAAGCACAACAAAGAATCGAAGCCTGGTGGCACCATGAGGTGATCGACAGGTGCTGCATCGCGGTGCATGCCCCAAGAGCCTCCTCCAAGCTGCTCCCCTTCCCGGACCTGCAGCTCGGTCCCTGGTTGGGAGGTTTAGAAAATATCGATGAGGCTGACACACACACCATTGAACGCTGGTGGAAGGACCCGGAAGAGAATTACAAACGCATGCTAACCTGGTTTGAAAACACCCTTTTCGCCGGTGAAGCACTTCCTATCACTTACATCAACTGGGGTTCGATGGCATTGGCAGGCATCCTGGGCAGCCCTGCACAATTCACAAGGCGTACCGTATGGTATCCCCCTGTTATCCAGGATTGGTCTGATTGGAACTGGTCCTTTAACCCCGCAAATAATCCGACCTGGGAATCTCTTTCAGCAATTTTAAAGATGTTCATTGAAAGAGCAGACGGGCGCTTCCTTGTTGGTCCACCAGACCTTGGGAATGGGGCAGACGTGCTTTCGCTTATGCGGGGCATGGACAGACTTCCGGCGGACCTGATTGACAACCCCGAAAAAGTTAAAGATAGCTTGGCTTTCATCTCTGATATTTGGATCAGCCTGATGGAACAGGTGCACCAGTTGACATTGAGTGTCAACCACAGCGGAGGCGTGATCCCCTGGCTGGGATTATGGGCACCCGGAAGGACGGGGTTGATTGGGTGCGATATCTCAGGTGTGATTTCTCCAGACATGTTCAGAACCTTCATCTTGCCTGAGATTTACAAATTAGCAAATTGGTGCGAGTTTAGTATTTACCATTTGGACGGCCCAGCTAGTATGAAGAACACCCTGGATATCCTTTTGGAAGTTGAACAAATCAAAGCCATTCAATTCTCACCTGGGATTGGTCAGGCACCATCCTACTCAGAAGCCTATATCCCCCAATATCGCAAGATCCTCAGAAAAGGGAAAGGGCTTTTCCTCCTGGTGGCACCAACAGATGTTGAAAAAATCCTGCATCTACTGCCGCCTGAAGGACTCTTCATGCGAACTTACGTCAACAGTGAAGGGGTAGCGGAAGATTTACTGAAAAAGGTAATATCCTGGACAGCCGGC
Source organism: uncultured Candidatus Brevefilum sp. (assembly GCA_964441045.1). Classification (GTDB taxonomy): domain Bacteria; phylum Chloroflexota; class Anaerolineae; order Anaerolineales; family Anaerolineaceae; genus Brevifilum. The sequence continues at coordinate 1,656 of CAYTXE010000111.1, forward strand.
TGTAAAGAATGAAGGAGTAATAAGCACACTAAAAAAAGACAACATGATATCATTTTGAATCGAAGGAAACGGAGAAATAATGACGATAAATGAAAAATGGTCACTTGAGAAAGCCAACCAATGGCAGGCCGAGACGCCCTGGTTGGTGGGGTCTAATTTCATTCCTAGTACTGCAATAAATCAGCTTGAAATGTGGCAGGCTGACACCTTCGACCCTGAGACAATTGATCGTGAGCTGGGTTGGGCAGAAGGATTGGGGTTCAACGCCATGCGGGTTTATCTCCACGACTTATTGTGGATGCAGGACCCAGAGGGGTTTAAAAGCCGTATCCACCAGTATCTGGATATCGCAAATCACCATCATATCAGAACCATGTTTGTCCTTTTTGACGACTGCTGGCACGATGATCCTCATTTAGGTCCACAGCCTGCTCCTCAGCCTGGAGTCCATAACTCTGGATGGGTTCAGTCGCCCGGGACAAGGGTACTCCGTGATCCTTCAAAATGGGACAGGTTGGAGGATTATGTTGTGGATGTCGTGACAACATTCGGCCAGGATGAGCGTGTGGTTATCTGGGATATCTACAACGAACCAGGCAATAACTTATTGCCCTCAATGAATCTCCCCAAGTTTTCACGATATTTAAAGGTTCTGGGTCAGTTCATCCAGCATTATCTCAATTCAAGACTTTCCCGACGTTTGTTAGAATCGGCTTTTGGTTGGGCAAGGTCTGTTAATCCACAGCAGCCCCTGACAGCTGGATTATTCTGCTTTATTGGCACACTGGACACAAAATTAAACTCGGTTGCACTGGCATTGAGTGATATTGTCTCCTTTCATTCCTATTCCGAGCTGGAAACGACATCAGAATTCGTAGATGAGCTCCGAAAAAGCCAAAGACCGCTGTTTTGCACGGAATATCTTGCCCGAAGTAACAAATGCACCTTTTCCACTCATCTCCCGTACTTTAAAGAACGGCACATCAGCTGCTTCAACTGGGGGTTGGTCAGCGGTAAAACGCAGACGATTTATTCCTGGACCGATTATTGTCCAAATGGGGAGGAACCACCCTTATGGTTCCACGATATTTTCCGCAAAGACGGGGCTCTTTATCGAGAGGATGAAGGGGATGTCATCCGATCCGTGACCGGGAATTAGCTCTTATTCAGACTTTTTCATACCCAAAATCATCAAAATAGCTGCCAAAATAAGCGGCCCACCTGCAACGAGAACTGCGAAGAGGTGATTATGACCTGCTGTGACAGCTGCAAATATCGAAAACAACACCCCCACCACAAGTGTCATCCATGCGCTGACAGGTATTTTTACCCATGACAGCACGGCGCAGACGCTGGTCAGGAGACTGAGCACTATTACACCCAGAGATTCCCAATCAAATGTAGGTTTTTCCCCTTCAAATATGCTGACGATGATGATGAACAGCCAACAAGCTGCAACAATTGTCACAATAACAACACCAGTTATCCGGGCAATTTTTTTCATATCAACTCCTTTCATGGTGTGGAAGCTAATTAATTCTAATCGATTTTAGCTCGTTGCAGTCTTTTTATTCCATGATTTCGTAGAATCAATAAAGTATGGAAATTTATTTCCTTTTTTGAACATAGGCCAAATGCTGTATAATCAGGCGTTGAAAGCACACCTCTCAGCATCATTTTCCCAGGAACATGCCACAGCCCATCGGGTTTATTAGAAAGTGATGATCAAAGCAGGTCATCTTTGGATCACTATGAAAAAAAACAGAAGAAACACAGCTACCAAATGGGGTATCTTGATCCTGGGTGGATTGACAAATACCGTTGTGGTGGCTGTTCAATCCATGAGTCTAGCCGTTCTCTTGCCAGAAATATCAGTTGATTTGAACTTAAGCCTGGTACAGGCAGGATTGATATGGGGAATAGGTTCGCTCTCAACCATCTTTTCATCCATTTTCGCCGGCATTCTGGCTGATCAACTGGGTCCAAAACGCACCATCATCATCGGGTGCTTATCTGCCGGTTTACTCGGTGCCTCCCGAGGGCTCTCTAACAACTACACGATGCTAATGGTCACAATCTTTTTGCTTGGGTTATGCCTACCATTGATTACGATCAGCAATGTTAAAAACACAAGGATCTGGTTCGAAGAGAAAGAGGTTGGATTGGCAAATGGTGTTGTGTCACTTGGTATGGCGCTGGGTTTTTTTATTGGTTCAAATGTCAGTGCGACTTATATTTCACCCTGGGTGGGCGGCTGGCGAAATGTTTTCTTCCTCTATGGTCTGATTGCCCTTGTAATGCTGATCCCCTGGCTGATCAGCCCGTCAGCACCCGCCAGTTCAATGACCCCATTAAAATCCGCACAAAAATTTTCTTTGAATCAATTCAAGCATGTCATCAAGATAAGAGATTTATGGCTGATAGGCCTGGCACTTTTAGCTTACAACGGTGGTGTGCAAGGCTTGCTTGGCTACTTACCTCTGTACTTACGCAACCTGGGTTGGCATGAGATCAGTGCGGATAGCGCTGCATCCATTTTCCACCTGGCGAGTATGCTGTGTGTGATCCCAATGACATATATCGCAGATAGGCTTGGAACGGGAAAGAAAATGGCCATTTACGCTGCAGCGCTGACAACCCTCGGTATTGGATCGCTGTATTTTTTGGACAGTGGTGCGATATGGGCTGCAGTAATCCTTGCTGGCTTATCACGGGATGGCTTGATGGCATTGCTGATAACTCTTGCGCTTAAAACAAGAGGAGTTGGCACCACTTACCCGGGCATCACCACAGGTTTTGTTATCATTTTCGCTGGAATCGGGAGTATGGTTTCACCTCCATTAGGCAATAAGGTGGCTGACCTTACACCAAGTACACCTTTTCTCTTCTGGGGGGTCTTGTGTCTTGTCAGTGTTATTTGCATCGTATTAACCAGGAACGGCAAAATCGAAAAGACTTCAAATACGGTTGAAACAGCAGGACAATGAGGGTCTAATTTCCTGTGCAACCGCCTGACCTGAATGGATCTATTCACTAAATTTTCCACTTAAATTTGATATAATTTAATCACTAATGAAATGTGTGTCGGGTCTAAATTTTCGCTGAAAATACCCTGCGTTTTATCAACAGAGATTCTGACCCGGCTCCATTTTCACAACCTCTCCATGCTCATTACAAGAGGTTTCTCATGACTACAGGTTCTGGCTACAGCATTTTCCGATTGTTATTTCGGGTGTTGTTCCTGTTAATTATCCTGGCTGTCCTGCTGTTTTTACCAGCTGGCAAATTGAATTGGCCGCAAGCCTGGGCTTTGATCGTGGCTGTGGGTATCTTTTTTATTATCTATATATTTTGGGGGATTCTTAGGGATCCAGAGCAGACACAGGAAAGAAGCCAAGTCGCAGAGAATGTCAAGCGCTGGGACAGGGTCATCATGGGGATATATACAGTTCTCCTGCCAACCGTGTTTATCATAGCAGGCTTTGATGTTGGTCGATTCGGTTGGTCCAAAGCACCTCTCAGCGTTCAACTTGTGGGATGGATTGGTTTGATCCTTGCTGCCGCATTGATCTTTTGGACGGTGAGAACCAACACCTACCTCTCACGTTATGCTCGCATCCAGGATGATCGGGGGCAGGAGGTGGTCATTTCAGGCCCTTACCGCTTCGTCAGGCACCCGATGTATTTGGGCATTCTGATCCTATTTAGCTGCATTGGTCCAGCATTGAGTTCATTATTCGCCCTGATCCCCAGCGCTGTTATTGATATACTTTTCATCATCAGGACGGCAAAAGAAGATAAAATGCTTAGAAAAGAGTTAGAGGGATATCGGGCATATACTCAGCAGGTGCGCTACCGATTACTGCCAGGGATCTGGTAGGAAATCACTGTGATCGTTTCATTGCCCCTGTCTGGAAATTGTCTTTTTATCCTGGCTTAACCACAAGACCCCCGGGATTTTGAAGTGTTAATATCACTAAAGAGCAACTATGAAATCCCGGGGGTTTACATAAAAATTTAGAATATCAATCTCAACATCGTCTAAGTAAACAAACCAACCCCTGCCTTTATGACCTCACCTGTATTCCGATCAACATGCATCACATTAATCATGAGTTTGTCGTGAACACAATCTTGCATAGTACATTTAGGACAAATTAGATCATTGCTTTCTTGACGACCTCATCACGATCAATCTTATTGGCGTTTTTCTTGCAACAGGTTCTGGTAAATGATGATGGGTTATTAGAAAGACCTTATGAAACCTTTAAAGAAAAATGTAGCAATAGCAATCGACGGCGGAGGCATACGCGGGCTGGTTGTAACCAAAGCCTTATCTGTTCTTGAAACCCACCTTGGCAAATCTGTCCGTGATTTATTCCAACTGGCAGTGGGAACCTCAACCGGGTCCATTATTTCAGCCGGGATTGGTATGGGCATATCAGCCGACAAAATGACTTCACTGTATTTAAAGTTGGGGCAAACGATTTTCCCAACCACGCTACGCAAACTTCTCTTCCCTCTGACACGTTATCGCTATTCTGATGATCCAATTAGGGATGGGCTGCTAACTCACTTTGGGACGACCAAAATGGGTGATTTCTGGGAAATTCAACCTCGAATCGATGTTGTGATCACAGCTTATGACCTTGTAGAAAATCGCACCCGTTTCATCAAGCCCTGGAAAGCAGAATACTATAATTGGTCCGTGATGAAAGCTGTTCAAGCTTCCTGCACAGTGCCAACCTATTTTCCAATCGTTAATCAGCGTTTCATTGACGGCGGTGTGGGGTCTTACGGCAACCCATGTTATATTGCTGCTTATGAAGCCAAAGAATGTCTGGGATGGGATCCCGCAGAAACCACTTTGATCAGCATCGGCACAGGCAGGGCACCCTATACTTTCCAGCCAGATCATGCGCCAAAATTATGGGCCTGGGATTGGATCGCAAAGGCGCTGGGTGTTTTTCAACAATCAGCATACGATCAGCAGGTACACCTGGTTGAGACATATTTTAATGATCTGGACTTTCGGCGTTTCCAGATTGATCTGCGCGAAAACATTGAAATGGATGACATCCACCAGATGGACCGCCTGGTTGCTTATGGCGCCCGGTTAGGGAGGATGATCCTTAACGATAAATATGACTGGGCGCAGGGGATCGAGATCAAACAAGCTGAATAGCAGACATTTTGTAAATTTCCTTCACCAATTTCAGCGTTTTTCTAAAGGGAGTGGTCTATCTTCCAGATAAATTGGTTATGCTGATATATTACAACTCAGTTTTAAGTAAATAAAACGCTTGGTGATCCTCCAACTCATTAATCCAGCTTCTCTATACCTCCTTCACAAGTAATTCACAAATACGCGGGATAATTTCCATGTAAACTAAAAACAATTCCTGTTTTAGATGTGAAAGATAAGGAGAAAACCATGATACGCCATCAAAAACATTTACTACTAATCATCAGCTCAATCCTCTTTGGAGCAATGGCCCTTTCAGCTTGTGTGCCATCGACACCCGAGATTAGTTCCGAGCAACTTGAGACGGAGCAACCCGCCATCGAAGAAACGGATGTTGCGTCTGATTTTTCCATTGATACGCTTGAAGAAATCAGCACAGACAAAGAAGATTCTTTATCTTCCGAATCAAATTCAATCAATTTCAGCGGCCTAAGTGATGCAGAAATCAACAGCCTTGTCTTCATGCGTGAGGAAGAAAAATTAGCACGCGATGTCTACCTCTCACTCTACGATCTTTGGGGACTGCAAATATTCCAAAATATTGCCGATAGTGAACAAACCCACACTGATGCTGTCGCGAGTTTATTGGAGAAATACGATATCCCTGATCCAGCAGATACTTCACCCGCAGGTGTATTCGTCAACCCGGATTTACAGAGCTTTATGATGAATTAATCGATATGGGTTCACAATCCCTCGGGAACGCGCTGAAAGTTGGCGCAGCGATTGAAGAAATCGACATCCTGGACCTTCAAGAATACATGAAAATAATTGAAGAGCGAGCCATTCGCCAAGTCTATGAAAACCTGCTAAAAGGATCAGAAAACCACCTGCGGGCGTTCACATCCACGCTTGAAAAGCAAACCGGGGAAATATATCAACCTCACTATATGACGGAAGATGCGTATGATGCGATTGTCTCTGGAGCTGTTGGCAGCAGGGGACAAGGCAATGGACGCCGACCG
>CAYTXE010000112.1:0-7824 GCA_964441045.1 uncultured Candidatus Brevefilum sp.
CCGCAAGATCAAGGCAATAGTAGCATTCACTGGTGATTACCTCCGATCATGTGATGATTTTCATGATTGTCATCAAAATCAACAGGCAATGCTGTTGTGGGGTTAGCTGATGTTGAGTCTTGAATATATATCAAATTGACAAGCCCAATACGAACGACATCGCCTGATTGCAGGCTGGCTTGAGAAACCTTCTTCCCGTTCAGAAAAACGCCTGCTGTTGAGCCGGCATCAAAAATTACGAACTGGTGATTAATCACTCGAAGCTGAGCATGGTGGCGTGACACATGAAGATCGTCAAGGATCAAATCGCAATCTGAATGACGTCCAATGTCTATCACTGATTTTTCCAGCGGAAAATTTGTTACACCACCGATAATAAAACATGCATTTTGGGGTAAATCGATAATCCCTGGACTTCGCCTGGGTTGTTCCATTGCGGCCGTATCAGGCATGGGGAACTGTTCATCCGTAAAGTGAGAAGAGATTTCATATTGATGTTTCTTGATGTTTGGCTCAGCCTGCACATCAATATTGGGAGGATTGTGAAAGGAAAACCCTTCAATCAAGCCAATTTTATGTAAGGAAGATGCAATTTTGTCAAGGATGTCTTGATGAACCTGCCACTCAATCATATTCTCCTCCGGGACATGAAGGATGACACGATCCGGGGCAAATAACGAACCATCTGTGCCCTTTTGTAGATTGGTACGCATCACGTGAATGAGATCTTTGATTAAACCAGATGCAGGTTGACCTCCTGTAAAAAACTTGAAAAGTTTTTCTTCAAATAATACACGTAAATTCGCTTCAATGCGATCTAAGTTGTTACTCATTGATTCCAATCCAGTATAATTATACTCAAGTATGTCTCCACATGGTTATGAAGAGGTAGAACACACAGCAGACCTTGCATTGCATGTGTGGGGGGAAGAATTTTACTCGCTTCTTGATCATTCTGCACAAGGGATGTATCACCTGCTTGGCATTACCATGAACCATAAATTTCCAGCAGAATGGACATTCAAGATCGAAGAAGGACCCAAGGAATGCATGCTTGTGGATTTCCTAAGCGAGGTTTTATACCTGTGCGTGGATAAAAAATGCATCTTTAATGAATTTATTTTCTCTAAATTCGACGGCAATCTACAAATCAACGCAACAGGTTTCCGGATGGAGAGTATGAAGCGAATGATTAAGGCTGTGACTTTTCATAACCTTGAATTCAAAGAAACTGAATTTGGATTAGAGACCACTATCGTTTTTGATGTGTAAAAGGACTAAAAAATGATTGGCATTTCGATCAATCAGTTTTCCAAACGTTCCGATTTTGAATGGGAAATTTCAACGGATTACCGATCTGACATGCGCGTTCCGGTGAGGGTGTTTGCATCAATTTCGCTTCTAATAGAAGCACTTAAGGATAAATCCATCATGCAAGCGGTTAATGTCAGTACGCTTCCTGGTTTGGTATCAGCAGTTATGGTTATGCCGGATATGCATCAGGGGTATGGTTTCCCGATTGGTGGTGTAGCAGCTACTGACCCAGCAAATGGTGTTATCTCCCCTGGTGGCATTGGGTATGACATCAACTGCGGCATACGCCTGCTCTCTTCACAAATTTCACACGAAGAGATAAAGGATTGGGTGCCAGACTTGGCGACAATGATCAACCAGATTTGTCCAAGTGGTGTAGGGGTGAGCGGTGACATCTTGTTATCCAAAACCGAGTTGATGGAAGCCTGCATGAAGGGGGCTCAGTGGGCGAAGTTCACAGGGTACGAAACAGCTAGAGATATCCAATTTACTGAGGATAACGGCTGCCTGGAAGGTGCTGATCCAACGAAATTAAGTGAACGGGCTTTAGAAAGGGGACGGCGCCAATTAGGTACTCTTGGGGGTGGGAATCATTTTATTGAGGTTGATGTCATTGCCAATGTTTTTGATGATAAAGCTGCTCAGATGATGGGTTTGCAGAAAGGGGCGATCGCTGTCCAAATCCATACTGGTTCTCGCGGGTTCGGACACCAAATTTGCTCAGATTACGTACGGAGATTACAGAGTGCGGTTGTGGGGTATGGGTATAAATTGCCTGATAAGCAATTGGTATGTGCGCCAATAGACTCCCCAGAAGGTCGGGATTACCTGGGTGCGATGCGATGTGGTGCGAATTTTGCTTTCTTGAATCGGCAGCTGCTGGCAAATAAGGTGCGGGAAGCTTTTGAGATCGTATTGGCAGGAAAGGTGGATTATTGGCAACTGAGGCAGGTTTATGATCTGGCACATAATATTGGAAAGTTTGAAAATCATACTGTCAATGGAGAAAAGAAAAGATTATGTGTGCATCGAAAAGGGGCCACGAGAGCCTTTGGCCCCTATTCTGAAGGTTTGCCTGCTGCTTATCAAGAGATTGGGCAGCCTGTTCTCGTTCCAGGATCGATGGGTACGTCATCCTGGGTCCTTGCCGGGACGAGTTTCAGCATGGAGCGATCTTTTGGATCATGCTGCCATGGCGCTGGTCGTGTCATGAGTCGTTCACAAGCGAAACGGAAAGTCTGGGGAGAGGATTTACACAAACAATTACTCAAAGAAGGCATTGAGATACGTGCACGCTCTATGGCTGGTCTGGCAGAAGAAGCTCCTCAAGCTTATAAGAACGTCGATCGGGTTGTTGAAAGTGTGGTTGGCGCTGGCCTTGCCAGGAAAGTTGCCCGACTATGTCCTTTGATAGTTATCAAGGGGTAACCCTGGCATAGATTGGATTGCTAAATATCCATCCCCGTAATTTCCCTTTGTATGGAATGTAAGCTTCCACTCGATAGACACCAGGTTCTTTGGTGATATGAGTACAAATTTCCCGATCAGACCATTCTTTGACCAGATTTCCATCTTTGATTAATCTGCAGTAGGTCTTTTGCGGTAGGCGAATTTGGAAAGTCATCCCGCCTATTAAATTGACAGTATCCCCCATATAGAATTGTCCATCATCATTGTGAACTGAAAATCTGAAGCCATTAGATGATGCTGGAAGATCATAAGCCACAAAACAATGTCCGCTTCTAAGTGCATCAAGGATTTGGCTTCGATCTTCAGGAAAGTTCCCTGTGAGGGGCTTGGGGATCAGGATGTGTGTTGTGATACTTTTGAAATGATGCATGTAAGGATAAAGCTTAATCCTTAAAGGCCCAAATTTCTTAATGATCATATGGGCATCAACACCACCAATAGCGACGATGGGACGATTCCTTTCTGCAATCAACTTATCCCAAAGATTCAGCGTTTTATCGAGAGGTCCTAATGACATCCGCTTAGGAAAGATCGCATTGATAAATGCTGAAAATAAGTTGTGTGTAACACTTTTAAACTCGCTCAATTGGTTCCAAATTTCAATTCCTGTGAAAGAGTGAATATCCCAATCACGCCACGAATAAGCCTTTTCGAGGAACATTTCAAGTGAATCTTCCACCGGATGTGCAATAAAGGATAACCCATTACAACGATTAGTTTGGTCAATCAGCCGCTGCGGATTAGCTGCGAAAGGGGACAATTCCTTTTCTGCGCCGATGATCAACATATGATTACCAGGCGGTTCAAGGGTTCGATCGTGAACTTCTTCACCCACCAGGAGCAAAGTTTTCTTCTTCTCATGCTTATAGTACCCATCCAAACCATCGATCCAAATGTTGTGATCGGTGGTAATAATCCCATCCAGACCGGCTTTTTCAGCAACCCTAATTAATTCTTGATGGTTGGCAGCTCCATCTGAATAGAAAGTATGGATATGAAGGGAAAATCTTATTTCATGCATTGGGTTGACGCATTTTTGGGAATGTGGGTATAATCATTTCTGTTAAAGGAGGCACGTGTGGCAAATTATTTTAGTATTGCGTTAATTATAACTTCAATTGCCTTGATTGCCAGCATCATTCTTCAAAGCAAGGGTGTCGGCTTAGGTGGATTAACTGGGGGCGCTAATACAGGCGGCGTTTATACGCAGCGACGTGGAATCGAAAAAATATTGTTTTGGATCACAATATGCTTGAGTGTGATCTTCTTTATTCTGACAATCTTAACAGTTTTGTTTGGGGCATAATCCAAGATCCTATTGGATACTAATGGCGAGATCTAATCTCATCAATAAATCAGGGCAACTCGTCAGAAAAGGGTTGCCCCTTTTATCTTAATCTTATGAAAAAATATCGTTGGCAATTACTGATCATACTGGTCACTGGATTAATTGTTGGTGTCTTGCTGATTGTGCAGCAGATGGACAGCGGAGAGACCATCGAATCGACACCCTCACCAATCACTGGAGGGGTATACACAGAGGCATTGATTGGTGATTTTATGCGATTAAATCCAATTCTAGATGTTTACAATGCCCCTGATCGATCCGTAGATCAATTGATATTTAGCGGTTTGGTCAAATTTGATTACAAAGGAATCCCTCAAACCGATCTTGCAAAATCCTGGGGAGTTTCCAAAGATGGAACTGTCTACAATTTTAGTTTGCGAACGGATGTGTTTTGGCATGATGGAGAAGTCTTTGATAGCCGTGACGTCCTGTTCACCATTGGTGTTTTGCAAGGCCAACATGGTTTGATCCCTGAGGATTTACGCAAATTCTGGTCTGAAGTTGAGGTTGTGGTTCTTTCTGACAGTCAATTGCAATTCCTTTTACCTGAACCATTTGCACCATTTTTAGATTATCTTACTTTTGGCATTCTTCCTGAACACATTCTTGGGGGTCTTGGATTGGAAGAAATCATTGATCATCCTTTTAATTTAGCGCCAATTGGAACAGGACCTTTCCGTTTTCAAAGGTTATTGGTGGAGAATGATGAAATCGTGGGTGTTGTCTTGGATGCATTCGAAGACCACTATTTAGACCGCCCATTTTTAGATGAGTTCATCTTCCGATATTACCCGACTTCTAAGGATGCCTTAGCGGCTTACCAGCTTGGTGAAGTCGAGGGAATTGGAGAAGTTGACGAGACAATATTGGACGAGGTTTTAGGTGACTCTGACCTCGCTATCTATTCTGCTCGTGAACCTCTTCTCACGTTGGTCTACTTGAATCTTGATAATCCTGAGGTTAATTTTCTTCAGAATCCTGTGTTTAGAAGAGCATTACTATCCGCAATTAATAAAAACCTGATCATCGAGCGTGTTTACAATGGACAGGCGATTCCTGCATATGGACCAATAATGCCTGGAACATGGGCATATTATGAAGATATCGAGAAAGTTAATTATGATATGGTTAGTGCTAAGTCATTATTTGAGTCAACTGGAGTAAGTTTTGATGAAGAATTAGACTTATATCTGACCGAAGGGGAATTAGAAGTTGAGGTGACTCTTTTACATCCGGATGATACACGACATGCTGAAATTGCTGCGATAATCAAGACAAACTGGGAAGACCTAGGCATCAAGGTGATCCTGGATGCAAAACCATATGAAGAGGTTTTGACTGATCTAAGATCCCGTACGTATCAAACTGCTTTGGTCGATATCAATCTGACAAGATCACCTGACCCAGATCCTTATCCTTTTTGGGGGCAAGCGCAATTGAAATCTGGACAGAATTATGCTGAGTGGGATAATCGATCCGCTAGTGAGTTCCTGGAACAGGCGCGTATGACGGTAGATTTATCAGAGCGAGAGCGATTATATAGAAATTTCCAAGTTTTATTTGTGCGGGAATTACCTTCACTGCCTCTTTTGTGTCCTGTTTATTCGTATGCGATCACAGATGACATTAACGGGGTTAACATTGGTCCAATTTTCGAACCCTCTGATCGATTTAATAATGTACATAATTGGTATATTCTGTCTTCTAAGGAAACTTCACCAATAGAAACACTCGAACCAACATCCAGCGATATAGAATAGGGGCACTATGACACCGTTTTATACTGGCAAGGGCGACACAGGTCAGACTGGTTTTTTGGGTTCAGGAAAACTATCTAAAAGCTCTCCTCGTATAGAAGCAGTTGGAAGTCTCGATGAAGCAACAGCTGCACTTGGATTTGCCCGCGCATTATCAGATAGTGAAAAGGTTAAGTCAATTCTCCTCAAAGTTCAAAAACAGCTTTATTTGATGATGTCTGAAATATCTGCTGCACCTGATGTGGCTGACCAATGTGTAAATATCTCAGAAAATAATTTATTGTGGCTGGAAAAACAAATTAATGAACTCGAAGATGCTGTTGAAATGCCAGGCGAATTTATCATCCCTGGTGAAAGTCCTGCAAGCAGTGCATTAGCTGTTGCACGAACGGTTGTTAGGCGAGCTGAGCGCCGGATAGTTATGCTATTTCAAGGGGGAGAGCCATTCAAACCGATTCTAATTGCATATCTAAATCGGCTATCTTCTCTTATTTTTGTCCTGGAAGTTTATGATTCATCTCTTTCAGGGAGGGGGATTCGATTGGCAAAAGAGGATTAGACCGTGGTTGGGACATTGATCAACGCAGCAGCGATTATTGCTGGTTCCTTGTTGGGGATATTGTTGGGGCATCATCTTTCTGAAAAAGTGCGAGGGACAATTGTCACTGGATTAGGATTATTTACACTTGGATATGGTTTAATGTCGTTCCTTGACACATCCAATCCACTGGTTCCTTTAGGGGGCCTGTTGGTGGGTGCGCTTTTAGGTGAGTGGTGGAAGATAGAAGAGGGGTTGGAAAAACTTGGACAGATACTGAGAAGGGTTTTTATTAAGAAAGGATCTGCCAAAGAATATCAAGCTCATTTTGTAGAAGGATTTGTTACAGCCTCCCTGGTGTTTATTATTGGACCAATTGCGATATTAGGCTCAGTTCAAGATGGATTGACGGGTAATTATGAACTGCTGGCGATTAAATCCATTCTCGATGGTTTTGCTTCCATTGCGTTTGCCTCTACATTAGGGATCGGTGTAGCATTTTCAGCCCTGTCAATTCTTATCTATCAGGGTTCGATCACGCTGCTTTCTCGATATTTCAACCAGATTCTTACAGATGCTATGGTTACTGAGATGACTGCGGTAGGAGGCTTGATTTTAATGGCTATTGCTATCAGCAGCCTTCTATCTATAAAAAAGATCCGTACAGGAAGCTTTTTGCCGGCATTACTGGTGACTCCATTAATTATCTTTCTGTTGGAGCACTTCTTTGGTGGATATTAAGTCAATTTCTTAGAAACCATCATGAGATAACCATACACAGGAAAGACAGATCTCAGTAGTAAGCTGTTTTTTTCTAAAGATACATTATTGAGGGTAGATGTTTTGAAATCGTTTTGCTTTGAAATTTTCTAGATATCGAGTTCGTAGACGGGGATCTCTTCATCAGTTCTAATAAAATTGAATTGATCATATAGTCTTAGTGATGGTAGATTATTTGATTGTGTATTCACAGTAACACGCCAGAATCCCCGATGTTCAAATCGCTTGAGTAAATCATAAACGATAGCATATCCAATACCTTGACGTTGATAATCTGGATGAACAGCAAGTCGCGCAAGATGTCCATAGATTGTCATCGCCGTACTGATTTGGTATCCAATAACTTGCCCCTTCTTGATCGCAACGGTGCTGATGCCAGTTTGATGAAAAGCTTTCCTCAACCCGGCTAATGAATTTTGCCACAAAGAGGGAAATGCAATATGGTCAATGATTTCTACAAATGGGAGGTCACTGGCCGTCATCGAACGGATCTCCAAATCTGATGGTTGTCTTTTGGGAAAATCACCCTGCCATTCCAGCACAAGGATGTTGTGATGATTATTAAAATTTTCAGCTTTCAGAAGGTCCTCAAACCAACCATGCAAGGCTAAAGAAGC
>CAYTXE010000113.1:0-7768 GCA_964441045.1 uncultured Candidatus Brevefilum sp.
TGTAGAATCACCTGCCTTGCTTATACTGTCATGATGTATAATCAATCAAACCTGAAAATCATATGCAGAAGCACAATTAATCGTGAGATAATGCATCGAGAATAGAGGAGCAGTTTATGGAATGGCGTGTCCCCCTGGCAGATTTGGACTATGGAAAAGAAGAAGAACAGGCTGTTTTGAAGGTATTACGTTCAAAATGGCTCACAATGGGTGCGGTCACACGTGAATTTGAAGATGCGTTTTCTAACTTAACAGGAGCTATACATGCGATTGCCGTGTCAAACGCCACGGAGGCACTACATTTAGCCTGTTTGGCATTGGGGATTGGGCCTGGGGATGAAGTGATCGTGCCATCGTTATCCTTTGTCGCGACAGCAAATGCGGCGTTATATTGCGGCGCTGAAGTGCGATTTGCAGATGTTGTTGGACCGGAAAATCTAACCGTTGATCCTGGTTCCATTGCTCAAATGATCACACCTAAAACAAAAGCGATCATAGTAATGCACTATGCTGGCTATCCATGCCGAATGGTTGAGATCAAGGCTTTAGCAGATCAGCATAACCTGCCAATTATTGAAGATGCCGCACATGCGCCCGGTGCTTCTTTGAAAGGCAAAGACCTTGGCACGTGGGGAGATGTTGGGTGTTTCAGTTTCTTCTCGAATAAAAACCTCCCGACGGGGGAGGGTGGGATGGTGATCACAGATCGTGATGATCTGGCTGAGAAAATTCGTTTGCAGCGATCACACGGCATGACCAGCCTGACCTATGACCGACATAAGGGACATGCGTTTTCCTATGATGTAGTTGATCTTGGCTATAACTATCGCATCGATGAAATTCGATCTGCTTTGGGATTGGTTCAACTAAATAAGTTGAAATGGAATAATGAACAACGTCGTATCCTGACTCAAAACTATTGGAAGGGATTGAAGGATTTGGAAGTTGAGCTGCCTTTCAGCAAGATTGAACGGAGCTCTCCAGCTTATCACATCTTCCCGATCCTGCTGCCTGAACGAGTCAACCGTGAGGATTTTATGAGGGGATTGCGTGATGCAGGCGTACAATCCAGTATTCACTATCGCCCAATACATACTTTTTCTTATTACAAGGATCGGTATGGTGAAAATCACCTTCCGATCACAGAAGCGGTTGCTCGCCAGGAAGTTACATTACCCCTTTTCCCAACGATGACTGCGGAGCAGCAGCAGATTGTCATACAAAAGGTCAGAATGCTGTTACTGTAAAGTGGCGACGACACGATATCGTATTAGTTTCTTTAGCTTTTTAGGTGCAAGGTAAGCTGATTCGGTAATAAGTACAATTATCTACTGCGATGTAAATTGATCTTTGTGATCGAATATTGGGTTTTTAAAAAGAGAACGACCTCCTGGAAAATATCAAACGAGGTCGCAAATTATAAGTAACTTGTCAATAGGTTTCCAGATCAAATTTTGGTTAAACTGTTACGTATACCTTTGTTATCAGGCTGAGTCTGTGCGTGATATCTGCAAGCTGTATGCCTTGTCTATGATCTTCTGATATCCTTGATCGATTAAATTGACAATCTCGCTTGCAACTATCTCAACAGGCTCACTGGTAGCGTAAGGATCCGGTACATCGACTGGTGGTTCCCCCACGGCTTCGGTAAGTAAAAATACACGGTTTTGACTATCTGGAAACTCTTGGATGATCGCTTCTTTATGTCCCGTTTCCATGACCAAGATCAAATCCGAATCAGACAGGATCTTATGAGTTAGATAGCGAGATTTGTGAAAGTTAAGGTCGAGTTGATAGGCTTTTGCTAATTGGATTGCATTGGGCATGGCAGATTGACCAGTTGTCGCCCATGTGCCAGCACTGGCGGTTTGGATATTTTTATCGTCCCCATTTTTTACCACCTTCCGAGCGAAATAAAGGGAGGCAAGTGGAGACCGAAATCGATTGGCTGTGCAAATAAATAAAATAGAAGGCATAAAATATCACAAATTTCCTTGGAATGTATTGTGCTCAAGGTCGTTGTCTTGGTATCAGAACCCAATCCCCCGGGTTAAAAATATAGTTTAAGGGGAGATAATTATAGTATCTGAATGGATCTTTTGCAACAGATAATTGTTCAGCTAATTTTTGGATTGTCCATTCTGTTTCTTTCACTTGATAAGTTTCAAAGATTGGTAATCCAGTAACATCAACTATATCAATTGGAATCACAAGAACTTGATCGACAAACAGAACATTGGGTAAATTGCTATTGACTCCCCGAATTGCATTAATGGTTGTGTTGTACTTTGAAGCATATTGTCCAAGGGTTTCTCCAGCAGCTGCACGATGAATGACAAATTTAACTTCGCCACCAATAGGTGTATCCAGTGTGAGGTCAGGAACCTGGTTTGTATTGCCAGAGCTTGCAGATTGAGTAAATGATGGTGCGAGGGTTGTTGGCTGTGTTGCTCCGGACTGGATCTGAACTGTGGGTATTGAGGTAATGGTTGCAGACGCTGTAGGTTCGATTTGGGTTTGGGTTGGCATGAAGCTGTTTGGATGAGTCTGTTGGGTTTGCTGCCAGGCTGGTAATAGAAGAGCATTTATACTTGGAAACCACTGTTCAGAAAATATTGCCCCTAATGAAATGATTATAACAAGAATGCCAGTTAATATCATATAGAGATAGAATTTAGAATTATAAATGAGACCTGATCGGTGACGAATATTCCCCATCATTTTTATGCCTGGTAATGCTTTGTAAATTGGGCACGTTTCATGCCTATGTGTCAGGCATGTTGAACTTTGAAAATTTAATTTGGGTGTCAATTTTCCTTGAGCCTTGTGACATACATTTAATAAGGATGGATATTCAGCAGAAGTGGATGGATCGTTCTTAAGACCAAGGTGGGGGCAGATATTTTGTGGGAGTGCTGGCTTTTTTTGGTTCAACGTCTATTCGCCCAATTCTACGTTATTGCTTGCATTTATATTAGTAAAACCTTCTCTGCTAGAATTGTAAAGTCAGATCAGGAAGCTAATGGATATCTTGTCAGAATTAAATGGAATCAGTTAATTATTACGCCTTAAATGATCACATGAGTATCAGACAAACTTTCTAAGGTACAGGTCTTTCTTTTGGGATAAGCAACCATTCCCCTTGATGCAGAACATGTTCTGCATCAAGGTTATTATACAGGACAAGGTCTTCAAGCGGGATTGAAAGCTCTTCAGATAAATCCTTGAGAGCAATATTCTCCGTTTCGACCTGGTAGGGTTCAAATGTTGGAATATCTGAGACCTCTGTGGTATTCAGAGGAATAATAACCAACCAATCGATCCAAAGCGGTGCGATAAGATCGTAATTGACCGCTCTGATGGCATCAATACTTGTGTTATAGAGGTTTGCAAAAATCTGAAGCGATTCACCTTCCTTAACTCGATGAATTATGAATTGGTTTTCATCGCCAATTGGTGTATCCAGAGCAAGAACAGGATCTTTTTTGGTAGGCGTTGATGTCAACATTTGTGTCGAAGTGGGGGGTGGTTCTGTGTAGGTTTTGGTAATCGTTTCAATTGAACTAATATTTGTGGCTGTTTTTTGGTGTGTCTGTGAAATATTTTGAGTAAGCTCCAGGTGATTTCTTTGAGGAGTGTTCTCAGGTTGTGAGATAAAGTTGATAAGATCAATCCCTGGAAGACTGTTAATTATTATTCCTGTCACCACAATTACAATGACTGCACTGATAACAACTATACTTTTGCGCCTATTTTCTAAATTTAAAAAACCACGTTTATAAGATTTTATACTTTTGGGTATCTTTTGTCCTGAAGGGTTATTATAAATTGGACAATTTAAGTAATTTGATGATAAACAAAAATTTTGTTGATGATTAAAGGCGGGAGTACTGATTGGGGAGACATGATGACAAACATTCCAATCTGATGGGTATGCAGAGAATGACTTCGGATCATTAGACAGACCCAGATGTGGACAAGTATTATGAAGCGAATTATTGTTTTTTTCTTCTGATTTAGATAGCATTCAACTTCCTTGTTGGATAAAAATTAATGCTTATCGCTTAATTAGAAAAAATCCTGAGGAACAAATCTTTGTAAGGGTTAATAAATTCTTTGACTCACTCTGATTTAGAGTATGGAGGATCTGGTTGGTTTGTTTCCAAACTGCGTTCGGATGTCAAATTTTTTGAATGAAGAGATGTTCTGTCCTGTGCTTCAAACTTATAATATTTTTCACCAGAATGTCCATATGGTGCATAATAATTATATCCACCGTAATAATAATCACGATTGCGAGGAATGCGATTCATCACAACACCGATGAGATTCGCTCCTACCCGCTCAAATTCCTCCAGCGGTGTTTTTGCGGCAATGACCCGTGTTTTCCCTGGACGTACAATATAAATCACACCATCGGCTTGGCTTGCAAGTAATTGTGCATCTGTCACGATAGCAGGAGGTGTATCGATCACGATCAATTCGAATTGTTTTTTGAGATTCTCAATAATATGAGACATTTTTTCACTGGCGATCAACTCGGCAGGATTTGGAGGAAGGCTTCCTGATGTGATTACACTCAGATTTTCATAATTTTCAAATTTCTGTATGATCTGAGGAATTGTCAGACGACCTCGAAGCAAGTCGGAAAGTCCAGTGCGGTTAGAAATACCAAACAGATTGTGTATATTTGGACGGCGCAAATCAGCATCCAGGAGTAAGACGCTTTTATTCCCTTTCGCAAGGATAGCAGCTAAGTTTGTCGCGATGGTTGTTTTGCCTTCCTCAGGACCTGAGCTTGTCACGACCAAAATGTGTAATGGTTGATCAACACCATAGAATTCAAGGCTTGTTCTAATGGAACGAAAAGCCTCTGTTATTGGTGAACGAGGCAAATCAAAAACAAAAATTCCTTTGTTGTCTCTTTTATCTTTTTTTGAACTACCATTCATATCAGCAATCAAACCGATGACGGGTAAATTGAGAATCTCTTTTACTTCTTCTGGCGTTTTGATGGTGTCATCAAGATATTCCACAAGGAAGGCAATTCCAGCCATCAGCAAGAAACCAACACCACCGAAAAGTGCTGCTGTTTCCATTGGTCGAGGTGAAACAGGTGTGGTTGGAACCGCTGCTGGTTCAACCTGAACCACATTTGGTGTACTTTGAACCCTGGTCATATTTAAGGTTTCTAAACTGTTGAGGCTGTTAAAATAGATTTGTTCAAACAGATTGAGTGTTCTTTCTAAACGGGCCATTTGCGTAGAAGTGGAATCCTCACGCTGCATGGGTTCCCCTATCACAATTAATTCTGTATTAATCTGTTGATATAGTTCTAATAGGGGTTTAATTTGATTCAACTCCGCCTGGTATTGGAGCCTTTGAAAGGTTTCTTCTTCAGTTGCCAAAAGAGGATCGATATTAGCAATTTTGAATTCTAAATCTGTTACTTGTGTTTGAAGATCATCAATTTGTGTTTGCACCTGAGTGATTTGTTCTTCCACTTTGGTCACAGAAAGTTGCTCGATTTGATCCTGCAAGATTGTCATTTGTTCAAAAGCTTGATTTGCCCGATTTTGTAAATTTTGTTCTGTTGTTTCATATCGAACAGATTGTAGTTGTTCGTTTTGATCAATCAGAACATTGACCAATGAATTGGCAATCGAGGCTGCTTTGATTGGATCCTTATGTGTAACCGTTAGACGAACAAATTGTGTCTCTCCTATTTGCTCAGCGTTGGCCTGACCTGCGTAGACTGGAAAGCCTACTGTTTCTGAAACCTGTGCCAATAAGGCATCTGTTGAAAGTAGTTGGGTATAGGTGGATATTAACTGTTGATAATCGATATAAGCATAATAGTCATAATATCCAGTTGAGGCTGCTCTGAGGACGACAAAACGAGTACTAGCCTGGAACAAAGGTGTTTCACGACTGCTCCGATAGTATCCGAAGCTGCCAGCGATCAATGCTCCAATGATTGGTAGCCAGAACCATTTCTTTACAAGAGCAAATATTTTCCGAATATCCATGAATTTATCTCCGATAGATTAGTAATAATCAACTAATATACTATTATATGGTGAAATCTTCGAATGTAATTGTTTTTGAACTAAATGAAAGTCTCAATTAATGTCGATTTCTTGAAATGGATCGTTATTTGATGTATGTAATCTCTATATAAGTATAATTCACGCAAAAAATATTTACAACTTTCTAAATTGTTTTCAATAAGAATCTGAGCAGAAACAACTTCCAAAAAAGGTTAACTTACCCGATTAGAAAAACTTTGGTGGTACAGTATTTCGGCTGGATGTAAGGGGTCATGATTTACATGTTAATTACATCAAGATAAATATAATTTCTTAGGTTTTGTATGAAAGCCATTGAACCAGTTAAAGATTATTTTAGTATTAAATAACATGAAGGATTGTACAATATTTGGTCAACTTATTTATTTTTTACCATCCATTTTTTCAATCTCTCTATAGTTATTTCGTTTTCTACCACTAAGCGCATTTGGGGATCTTTTTTCGCAACTCGCTTCAAAGAATCCCCATAATGTATGATTAGATAGATTAAGCGTTTAAAATAGCATCCATAAATCTTGATGGATTTTGGCGACACGCCATACAGACGCGCAAGTGTTTGTTTTGGGAGGAATAGACGGCTTAAGAGCAACTTGATCCTGCTGACCAATCCTTCTTTTGTGGCGAATTTTGCAAGATCAGGCGTCACCACAGCTTTTCTGACATCCTGTTCTAAAAGCTGCGCCTTTGCTTTAGCCAGCACCCATGGAGCTGCTTCCTTCGGTTGTAAATATTCTAATATCATTGGAGGGATTTGAGCTCCTAAAAGGTCTTCCGTTAGCATTAGAGATAACCATGTCACTCTTTCCGATCCCCATGTCTTAGAAATCTCTACAAGCTTAGTCCAGTCCACATGTCCTTTATTGTGTTCCAGCACTTTGGCAATATCATACAGGCCACGCAAACCAAGCTTCAGATGGTGCTGGTAGCTAAGATGCATGCATAGGTGGAGGATCAAATCCTCCGGTGATAGCGACAGGACTTCTACACCTGCTATGTTGGCTGGGATGGCGCGTTCCCATAATCCCTTTGCAGCAATACTGAAAGGCTCGTTTTCTCCCAGAATGGTCCAGTGGATTTCCACTGGCAAACCGTCAGCATTGAACATTGGGGGCACATGCTTGATATCCATATTGTCATCAGCAACCTCAAAATAGGTCGTCATCGCATATCCCAGTTCCTTCAGGATGCCGATGGTTTTTTGAAGGTCTTCTTTCTTGACCATAAAGTCAATATCCCCAAAGGGTCGGGCTGCGATATTGTCGTAGATATTTTCAACCAGGTAAATGCCTTTAAGCCCGATCGCATCAATATTTTTTGACTTAAGGTCACGCAATATACTGGCAGCATGATGCAGGATCAGCGTGTTTTTTACGGCTGTGTTGAGATATGCATCGTGTAAATTATTACGGATAGCAGCTGGAATGGCGGTTTGTTCGAATTCGGTTTTAAGTTTCGAGTAAACCAGCGGTTTGACCCCTTGATGCAGACACGCATCCTGCAGGGTGTCCCAACCTTCTGGACCCATTTGGTTCAATTCCCAAATGATCTCTTCCTGGGAAGTGTGTTGATCAAGTATACGGTAGAGAAGGTCCGAGGTCATTTGTGTTTATATATCATTTAAGGTTTTGATGCAAGATGACATAATGCATTTGTATCCTATGAAAACTATCGTATGAATA
>CAYTXE010000114.1:0-7468 GCA_964441045.1 uncultured Candidatus Brevefilum sp.
TAATGCTGAGTTTTCGATTTTAGTGACAAACTTGAAAAATTATAATAACCGAAATCCAATGAAATTAAAAACTCTTGATTTTTAGATTTTATAAGATTTGTTTATCAAATATTAACATTTGGATGATATAAATAGGTTATAATATTGATGAAAAACAGATATGATATCTCTCCAGACGGAGATTTTAGAATCAATCTAAGCCCATTGACGCTATGGGTAACCCGTCAATGGCTTTTTTATCGCGTTATGAGACAGTAACAAACGATAAATGAAAGACAAAGATAGAATAAATAGGAGCATTTTGCGTATATGAGTTCAAATATTAATATTTCTGACGATCCAATTTCTGAGAACAATCTTGCCACTTTCTTAGAGGAAGGTGAACCAGAAGATTCAGAAATGGCATATGAGGAGCACATCTCTGATCATACAGGAATAACATCAGATGACTCAGTCAGTTTATATTTAAATGAAATGAGTCGTGTACCTTTGCTTTCTCGAGAAGAAGAGATTGTCTTGGCCAAGAAAATGGAAATTGGACGGCAAGCTCGATTAACAATGATTGAAAGTGAAGGGGATATAATTAATTTTGAAGAAATTGAGTTATTAATTCGCGAGGGGAAAGATGCACGAGAATACCTGATCAAGGCAAATATCCGATTAGTAGTCAGTATTGCAAAAAAATATCGCCGCTATGGTTCTTCATTCCTAGACTTGATACAAGCTGGTAATGTTGGTTTGATTCGTGCAGTTGATAAATTCGATTACTCACGTGGAAATCGATTTAGCACGTACGCAACCTGGTGGATTCGCCGTTCTGTTCTGAGGTTCTTGAATCAAAAGGAACGCACCATTCGACTACCGAATTATTTAAGCAATCGGTTGAGAAAGGTCCGGCATGTAACTCGTGATCTTGCTCAGACATTGGGCCGGCAGCCAACCTTAGATGAGATTTCTGAACATGTGGAGCAGGACTCTGAAGAGCTTCGACAGCTGATCCACTATGCTCGCTTACCAATCTCATTGGACAAACCAGTTGGTGAGGATGGCGAAAGTGAGTTATTGCATTTCATAGAAAACGAGAACGCTGTAGTACCGTTTAATTCCGTTCAGCAAAATTTGCTTGAAGAAGATATTGAAAATGCATTAGGAGACCTTTCAGATCGAGAAGCAAGTATTATCAAGTTGCGTTTTGGCCTGGAAGGCAATCGAAGCCATACATTAAAGGAATTGGGTGAGATATTTGGTGTAACACGTGAGCGGATACGTCAAATTCAACAAAAGGCTTTGCGAAAACTCCGAAGCCCACAAAACCAAAGCAAACTTCGGAACTACCTCTAAGATATAAGAAATTCAAATGAAAAGGTCAAGTTTTGGCCTTTTCTTATTTAACCCTGATTAGTTATTAATAGCAATTTGATAAATTAGATACCATTATCTCAATAATTTCGAGGAAGAGAATATGAACATTCAATCGATTTTTCAAGATTGGTTATCAACCTTCACTCAATTTCTTCCAAAGGTGATTTCAGGGATTGTCATATTCATCGTGACGGTCATTGGTTCGGGATTTCTCGCAAAATGGGTTCGACGTTTGATCAAGAAGAAAATTGAGGATAGAGAAATACTTCAACTTATTTTCTTGATCACCCGGTGGACTGTGTTGATTATCGGAACTGTTTTAGCGCTTGATCAGGTCGATTTCGATGTGACGGGTTTGATTGCAGGTTTAGGGGTGGCAGGTTTCACCATAGGGTTTGCATTACAGGATATTGCCAAGAATTTTATCTCTGGTTTGATGCTGCTTTATCGTCAACCTTTTAATTTGGGAGATTTCGTGACGGTCGCTGATCATATGGGAACAGTCAAGGAGATAAATATTAGGGATACTGTTATTGAGACTTTTGATGGTAAAATTGTCATCATACCAAATTATGATGTATTCGAAAATTCCATTGTTAATCACACACATTCTAAACTAAGACGCAGAACCGTAATGATTGGTCTTGGCTATGAAGAGGATGTGACACATGCCGCCGAAATATTCCTCAAAGCCATTAAGGATGTGCCAGGAGTTGAAAGAGATCCTTATCCTAAAATAAGAGCTTCAGAGTTGGGAAACTCAGCATTACAACTCGCGGCAACCTTTTGGGTGGCCCAAAATCAAAATAATTTGCTGGATGTCCATTCAGAGGTTGTTAAATCGCTTAAAGAGGCAGCTGATAATAATGGAATTAATCTTCCATATCCTGTGCAGACAATCTTGCTAGAAAGTCTCAAAGAATAGCAGGATTATCAGTCAATCTTACAGGATAAGTAATTACAGTACATGGGGGATCAATACGAAAGAATTCTTAAAATCAACCTTCTGATGCTCAGCGCATCGCTCATGTGTTACTTAATCCAGATTCCATCCTCCATTCAACTAATACTTGGATTGTTTATCGTTAAAAAGACGAAACCAATACATTGAGCTATTGGTCAGCCTTTCATCTAAGGATTGGGACAAGCATTACCAATTATTGTGTCTCCATATTGGCGTGTGGTTGATATAATCTGACATGTAACTTTGTGGAATGTTTTACTTGGTGGATATAATAAGAATATGTTAAGTGATTAGGAGAGCATTGTGACAGGCATTTCACTTCAGCAGGGGATAATCTATGGTCCAATATTCTCACGTCGAATTGGACGGTCCCTGGGCATCAATTTATTGCCAATAAATGAAAAATTGTGTTCGTTTGACTGTATTTATTGCCAATATGGACGGACAAACGTCCATACGATTGACCCCAGACCTGAAACCTTTCCATCTGTTGATTCTGTGCTTTCTGCAATAGAGTATGCGTTGAAGAAGCCACGAACTATCAATTATCTAACTTTTTCTGGAAATGGTGAACCAACTTTGCATCCAGATTTTCTTGAGATAGTCAAGGGTACCAGGCGGCTCATGGAGCAATTTCGGCCAGATACAAAATTAGCCCTTTTCTCAAATTCATCATTAATAAATAAACCTTTGGTCATTTCTTCTTTAGAATTGATTGATTTACCTATGATGAAACTTGATGCAGGTGATGAGGGAACTTTCCAGGCAATTAACCAGCCCGTGAGGTCAGTAAGATTTTCTGAGATTGTTCAGGGATTGAGAACAATACCAAACCTTGTTATCCAAAGTATGCTAATTGATGGTTGTTTAAACAATATTCAAGGAGACAACTATAAAAACTGGGTGAGGACAATTGTTGAACTCGAGCCACAAGCCGTCCATATTTATTCTGCTGAACGTCCTACTAATTATCGTTCAGTCAAAAGTGTTCCCCCAACCAGATTAATAAGAATCAAAAAGGATCTGCAAACGAATTATGGTCTGAGTGTACAGGTTTATTGGCGCGAGTGACCAATCAATTTCTTGACATTCAGGGTGTAATCTGGGAATTCAGACAAACATTCCCCAACGCAAGTGTTCTGAGATCATGAGGAGGAAGTCGATCAACTCAAGCACTTGTTGATTGATCTCAGAATGTCCTTGTGTGGCAGGAATTTCTCTCCTACAGCAATCATTCAATAAGTGATCAGGATTGAGTTTGATATTCCTTCCTGTTCTTCGATTTTTCTCATAAGTTAATGTTTTTGTTAATCAAATGACATTGTTAAATGCTTAGTATTTCAGGATTTTCAAGTTTTTCCACCAACTCTGCCAGAAAATTTGCTGCTACTACACCGTCCACGATACGATGATCTGCAGCTAAAGTAAGCATCATGATTGGGCGAACATTGATGGAATCTTCATCATCAACGACTACAGGACGGCGCTTAATGGCGCCAATTGACAGGATAGCGGACTGCGGTGGATTAATGATTGAAGTAAAGGAATGGATTCCATACATACCCATATTGGAGATGGTAAATGTGCCACCCTGGATTTCTTGAAGAGTAAGCTCTCCATCATGTGCACGTTGGGCCAAGTATTTTATTCGCTTATTCAATTCGTTGACCATCATCTGATCAGCATTATGTAACACAGGAACAATGAGCCCATTCTCCAATGCGGTTGCAATCCCAATATTGATTTCTTTCCAAAATGTGATTTTGTTCTCTTCTAAGGAAGAGTTGAGGTAGGGGTGATGTTTCAGGCACCATGCAACGATTCGAACCAGATAAGCAGTCAGGGAAATCTTTGGCAAGCCTTCTTTAACTGCCATTTCATTCATCATTTTACGGTTAGCTTCGAGGTGACTCATGTCCACTTCAACTGTTTGGTAGATATGTGGAGTCGTCTGGTAACTGGATGTCAGACGTTCTGCAATTCGCTGCCTCATGATGCTGATATCAATCGTCTGGCCAGCCAGATCCTTTCTACCTATCGGAGCGGGAGTTTTATCTTTTTGGGATATATATGCTTTGACATCTTCAGCCTGAACGCGATTTCGTGGGCCTGTTCCCTTAATCAGATTGAGGTTAACTGATGCTTCCTTCGCAATCCGTCGGGCTAATGGAGTTGCAGGTGTTTCAACTCTCGGTGTAATTTCTTCTGGTTCCTCAGAGACGACATTAAGTTCTTGTTTAGCTTCATCAAGGGTTGATGAAGATGTGCTTTCCTGAGAGGCAACGGAAGGTTCTTCTATTTGTTCCTCCGATTTGTCCTCGCTGGGTAAATCAGCGTCAGTTTCACCTTCCTTGAGGACATAAGCGACAACTTTTGTTACAGGCGCGATTTCGTTTTCATGATACAACAATCCAGCAAGTTTACCTGTAGCTGGTGCTTCTATTTCACTTGTGATCTTATCAGTCTCAACAACAATGACAGGTTCGCCTTTTTCAATGTGGTCACCTTCTTTTTTCAGCCACTCGATTATTGTCACACTTTCCTGATCCATATCCATTTTTGGCATGATAAAAGGGATGGGCATTTCTCAACTCCTCTTAATATTCATTTTTAACAACGGCCCGAATTTCACGGATGATATCTTCTTCTTGCGGTACAGCAGCTCTTTCTAAGAACCGGTTATAGGGTATAGGAATATCTTTTCCAGTCAAACGGCGCATGGGGGTGTCGAGGTAATCCCAGGCAGGTGACTCAGAGATAGAAGCCATCACTTCTCCTGCCCACCCCGCGGTCTTAACCGCCTCGTGAACAACCAGCAGCCGACCTGTTTTCTTTACGGATCTCGCAATCGTTTCAACGTCTAAGGGACGGAGGGTCCTGGGGTCAACAATTTCAACGGATATTCCTTCTGTGCTCAACTTTTCTGCTGCGTCTAAGCTTTTGTGAACCATTATTTCTGTTGTAACAACGGTGATATCACTGCCTTCGCGTTTAATATCTGCTACACCAAGAGGTATTGAGTATTCACCTTCGGGAACTTCACCCTTAGATTTGTATAGCATCTTATGTTCGACGAAACAAACTGGATTAAGGTCACGAATGCTGCTGATAAGCAATCCCTTTGCGTCGTAAGGTGTTGATGGTGCAACGACTTTTAAGCCTGGGATGTGCATAAACAGCGTTTCTAAGCATTGAGAATGTTGGGCTGCAGCGCCTGAGCCTGATCCATTTGGCATACGAACGACCATTGGAACCTGTGCTTTTCCACCAAACATATAACGCGCTTTCGCTGCCTGGTTGACCAAGGGTTCCATTGCAAGCATTGAGAAATCCATAAACATAATTTCAACAATTGGTCGCATTCCGACTAATGCTGCACCTGTAGCAGAACCAACGATACAACATTCTGATATGGGAGTCACTCGCACTCGTTCCGGGCCAAACTCATCTAACATTCCAGCACTGACTCCAAATGCGCCGCCATATACCCCAATATCTTCACCCATAAGAAAGACTCGCTCGTCACGACGCATCTCTTCTACCATTGCATCATGTATTGCTTCTCGATAAGTAATTTCAGGCATATACCCACTCCGTAAGATTCTTTACATCTGGTTCAGGTGAATTTTCAGCAAATTCTACAGCTTTTTCAATCACCTTTTCCATTTTTTTATCAATTTCTTCAATTTGTGTTTTGTCAATAAGATTCGTTTCTAAAAGTGAATTTTCAAGTCGTTTGATGGGATCTTTCTTCTTCCACATTTCAATTTCTTCTTTTGTGCGGTAAAGATTCCGGTCACTTTTTGAGTGCCCCATCCAACGGTAAGTTTCCACTTCAAGGAATACTGGTCCCAATCCAGATCGAGCATGGTTGACAGCCTTTTGCATGAACTCAACCACAGCAAGTGCATCATTCCCGTCGATGAAATAAGCTGGAATGCCATATGATTCAGCTCGATGTGTGAAAGGTACCTTTGCTGAGACTTTTTCAACTGCTGCTGACATGCCATAATGATTATTTTCGCAAAGATAAACGACAGGAAGCTTCCAAATCGCTGACAAATTGAGAGATTCATGGAAAATTCCTTCATTTGCCGCACCATCTCCAAATATCACCAGTGCCACCTGGTCGGTTTTCTTCATTTGGATCGCAATTCCAACGCCTGGTGCTAATTCCATACCTCCACCAACGATCCCATTTGCACCCAGGTTGTTGGCACTGATATCAGCAATATGCATGGATCCGCCACGGCCATGACAGAAGCCAGTCTCTTTGCCGAGAAATTCAGCCATCATCTTATTTACATCAGCACCACTGGCAATGAAATGCCCGTGTCCCCTGTGATGATTGATGAGAAAATCGGTATCTCTCATTACAGTGCCAGTACCAATCGCGACACCTTCCTGGCCGATAGAAAGATGCATCGTGCCATGAACCTTCCCCAGGGCGTAGAGTTTCGTTGCCATTTCTTCGAAATGACGGATCTCAACCATGGTTTGGTACATTTCAATCAAATATTCATTTGTAAGACCAAGTTCATCTGCTTTGTTAAGGATATCGGTCGTTGGCTTATTATCATATTTTTCTTTAATTTTTTTACTACCCATAGAGTCCTTCCAATTTTAAAAAATAATTACTTCTTAATTTGTTCGGATCAAAACTTCTGAGATCGTTTTCACATCTGACACCAAAGTGTTAATTAAATGACCTCTCAAAGCACCGATGATTGGGTCAATCTTAGCAGGTCCACCAGCGACTCCAATCCTGACTGGGATATTCATAAGATCCTCTAAAGAAATTCCAATCAGCTTGTTTTGAAATTCTAGTGCAGTCATTTTTCCGTTGATGTCAAAGAAACGACCGCACACATCACCTATAGCACCCGTTTTTTGAATTTCCAGTATCTCCTTTCTCGTTACATAGTCTGCAAGAAAAAAACTACAATGTGCAATATCGGAACTCCCCACGCCCAATAATGCAATATCTGCCCGTTTACCCTGGCTTAATGTTTCTTGAATACTTCTGTTTTCTAAGAGTGATTCAGCAATATTTTTATCCTCAACCAGAAATGGTGCATTGATATAAAACCCTTCAGCATCAAGTTTTCCTGCTAACCTGCGAACGATTGCATGCGCATCATA
>CAYTXE010000115.1:0-7466 GCA_964441045.1 uncultured Candidatus Brevefilum sp.
ATGGATTTTCAACCGCAGAGACCGCGAGGATGTCCCCCATTACCTGGCCTTCCAGACAATCGACAAGCATCTCAAAGCCATGCTAAATTTCTACGGAGAACGAGGTGTGATCACTTTCCGCAAGTTCTTGAAAGCCTATCTCCTGCCCTATGATCTTCCTCCAGAAGAACTTCAAAGCCTGCTGACAAGCAAAGATCCGAACTTCGTAATGGACACATTGAAGAATTTTTTACTGCATAAATGAGCGGTAAAATTGATGTGACAAAGCATCACATAACCTGCATTTAGACGAACGGCTGTACAATAAGTTTTCTTAACCTTCTTAAGAAGGATGCCTTTCTTTAATTTCACTTTGTAGTAACTGAAAGTGAGTTATTAATCTATGCTATAATGGCAATTAGAGATCAAATATTCACTTTCCTAATCAAATTTCCAGGAGTGCCAAATGGCTAAAGAGAATGAAGAAGAACGCGGCCCAATTGATGATGAACCAAAGATATATGGGGTTCATATTGATGGTAAAAACCAGAAAGTGTTCGATCGCAGAGATTTTATCAAAGCTGCAACTGTCGTTGGCGCTTCCATCGCCTTGACCGGATGCAATAGTAAAGATGAAGAAAGAATAGCAAAAGCGCTGGAGCAAACTTTACAGGCCAGAGAAAAAGAGGAAGGCTCCGAGGAATCTGGGGAGGAAGAAACCTCCAAGTCGACAGTATCCCAGGTAGATTCAAGCAGCACAATTAACATTACAGGTAAATGGATCGGTGAGATAGGAAATGATGAATGGTCTTCCATGATTGAGATTAATATTGATGAGATTTGTCAAGTCGGGACCATATGTGGTACCTATCGACTTTTAGACGGCAATTCTCGCGGGGAACTGGAATTGTTAGAAATATCCGGTTCTGAATATCGTTTCATTGAAGTTCCTGAGATCGAAGAAAATATACCAGGCCCCGGTTATCAAACAATGAGTCTCATTGATGAAGTAACCTTACAATGGTCATTTGAGCAAGAACTTTCTTCTGGAGAGGTATTTATGTCAGAAGGGGTTCTACAAAATGCCGCGTATCTTCCCACGGAAACACCGACAAACACCCCCACAAATACACCCACTGAAGTGCCAACAAACACAGAAATACCCACGCCAAAAGGTGAGGTAACAACTGCTCACAGCATGTTTAAAGGCCCGCAGACCAATCATCCATTTATTAAGAAAACGACCCTTGGAGAAGAGGTTTGGATTCTCGGAAAAACCGATGATGGCGTATGGTACAAAATCATGGATGCGGATGGAGCAGTTGGATGGTGTTATTCTGAATTCATTAAACTAATTTCGAATGTGAGTATCCCAACCATCTATGACATTCCCACACCTGTTCCAGCCCCATGCACATGTGATGTATATACACCTTGCGATTGCGACAGTTATTCAGCACCCTGCAGCTGTGACACACATAGCACGAATGTCTGCACATGTGATCAAGTCTGCACATGTGACACAGTCCACTACTGGTATCCTGATTAGAGTCAGTTGATCAAATAACATATTATCGTTATGGAATTATTTAACATTCCACTTCTAGCTCCAAACAGTATGCTATAATTACGAATTGAGATCACGTATTTTCTAATCAAATTTCCAGGAGATCTTAATGGCAAAAGGTAATGAAGAAGAACGCAGCCCAATTGATGATGAGCCAAAGATATACGGTGTTCATATTGATGATAAAAATCAAAAAGTGTTTGATCGCAGAGATTTTATCAAAGCAGCTACAGTTGTTGGCGCGTCCATCGCGCTGACAGGATGCAAAGGCATGGATGAAAAAGAATTGGCTGATGCTCTGGATAAAACTCTACAAGCCAGAGGTAATGAAGAACCATCCGAAGAAACTAAAAAGGAAGCTTCAGAACCTGAAGAAGAGATCCCAGCTGACACGAAAACACCCACAAAAACAGCTACAGAGAAACCGACTCAAACGTCAACGAACACACCTACAAACACGCCCACAAACACTGAAATACCCTCGCCACAAGGTGAGGTAACAACTTCTCACAGTATGTTTAAAGGCCCTCAGACAAACCATCCATTTATAAAGAAAACAACCCTTGGAGAAGAGGTCACCATTCTTGGAAAAACAGAGGATGGTGTTTGGTTCAAAATTATGGATTCGGATGGGACGATGGGTTGGTGTTATTCTGAATTCATCAAGGTACTTTCGAGCGTGAGTATCCCTGTCATCTACAACCCTCCCACACCCGTTCCAACAATTTGCACATGTGACGTATATACACCTTGCGAATGCGATAGCTATGCTCCTTGCAGTTGTGATTCACATAGTACAAATGTCTGCACATGTGATGAAGTTTGCACCTGTGACACGGTCCATTACTGGTATCCCAATTAGTGTCAATTGATCGAATAACAGAACATCTTTATGGAATTATTTAACATTCCACTTCAATCTCCACAAGATCCGGAATGCAAATTCATCATTTTCCGACCATTATTGGGGATTGCTTTTATTGGCAATTCACAAATGGTAGATCTGACCAAAGAAATACTGACAAATGGCGTTGGGGAGAAGCACCAGGAAAGTGCCTCAAGAGTGCGTACTTTTCTGAATTCCATTGGGTTCTTAGAAAAAGATCCACCACCACCGCGTTTACCGAATAACGGCGCCTATCTTCCCACCCACACCGTCTTATTACTCACAAATCGCTGCCAAATGCGCTGCATTTATTGCTATGCTTCAGGCGGTGAACTTCCGCCAGAAGAACTTTCGTTTGACACAGCAAAAATCGCTATAGATATCGTACATAAAAACGCTGTCAAACAGAACCGACCCTTTTTCTCAGTTTCCTTTCATGGTGGTGGCGAACCGATGATGGCATGGGATATCATCAAAAAGTGTACAGAATATGCTAAGAATAAAAAGCTGCCTGTAAAAACAAGTCTGACATCCAACGGTGTTTGGTCTGAGGATCAAAGCAGTTGGATCATTGAAAATATCGATAGCATCTCACTATCTATGGATGGTCATCCAGCAGTCCAGGATCATAATCGCCCATTAGCAAATGGTGCCAGGTCCTCCCCGTTTTTAGAGAGAACCATCAAACGATTGGATGAGAACCATAAGAATTATGGCATCCGTATGACTGCCATTCCCCCATGGAGCGACTTACCTAAAAGTGTGGCGTATCTCTTTGAGCACACACAATGTAAGGGTATTCAAGTGGAACCTGCTTTCAATTCACAACGGGGTGAACACACCTTACCCAGCGAAGATCAGGCACATCAGTTCATTTCTGCTTTCTTAAATGCTTATGATATCTCAAGGCAATATCAACGCAGTTTTCGATACTCTGCAGCCCGTATCACCAATCCTGTCAGGACATTCTGTACAGCACCTTATAACACGCTCATTGTTAATCCTCAAAACGAAGTTGTGGGGTGTTATGAAATCACTAATCACGATCACGAACTAACACCCTTATTAAAATACGGTCACATTAATTCTTCAGGTTTACACTTGATCAAGGGTAAAAGAGAGGCATTGCTAAAAATAATTGATAAGAATCGAGAAAAATGCCGTGACTGCTTTTGTTATTGGCACTGCGCAGGAGATTGTTTTGCTCGAACACTGACAAGAAACGACAATGGTAGTTATAAAAAACAGACTCAACGCTGCCTAATCAACCAAATTTTGACAAAAGAATTGCTGCTCCGAAAGCTTGCCCAGGGGGATGGGGTGGCAAAGCTTTACCAACAAATAAAAATTAATAATGGATGATCAATTTCCCTTCAAGCATTTCCCCTATAGAAAGTTGGAAATCAAAATATCACGCCGTAAATTATTCAATTCATTATTGCAGCAGGTGACCGGCATTGCCAGCACGATTAATGAGAAACCAACCTACCAAATAGAAGATCTTGGGATTTGTGCATTAGAAGATCTGATGGCAATCACCCCAACCCTCTACCCCGGTTGTGAGTTTAAATCGGATAAGGATCAGGTCTATGGAAAAGCGCCTAAACACGCCGAATTTATTAGTTTGTTCCCAATGCAATCAGCTGCCCACGTCATCTTCCAATTTTTTAATAAGGACCTGACAATAGGAGAATTAAGCAAGTCTCTAAGAATACGCTTTCCGATGGGGGAAGAAGAAAGCCAATTATTTGTACGAGGGCTGTTCCTGTTCCTTGTTGAAGAGGGATTTGCCTATCCCTCAGCCGGGGTGCCTGATCATGCATGAAAAACTTCCGGCTTTCCTGCAGAAAGCCCATGATAAAGCAGTTAACAAGTATATTGACGCGGATGATGATTATCTATCGACAAAGTGGGAAATTTTTGTTAACGAGGCCTGCTCAGAAATACCTGAACTTACCTATGATGAAAGATCTAAATTATTATCTCTCGGAGAAATCTCCCCTGGCTGCCATATCTGCCGATCTGGAAAATGGGATTGTTTTTTCGTCACCCATCAATGCAACCTAAATTGTGACTTTTGTTACAGTATCAATCGTCGTCCCCAAAATCTCCAGGGATCAAACTTGGGAAATGACATTCGTGAAAACATAAAACGATATCATCAATTGGGTATCCAGGGCGTTTCCTTCTCTGGTGGAGAAGCCCTTCTTGAAAGAGAAAACCTGTATCATTGGCTTGAAATTTGTAACCAGGACCATCACCTGGAACATATCTGGCTGTATTCCAATGGTTTGCTGCTTAGTGAAACCATTCTGCAAAGATTGTCTGAACTGGGCTTGAACGAGATTCGCTTCAATGCTGCAGCAACTTCGTATCAACACCCACACTTATTAGAAATGCTTCATAAATCCACTCAATACTTCAAGTGGGTCACCGTGGAAATCCCACTGATTGCCGCTGACGAGAATATCCTGTTAAATTCCTTGCGACTTTGGGCTGAGAAGGGTGTTCGAGTGTTGAATATTCACGAATTTCTTTTTGAACCTGGCAGCAATGCTGAAAATTTTCCTGGTGACAAACGTCGAATTACCCTGCCAGATGGTCATCGAACGGCCATCAGTCCCGGTAGTGACGCATTAGCGTTGAAAGTTTTTCGAGAGGTGAAACAACAAAATTTATCACTGAGTGTCAATTACTGCTCCACTATTGGCAAATGGCAGCAGCTCACAGCAAGGCGAGAATTAATCCTCTCCGAACGAAAAGAACCTAACGAAAAATATCTTGGCAATGGTGTATTGGAAAGCTTCTATACTGTTCAGAACAACCATGTTCGATCGATCGCTCCAGATGAGTTAGAAGAGATTCGGTCTTCATTAAAAGGTTTGACAATCTATCAACTAAAACGAATAGCTTCCCTCTCTTTGAAAGAAACGAGTAAAGACTGGATTTCCTTTGAGGTGATATCGTGAACAGAAGGGACATTGAATATTGCAAACACTTCTTCCACAACGCTCCCAATTCCTTTGACGTAAGAGAAATCCTTCGGTATTATTTGGCTTTAAATCAGAATTATCAAATTAATAATAACCACATGCCGCTCCCCATCTGGCGAAGAAAGGGTTTTTCTGATAATGGGGAAGCTGCTTGGGTGCATTTACAGCAGATCAACGAACAGCTCTCAAAAGACCGCGGAATCAGCATTTATATCCATGTCCCATTTTGTCCCTCTCGCTGCAGTTTTTGCGACTGCTTAACAATGCAGGTCAGGAATCATATCGATCGTGTATTAAATAATTATCTAAAAGCATTGCTGCACGAAATTAATTCCTGGAAAACATGCGGCACTTTATCAAACCGTCCAGTAACAACAGTGCATTTTGGTGGTGGTACCCCCCTGTTTTTGGGATATGAACGGTTCCAAAAATTAGTAGAAACTCTACGATCATCATTTAATGTCATTGATGAGACAGAGTGGGCTATCGAAACAACCAGCGCTTCATTAAATCCACCAATGCTCGAAAATTTGACCAATCTAGGTTTCCGACGTCTGCATCTTGGTGTTCAAAGCATGGAAGATCATGTTCGTCCATTGCTGAAACGTCGGGAAACTTCATCCCAAGTTCTGGAAAAAATCCACAGAGCCCATGGATTAGGTTGGATTACCAGTGTAGATTTGCTCGTTGGCTTGCCTTTAGAAACACTTCCTGGGATGCTGCATGCCATTAATGTTCTGATTGATGCTGGTGTCGATGGTTTTTCAATCTATGAGATCAATATCTCAAATCAGAATATGCGCTTTGCCAAACAATATCATCTCTTAGAGCGTGACCGCCGCGAAAATTATTTTCTCTTTTTAGCGGCAGTCAACCACCTCATCCAAGCAGGATTCCGAAAGAATCTGTTTAATCACTTCGCGAATGAGCGCGATCAAAATCTGTATTTCACATTTCCGCTTCGCTCCGAAGATTGCCTTGCAATCGGCGCATATGCGGATGGCGTCTTTGACGATTATCATTACCGCCATTTGAATTATCGCAAAACCATAGACCAAACC
This sequence comes from uncultured Candidatus Brevefilum sp., assembly GCA_964441045.1. Lineage (GTDB taxonomy): Bacteria > Chloroflexota > Anaerolineae > Anaerolineales > Anaerolineaceae > Brevifilum. The sequence goes on from CAYTXE010000115.1 coordinate 6,487, forward strand.
ACGCCCTCTTATCCGGCACTTCAAGGTGGGGGCAAAAGACCTGAGCAAGCTCAAAGAATACTCCCTTTGGAAATTAATCTACTTTCTGGTGAGTTTACCGGAAAACAAAGTAGACAGGTTTTGTCTCCCCAAGAGTCTGATGCGCTCATTCATCCCTGGATAGCAGCTCTACTGGTTGAGGAAACAAAACCAGATTGCTATTCATTAACCCCTAATGGTGCCTGGTTTTCAGGAAACATGGTCGCTGATTTAGAAAATATAACACATCACCATGTCTGAATTATTCAATCAATTACCTAATACCAACCTTCCGATTTATTATAAGGCTCGATTAGAAGATGTCCTTTTATATGCTCCAGGGTTCATTGTACGTATTGAGAAACCGGATTGGGAACAATCCTTGTCAGCATCTTCTGAGTGGCAAACGCTTCAATCCCATGCTGAAGAAGCGATAGAGCAGCCTGACAGCTGGCATGATAGATTCACACCAGTCAGTTTGAATGTATATATCACTCGTTCATGCAATTTACACTGTCGTTATTGTTTTTCTGACCCATCTCACGCAAACCCTGAATATTACGCCTCCTCAACAGAATCCATCATTGAGGGGGCCCGATTGGTTGCGGAAAATTGCAGTGAAACAGGTACTCCAATGACCTTTGTGCTGAATGGGGGCGGTGAACCAACCCTTGACAATCGAATTGAACCCTTAGTAAATTTCGTGAAAGATCTATGCCATCAGAAAAAGGTGTCGGTTTTTACTTATTTAGCGACAAACGGAATCATGAGCACCGAAAAGGCAAAAGAAGTTTGCGCCTTATTTGATCTGATCGGTCTCTCCTGTGATGGCCCACCCGAGATCCAGGATTTGCAGCGCCCCACTTTGGGAGGTGGAAAAAGTTCAACGATCATGGAACGAACCACATCCATTTTTCATCAAATCCACCAGAAGTTTGAAGTCCGCGTGACCCTGACGAAGG